>CALGOH010000211.1 GCA_937957985.1 uncultured Verrucomicrobiae bacterium
ATGGTGGCAAGGATCGGGGGCAGGTGCTTGGAGGCGGTCATGACAGTGGTGGCGGGGGTGCAGATGTTGGTGGGGATTCTCGGGCGCGGAGGCTACGTTGGCAACCCCGTCCGGTCTGTCGGGCTTGCGGACGATTTCCGGTCAGATCGTGTCGTTGAGGGAATCGTAGGGAACGGGATGGTCGTCCTCGTCGTCGGCCGCGCTGGGGAGGTGGCCGGTGGTGCGGGCGATGCGGGACTCGGCCCGGTCGATTTCTTCCAGCGAGGCGAGGTGGAAGAGACCGTCGCCCTCGTCGGCCGTGGCGTCGTTGGTGCGTCCGATGAGGAGGCCGGCCCGGCTGGCGATGACCGGGGTGTCGCCCGTGCCGTGGGGATCGGCGACGAAACCGAGCTGGGTGCCGGCTTCGACCGCCTTTCCGAGCGGAACGAGGGGGGTGAAGATCCCGCCCGCGGGGGCGCGTTCCCAGAACGAGCGGGACGAGACCAGCGGCAGGCGGCGGACGGCGGCCTTGCCGCGCAGCATGCCGAGCTGGCGCATCACCGAGAACGTGCCGTGCACACCGAAGCGGATCGCCGGGGTGTCCAGGCGCATCGCCTCGCCGGCTTCGTAGAGGAGACAGGTCTTTCCGAGGTCCTGGCAGGCGCGGCGGAAGGTGCCTTCGCGCGGTTGACCGACGAGGATGACCGGCGGGGCGAAGACGCGGGCGAGCTCGAGCGCGTGGGGGCGGTCGGGGCAGATGCGGATCTGGGGAAGATTCGGCCGGTTGACCGCGCCGGTGTGGAGATCGATCAGGACATCGGCCCGGCGGGCGACCTGGTCGACGAGCACCTTGGCGAGCCGGGACCCGAGCGATCCGGTGGGGCTGCCGGGAAAGAGCCGGTTGAGATCGCGCCGGTCGGGCATGTAGCGCGAGCGGGTGACGAAGCCGGGGCGGTTGACGATGGGCACGGCCAGCAGCGTCCCGGCCAGGCGGTTCAGCCGGCGATCGCGCAGCAGTCGGCGGATGATTTCGGTGCCGTTCGTCTCGTCGCCGTGGACGGCCGCGGTGACCAGCAGGGTCGGCCCCGGGCGGCGGCCATGGATGACGTGAACGGCCAGTCGCAGCGACTCGGAGGTCAGGTAGGTGCCGACGTCGAGCTGGACGCGCTCGCGCGAGCCGGGCCGGACCTCGGCATCACCGAGGCGGAACGGATCGCGGCTGGAGCGCTGGGGCATGGGCGAGGCTGACGTCCCGGCGCTCCGACTTCAAGCGGTTGACGCCGTCTTGCGGGTCATCCCTTGCCCCGGGTCCGGGTGGCTCCGCTCTTGGCGTTCTTCTCGATGAACTCGATGATCTTTCCGGCGACGTCCTTGCCGGTGGCTTCCTCGATGCCTTCGAGACCGGGCGAGGAATTCACCTCCATGACCACGGGGCCGTGATTCGAGCGCAGGAGATCGACGCCGGCGATGTTGAGCCCCATCACGCGGGCGGCGCGGACGGCGGTCGAGCGTTCTTCCGGGGTGATCTTGACCACGCTGGAGGAGCCGCCGCGGTGGAGGTTCGAGCGGAATTCCCCCTCGGCGCCCTGGCGTTTCATGGCGGCGACCACCTTGTCGCCGACGACGAAGCAGCGAATGTCGGAGCCGCCGGCCTCGGAGATGAATTCCTGGGCGAGGATGTTGGCCTCGAGCCCGCGGAAGGCCTCGATCACCGACTCGGCCGCCTTCTGCGTTTCGGCGAGCACGACGCCGACGCCCTGGGTGCCTTCGAGCAGCTTGATGACGATCGGGGCGCCGCCGCAGAGCTTGATGAGGTGGCCGGTGGCCTTGGTGTCGTGGGCGAAGGCGGTGACGGGAAGTCCGATGCCCTTGCGGGCCAGCAGTTGCAGCGAGCGCAGCTTGTCGCGGGAGCGCGAGATGGCGACCGATTCGTTCGCCGAATAGGTGCCCATCATTTCGAACTGCCGCACCACGGCGGTGCCGTAGAAGGTGTGGGTCGCCCCGATGCGCGGGATGATGGCATCGACCTGCCAGATCTCCTCGTCGCCGAGGTAGATGCGGGGGCGCATGGTGGTGATGTTCATGTGGCATCGCAGGTAGTCGATGCGGCGCATTTCGTGGCCCCTCTCCCTGCCGGCCTCGATGAGACGCTGGGTGGAGTAGAGCTTCGCGTTGCGGGAAAGGACGACGATTTTCATGCGGGAAAGTGGGTGGGTGTCCGGAAGACACGTGCGGAACCCGACGGCTATGGCTGGTCGTCCGGAGCGTCAAGGGAAACCCCGGCGCCGGCGGCCTGGTGCACCGTGACCTGCGTGAAGGGGATGACCCAGTCGTGCTCGTTGCAGACATCGACGCAGAGCTTCTGAAGCAGACGCTGGATCGCGTTGTAGCGGGAGGCGGCCTCGCCGGTGAAGTCGGCGAGCACCTCGTAGTCGAGCGAGGAACTGCCCGCGGCCCTGAACTCGACGTTGAGGTTGTGAAGAACCTCGTGGCCGAATTTCTCGATCAGCCCGGCTTTCAGGCGCTCGGTGAGGATTCGCGGCGCCTCGGTGGTGCAGATGGCCTGGTGGGCGTAGTCGATGCCGAAGACCGACGAGACGCGGAAGCCGGTGGAAAGGTTCTCCGGGGAGAGGGCGAGGAAATCCGCGGTGGGATAGGTCTTCCTGCTGCCGCCGAGCCGCAGGACGGTCACGCGTTCCGGTGTCTGCTGGATCACCTTGCCGTAGGTCCCGTCTCCCAGGATCACCCAGTCGTTTTCGGAGGTCGGGAACCACGGCTCCTTGCGGTCGCAGGGGCGTGAGTGCAGCTCGTTGACCTTGCGGATCGGAAGACGGAGCCTGCCGCCGCCGAGGAGGGGATTGCTGAAGTGGCAGTAGACTCCGAGGCGATCGACGCGCCACGGCACGCCGTCGTGGACCAGCCGTTCGCCCTCGCGCACCGGGCCGAGGTTGAGGATGGTGCGGATCTGGTCGATGTAGGGGGGCAGGGATTGGCGCGAGGCGATGACGATGCCCGCCAGGATGATGGCCGAGATGGTGAGCAGCAGCCAGTCGCCGCGGAGGTAGAAGACGACCAGCGAAGCGGTGATCGCGAGGATGATCGCCAGCGCGGCGGCGAGCAGGTCGATGAAGCGGGAGGTCAGGCGCGGTTCCCCCTTGCGGTGGAACGGGCTCACCCGCCTGAAGAGGCGGTAGAGGCGGCGGAAGGCGACGAAGGAGAGGATGAAGGCGACGATCGCCAGAAGGAGGTTCAGGCCCCGGCTTTTCCAGAAGGTCGACAGGCCGGTGGAGATCGACTCGATGATGGTGGGTGTGTTGCGTTCCCGCTCCGAGATCTTCGCTTCGATGACGTCGATCCGCCCCGACACCTCGGTCAGGCGCTCCTTCCAGAGTGCGAGGGTCTGCCGGACCTGGGCGGCGACGGATTCATCCAGGTCCTCGCGCTCGAGCAGCTTTTCGAGCCTCTTGACGGCCGATTCGGCGAGCTTGCGGCGGTCGTTCGCCTCCGTGAGATCGTCGCGCAGTTGCTCCATCTCCCGCGGCGCCGATGTCGCATTGCGAAACCAGTCGAGCAGAGGCTGGAGGATTTCCTGGAATTCCTCGTTGAGGGACTTGCCGGCGTCTCCTTCGCCGAAGTAGCGGTCCTCATCGACCCCGGAGGCGGTGGTCCGGAAGTCGTCCCTGAGTTGTTCCAGGCGTTGGCGGACTTCCGCGACCTCCTCCTCGATCTTCTTGCGCTCGACCTCGCTGGAAGTCTCGTCCAGTTGGCGGAGAAGATTCTTCAGGGCCGCCTCCTCGCGCTCGATCAACGGCAGGGTCGAGCGCAGGGCCTCCATGCTCTTCTCGGGGGCCGGGTTCGGCCCGTCCTGCGCCGGAGCGGACACGAGGGTCAGCAGCAGGGTCAGGGCGAAGGCGATCCAAGGGCGGAGAGACATCATCGGCTCGGACACTATGACGCCAGCTTGGCAGGCCTGTCTAGCAGACTTCGGGCGCGGCCGGTCAGCGCACCGGCTCCAGCAGGAACTGCCAGTGGTATTCCCGGTCCGGCTTGAGCAGATACTTGTCGAGCGGCCACGCCCCCCAGGAATTGATGCCGCCCACGCCCATCTGGGCATGATCGATGTGAAGGGTGACGTAGTCCTGCTTCTCCAGATCGTACGGATGGCGGGTGCCTTCCAGAGAAGCATCGTCGAAGGGATGGGCGGAGATTTCGAGCGGAGCGCCCAGCGCCCGGATCATCAGGCCCTTTCCGGATGCGTCGGTGAAGCTGGCATGACGGACGTCGGTGCGGTTGCCGGTTTCCTGCGGCTCGACGTAGGGGAACCACGCTTCATCGACCTTCACGCTCCAGGCTCCGAAGCGGCCGCCGGTCTTGCGGTCGCGCATCGTTTCGTGGGGTCCGCGGCCGTACCAGCGCCACGTGTCGAGGTCCTTGCGGAGTCGGCCGCTCATCCCGATGCGGGGGATCGCCCGTCCGAGCGGCTTGCCGGCGGGCTTGAGCGTGGCATCGACCGCCACCTTGCCGTCCGATGTCACCTTGTAAACGAGTGCGGCGGTGGTGTCGCCGGCCGGGATGGCGAGATCGAGACGGACCAGTCCGGCGCCGCCGTTCTTCTCGACCCGGGTGGATGTCGCCCTGGCCCCGGCTCCGGCATCGCGCCAGACACCGCACTGCTTGGCGTAGCCGTTGGCGCGGTCGTTGTCGGTGGGGGCCCGCCAGAAGTCGAAACCGAGCGGCGCGGCGAGTTGTTCGACGCCATCGACGATGTAGCTGGCGAGGGCGCCGGTCCGGCGGTTGACGACCGCTGAAAATCCCTTTCCGGAAATGGTGACGGCTTCCTCGGTTTCCGAGATCTCGACCGCTCCGGCGGGCTCCCCCGATGGGACGGCGAAGGGGGTGCCCGCGACGTGAAACTGTTCCCAGGCGACCACATGCCCGGCCTCCGCCCACGGCGTGTCCTTCTTGAGCCGGAGCTCGGCGGTGAGCATCACCTCGGTGCCGGCCTGCAGCTTGAAGACCGGCAGGTCGATCGGGATGTCGGCCGACCGGCCCGGAGGAACGGCCGGCAGTCGGAGTTCCGTATCGACCTCGCCCTCGCCGTTGGTGAGCAGGCCGGTGAAGAGTGCGAGGTCCGACAGATCGGCGAAGAAGCGCTTGTTCCGGATGCGGAGCACGCCGTCCTCGAGCGTGATGTCCATGTCTTCGTAGCACTTCCGCACTTCGGGGAGCTGCGGCGTCGGCTTGCGGTCGGCGGTGACGATCCCGTTGCAGCAGAAGTTGTCGTCGTTGGGCTTGTCGCCGTAGTCGCCGCCGTAGGCAAAGTATTCGCGCCCGTTTTTCGATTCGCGCAGGCCCTGGTCGATGTAGTCCCAGATGAAGCCACCCTGGAGCAGGCGTTCCTCCCCGAAGATCCTCCAGTAGTCGACGAGGCCGCCGGAGGAGTTGCCCATGGCGTGGGAATACTCGCAAAGGATGAGCGGACGCTGTTCCGCGGACGGTTTCCTCGACTCGCTGGCAACGTACTTCATGCAGGCCGCGGGCGGCGCGTACATGGGGGAGAAGAGATCGACGTGACCGGCGTGTCCGGCGCCCTCGTAGTGAACGGGGCGGGAGGGTTCGTGCCGCTTGATCCACTCCGAGGCGGCGACGAAGTTGGAACCGTCGCCGGCCTCGTTGCCCAGCGACCAGAGGATGATCGAGGGGTGGTTCTTGAAGGCGTGGACCATGTTGGCGACGCGATCGACATGGGCGTCCTTCCAGGAGGGGGCCTTGGCCAGCGATTCCGGGCCGTATCCCATGCCGTGCGACTCGATGTTGGCCTCCGCGCAGAGGTAGATGCCGTACTCGTCGCAGAGTTCGTAGAAGCGCGGGTCGTTCGGATAGTGGCAGGTGCGGATCGCGTTGATGTTGTTGTGCTTGGCGACGAGGATGTCCTCGATCATCCGCTCCTCGGAAACGTAGTGGGCGGTGTCGGGGTCGTGATCGTGGCGGTTGACTCCCTTGATCATGACCGGGCGGCCGTTGACCAGCAACAGACCGTCGCGAACCTCGCTGCGCGAGAAGCCGATACGGGAAGCGTAGTAGTCGACCGGCTTGCCCGCATCGTCACGGAGGGTGAGCAGGAGGTTGTACAGGGTCGGCGATTCGGCGGACCACGGCGCCACGCCGAGGTCGGTGAGGATCGTCGAGGCCCCGCCGTCGGCGTCCGGCGTGAGCAAGGTCGAGACGAGTTCCGAGCCGTCGGCGGCGAGCACCTTCGCATCGACCGAGGCGCCGGCGGGAATGTCACCGCCCGCGAGATTCCGCAGTTCCACCCGCAGGTCGAGGGTGCCGCGGGAACAATCGTCATTCAGCCCTCCGCGGGCGAGATGGTCCCGGATCTGCAGCGGTGCGGAGGACCAGAGATACACGTCGCGGAAGATGCCGGAAAGCCGCCAGAAGTCCTGACACTCGAGGTAGGAGCCGTCGGAATAGCGGTAGACCTCGACGGCGACCGTGTTTTCTCCGGGGCGGAGATGCTTCGTGATGTCGAACTCGGCGGGTGTTCGCGAGTCCTGCGAATAACCGACCTTCCCGCCGTTGATCCACAGGTGGAAGGCCGAGGAGACGCCGTTGAAGATGATGAAGGTATGGCGGCCCTCCCAGTCCTCCGGGATCGAGAAGGTCCGGCGGTAGGAGGAGACGGGATTGCGCTCGTGAAAGGTCGTGAAGTCCTTCGGCGGCTCGCCCATCACCCGGGGCGGATCCTTTTTGAACGGATAGCCGATGTTGGAGTAGATCGGCGTGCCGTGGCCCTCGCGCTCGACGTTCGAGGGCACCCGGATCGTGCCCCAGCCCGAGTCGTCGAAGTCGGGATGATGGAAACCGGCCGGTCTCTTGTCGGGATGATCGACCCAGTGAAACTTCCACTCGCCGTTCAGGAGCAGGGCGTAGGGAGACTCGAGGCGCTTTTTCGACAGGGCATCGTCGGCGGTGGGGAAGGGCATCGAAACCGCCCGCGGCTCCTCTTTGCCGATGCGGAAGACCTTCTCGTTCTCCCAGTCCGGGCTGTCTTCCGCGAGGGCGTGGATGCCGAGAAGGAGGAGCGGGAGGAAGGGTTTCATGGAGAGGGGGGTTCAAACGGATTGAATGACCTCTTCACGCGGAAACCGCGCCTTGGGGCGGGCCGCGTGGTGATCATCGGGGGAGCGGTAGCCGGCCGCGCAGCCCACGCAGGTGGCGTAGCCGCTGCCTTCGAGGCCGAGGATGCGATCGTAGCTGGCGGGGTCGAGTCCCTCGAGCGGACAGGTGTCGATGCCGAGCACCGCGGCGGATGTCATGAACTGGCCGAGGGCGATGTAGGTCTGGCGGATGTTCCAGGCGTGCCGCTGCTCGACGCTCATGTTGTTGGCGAAGCCGTCGACGACCTTGCCGAAGCCCTCGAGATCGGCGGGATCCTGGCCCTGAACCTCGGCGACCCTCGCCAGCCAGCGGGCGGTGTCCTCGGGAGTGAGGTCGGTTCGCGAAGTGAAGACGACCAGCTTGTCCGCATCGGTCACCTGGCCCTGGTTCCAAGAGACCTCGCGGAGTCGTGCGCGGGTCGCCGGATCTTCGATGACGAGAAAGCGCCAGGGCTGGAGGCCGAAGGACGAGGGAGCGAGAACGAGGGAGTCCAGCATGGCGTCCCAGGTCTCGTCGGGGATCGACCTGCCGGGATCGAATGCTTTCGTCGCATAGCGGAAATTGAGGGCGGCGCGGAGGTCGGATGGGGAAATGGACATTGCGCGGGATTCTGTCGTCGGAAGCGGTTGGCGCAAGCGTCAACGCGGATCACCGGTCCCGCTTTGGGGAACGTCGCCGCGGCGGCCCGATGTTAGCGTCGATCCTCCCGGGGCGAGGCGGCTGGCGACGGACGGATCGCGAACTACTGCGAGTCGAGCGACAGGGGCAGCGAGGAGGACGGGAAGTCCTTGAGCGAGATCGCCAGCACGACGCCGTATTCGTTGTCCACCCGGTTGTCGCGGGCGGTGAAGCCAAGCGAAGCGACCCAGTGGTTGAAGTCGCGGTGGATCGAGTACTGCTGCAGTTCGAGGGTTCCGTCGTCGAGCTCCCAGTAATGGCTCGCGCCGATGCCCCACTTGTCGTTCAGGCGGAGGTATCCGGTGAGATCGATGCGGGTCGAGTCGATGAGGATCGGATGGTTGTTGAGGTATCGTCCGCCGATGCTGAACTCGAAGTTCTCGTTGGGCATGAAGCGCAGCCGCGTGATCGCTTCGGAAAAGCCGGAGCCGTCGTCGATGATCGGGAGCTGCGTTTCGAGCTGCACCGCCAGCCAGGGGAGGGGTTGCCAGATGAGGTCGTTGTAGAGGTTCGAGAAGGACCGGTTGAGCTCGGGGTCGTTGAAGAACGCGTCGATGTAGGTATCGAGGTAGAGCCATTCGTAGCTCTGGCCGTCGCGTCGCGTGATCAACCGGTTGCGCATGCCCATGCGCAGGATCGACCAGTCGCGCAGCGAGTCGACGGCGGTGAAGCGGTTCGGCGCGAGGGTCCGCGGCCGGGTGGAGAAGTACTCGCGGTCGATCGAGGGGAACAGGGTGCCGAGGTCGTTGGTGTTGAGATACGAATAGCGGACGTACGGCTGGAAGACGTGCAGCAGGCCGTCGAGGCCCCAGTCGCGATCGCGATGGCCGCCGAAGTCGCGGGTGAACTTCATCGAGGCCTCGGCACCGGCGTAGAAGAGGGGGCGGCTCACGGAGCGGGCCGGGCCGTCGATCGAGCTGTAGTGGCTGTAGCCGATGCCGACTTCGGGCGTGAAGTTGAGCCAGCCGCCGATCTTCATCGGGCGCGACAGTTCCTGATAGGTGTGGAAGCGGGTGAAGCCCGGGCTGTAGAGCTGGGCGTTCAGGGCGGGAATCGCGGGGCTCCCGGGGGGCAGGGCCCGGATGAGCTGGACGATCTGCCGTTCGTAGGGCGGGAGCTGGTTGAGCAGCGTGGGGATGAGCGGACTCGCGGGAGGCAGGGCGAAGATGGCCCGGATCGTCGAGTCGGTGGGGCCTCCGATCTGTTCGCTGAGGACACCCAGGGTCGTCTGGCCCTCGTGCAGGATGGAGGTTCCGAAGATCGGCCGCCGGGATTGGTCGAGCGAAAGCTCGATGCGGGTGTCGGAGCGGTAGAAGTCGTTCGGGCGCAGGCGGGCGACCACGCCGAGCAGCGAGTGGTCGCCGTGGCGGAAGAGTCCGAGCGTGTTGTCCGGGGCCGGATCGACCCGGAACCCGCGGGGATCGAAATCCTCGAGGAAGTAGTTGTCGCTGAGGGCGGTCAGGTTGCTGTCGATCCGCCAGCGCTCGCCGTCCTCGAAGGGCAGCGGGACACGGTAGCGGAGCCGAGCGCGCCAGCGGTCCTCGTTGACCGCGGGGCGGGGCAGGCCGGTCCGGCTGATGGACGGGTCGAGGTCGTTGGCGTAGTAGAGCGAGAGGCCGTCGAGGTATTCGTTGTCATCGTAGCGGCGGTCGATCAGGTCGACCCCGCCGGCGATGCCGCGGCTCGAGCGCAGGTCGAACTTCCAGCGCGAGAGCAGCCAGGCGTCATCGGAGGACACCCCGTCGCCCTCGCCGAGCATGATGCCGTAGCTGTTGAGCAGGTAGACGCCCCAGTTGCTGCGGGCGCCGGGGACGAAGTGGTAGCCGAGCTCGCCGTCGAGAGGCTGCGACAGGTAGGGCAGCCAGAAGATCGGGGTGTCGCCGGCGTAGAGCTTCAGATTGCGGAAAGTGACGCGGTCGTCTGGATAAACGGTGGTTTCGTCAGCCCGGAGCCAGTAGCCGGGGTCTTCGACATCGTGGGTGGTGATCCCGGCGTCGCGGCCGACGAAGACGCGCTCGCCGCCGCGCTCCTCGACGCTGAAACCGCCGGCCTCGAGGAGGATCGGATCGACGCCGGTCCGGAGCTCCGAGGCGTCGATCTTCTGCTCTTCCATCAGGTAGACGACGCGCTCGCCGCGCTGGAGCGACTGGCCCTGGTAGATGCTGACGTTTCCGGTGAGCGTGACGGTCTTGGCCGCGTCGTCGAGCACGCCGTGGTCGGCGAAGATCTCGACCCCGGTCTCGGTGCGGAGTTTCACCTCTCCGTCGACCTCCAATCGCTTGTCCTTGCCGAGATAGCGGCCGCGGTTGGCTTCGAGAGTCATGCCGGTGTCGGCCCGGGCGCTCACGCCGCCACGGGACGTCAGGGTTTCGGTCTCCTTGCTGTAGTCGGCACCGTCCGAGAACTCGAGGGCGACCGATTCCGGCCTCGCCGGGGCGATCTCCTCGGCGTCGAGGAGGTCCTGCTCGGTCGGCAGCGGCACGGGTTCGACCGGGGCGATCGGTGGCGGTTCTCCTTCCGCTGGGAGCAGGTCCTGGGCGGCGAGCGGGAGCAGGAGCAGGAGGAAAACCGACAACAACCTCATCGGGCTTGGATCTCAGGGATTGGGGGCCCGCAAGTAAAGGTGGAAAGCGATTGCGTCGGGTCGGTGCGGGCGGATGCTGGGGCATGGGCATCTCAGGGAAAACGGTCGGGATCATCGGGGCCTCCGGATTCATCGGTGGCGAGGTGGCGTCGGCGGCATCGGCCCGCGGCTGGCGCGTGGTGGGGTTCAGCCGGAGTGACCGCGAGCCGGGAGGTGGCGTGGCGGAGTGGCGCCGCTGGGAGGACGATCCGGACCTTTCCGGGCTCGACGCGGTGATCAACCTCGCCGGCGAGCCCATCGACCAGCGCTGGACGCCGGCGGTGCGAGAGCGGTTGCGGGACAGCCGTGTGGGAGTGACCGGGTCACTGGTGCGGGCGATGGCGCATCACCGACCGCAGGTGCTCGTCAATGGCTCGGCGGTCGGAATCTACGGTGACCGGGGGGACGAGATTCTGGAGGAGATGTCCGTGCCGGGGCGGGGATGGCTCGCCGCGCTCTGCCGTGACTGGGAGGCGGCGGCGGACGGGGCACCGGAAAGTGTCCGGGTGGTGAAGCTGCGCACCGGGATCGTGCTCGGGTCCGGCGGCGCCGCGTGGAAGAAAATGCACCGGGTGTTCCGGCTCGGTCTGGGCGGACGCTTCGGCGACGGCTGCCAGGGGATGCCGTGGAGTCATGTCGCCGATCTGGCCGGCTGGATCGTCCATGCCCTGGAGCGTGACGAGGTGGTGGGGCCGGTCAACGGGTCGGCTCCCGAACCCGAACGGAACGCGGATTTCACGCGGATCCTCGCCGGGGCGGTGAACCGGCCGGCCTTCTTTCATGCTCCGGGATGGGCACTCAAGCTCGGGCTGGGGGAATTCGCCGAGGCGCTGCTCGCCAGCCAGCGGGTGGTGCCCGGGGTCCTGCAAGACAGTGGCTACGGTTTCCGTTTTCCCCGGCTTGGCGGGGCCCTCGATGATCTGCTCTAGCGGGATTGCGCTTGTCGGGCCGGGGGCGGCGGGCTTGGTTTTGTCACGCCGATGGCAGTGCCGCAGAACAAGATCGCCCTGGTCTTCGATTACGACCAGACCCTGAGTCCCCGCTACATGCAGGACGACGTCGTGTTTCCCGAGTTCGGGATCGACCCGCAGCAGTTCTGGAGCAAGTGCAACTCGCTGGTCGCCGACTCCCAGTGGGACGGCGAGCTGGCGTATCTGAAATGCCTGCTCGACTACCTCGAGATGGACCGCGTGACCAACGAGCGGCTGCGCGAACTCGGCGCCGGCCTGCGTTTCTTCCCGGGAATCCCGGAGCTTTTCGACGAGCTGCCCGGCAGGGTGCTTTCCACCGACCACGAGGCGGCGGGTATCGAGATCGAGTTCTACATCATCTCCTCGGGACTCAAGGAACTGCTCGAGGGTTCGCGCCTGCGCAACAAGGTGAAGGCGATCTTCGGCTGCGAGTTCGGCACCGACGACGCCGGATACATTTCCTTCCCCAAGCGAGCGATCTCGCACACGACCAAGACGCAGTTCCTGTTCCGCATCAACAAGGGGATGCTCGAGTATTCCCAGGACGTGAACGACCACATGCCGCCGGAACTGCGTCCGGTGCCCTTCGAAAACATGGTCTATGTCGGCGACGGCCCGACCGACGTGCCCTGCTTCACGGTGATCTCGCGCAACGGCGGGCACGGGATCGCGGTGTACAACCCCGAGGACGAGAGCGGGCGGAGCTTTCGCAAGTGTTTCCAGCTCTGCGCCCACGCCAACCGCGTGAAGCACATCGCGCCCGCCGACTACCGCCTGGGCAGCCACCTCTGGCTCCTGCTCAGCGAGATGGTCCGCGAAATCGCCGATCGGATTCTGCGCGAGCGGCGCGACGAAACCGATCGCGGCACGGTGTCGGCTCCGACCTTCTGACCCATGCCCGGCAAGCAGCATTTTCACTTCGTCGGCGTCTGCGGCACGGCCATGGGGTCGGTGGCCGCGGCCATGAAACGCAAGGGGTTCACCGTCACCGGCTCCGATGCCAACGTTTATCCGCCGATGTCCGATTTCCTCCGGGAGGAAGGGGTCGAGGTGGTCGAGGGATACCGCGCCGGGAACATTCCCGCATCGGCGGACGTGATCGTGATCGGCAACGCGATCAGCCGCGGCAACGAGGAGGCCGAGGAGGCGCTCGACCGGCGGCTGCTCTACGTCTCGCTGCCCGAGGTGATGAAGGAGCACTTCCTGCGGGGAAAACGCAATCTGGTGGTGGCCGGGACCCACGGCAAGACGACCACCAGCTCGATCCTCGCGTGGCTGCTCCTTTCCGCGGGCCGCGACCCGGGGTGGATGATCGGCGGCCTGCCGCGAAACCTCGGCCGGGGAGCGCACTTCGCGGACTCCGAGTTCAACGTCCTCGAAGGCGACGAGTACGACACGGCCTTCTTCGACAAGCGGTCGAAGTTCCTCCACTACCTGCCGGAGGTCGCGGTGATCAACAACATCGAGTTCGATCATGCCGACATCTACGACGACCTCGACCAGATCAAGCTGAGCTTCGAGCGCCTGCTCCGGGTCGTCCCGCGCAGCGGGATCGCGGTGATCAACGGTGACGATCCGAACTGCCTGGATGTCGTCAACGGTGCGCCGTGCCCGGTGACCAGGGTTGGTTTCGGGCAGCATTGCGAGGTGCGGATCGAGGACGTCGGCTACTCGCCGCAAGGAAGCCGCTTCACGCTTGCCGGCGTGCGGCTCGAAATCGCGATGCCCGGCGAGTTCAACGTCCGCAACGCGGCGATGGCGGCGACGGCGGCGCGGCATGCCGGTCTATCCGACGACGAGATCCGCGAGGGTCTGGCGAGCTTCGAGGGGATCGCGAGGCGGCAGGAACTCCGCGGCGTGGCGGGCGGCGTCAAGGTGATCGATGATTTCGCCCATCATCCGACGGCGATCCGCCAGGCGGTCGAGGCGCTGCGCCAGCAGCATCCCGAGGGGCGTCTGTGGGTGCTCTTCGAGCCCCGCTCCAACACGACCAAGCGCAAGATCTTCCAGAACGAGTTGGCGGAATGCCTCGCCGGCGCGGATGTCGCGGTGATCGCCGCGATTCCCGATCCCGAGAAGGTCCCTCCGGAGGATCGGCTCGACCCCGCCGCGGTGGCGGCGAAGGTGCCGGGCGGGAAGGGGCGCTACCTGCCGACCGTCGAGTCCATCGTCGAGACGGTGGCGGCCGAAGCGCGGTCCGGCGACGTGGTCGCGGTGCTCAGCAACGGCGGTTTCGGAGGCATCCACCAGCGGCTGCTGGAAAGGCTGGCGTGAGGAAGTGGCGCGCCCCCGCGCCACGACCCTTTGCGGGTGCCTTGCCCTTGCGCGGGTGCTTTTAGCGGGTCGCACCGTTCCGGTCGCGGGCCGGGGGCTGCCCGCCTCCAATGACCTCCTCTCAGCCCCCGGCCAGCCGGTGGTTCAGGTTGATCGAACGCCGCAGCGCCGCCATCACCTCGACCATCGGTCCCCAGTCGCGGGTCGCCTCGCGGCAGACCGGGCTGGTCTTGATGCTGCGGCTGACGTGTCGGCCGATCTCGCCGTAGAGTTGCTGCATCTCGGTTTCGAGCAGGCCGATCTCCGCTTTCAGGGAAGAGATGTCCTGGTTGGCCTCGCCGATCATCTGGAAGGCCTCGGCCGCTTCCGACCGGTGCTTCTTGCGTTCGGCATCGAGCTTGTCGTCCAGACCGTCGATCGCCTTGTTGCGCTCGGCGATCTCTCCCGCCACCTCCGAACGCTCCGCTTTCAGGGCGTCGAACTGGCCGCGCAGCTCCGCCATTCGTTTCCGGGATGTGGCTTCGGTTTCGGGGTCGTCGCGTTTCTCCGCGCGCAGGACCTCGAGCTTGGTCTTGATGCCGTCGTAAAGCCGGCGGATGTCCCGCGCCTGACGGACGATGTCGTCGCGCTTCTTCGCAAGCTTGTCGAGTTCGGCGAGGATCTCCGAGCGCTCCTCCTCGAGTTTCTCGGTGGCCTCCGACTTGGCACCGAGCACCTCCGCGCGCTGGGCGTGGGCGTTCTCCAGGGATTTCTCGGCCTGGACGAGCTTCTCCTTCAGTTCGTCGCGCTTCGCGTGCAGGCGCCGGAGGTTCCAGTACTCGATGCCGAGTTCCTCGACGGACTCGACATGTCTCCACACCCGCTGGCCGAGAAGTTGCTCGGCCTCGCGGAGGAGGTGGGTTTCGGTGGCGGCCTCGGCCTTGCGGCGCTGCTTCCGGCTGATGCCGAAAGCAAGCGCGATGCGGGCGATGAAGTAACGGGTCGGCGTCATGAAGCGGCCTGCTCAGCGGCCGATGATGGACTTCAGATTGTCGATAACCGTCGGATCTTCAAGTGTTGTTGTGTTGCCGGTGACATTTCCGGTGCTGACCAGCTCCTTCAGCAGGCGGCGCATGATCTTGCCGGAGCGGGTCTTGGGCAGGGCCGGGGTGAAGTGGAGGTCGTCCGGCTTGGCGATGGCGCCGATGAGCTTGCCGACGTGGTCGCGCAGCTCCTTCTGTAGCGCCTCGTCGCCGGATTTTCCGCCCTTCAAGGTCACGAAGGCGACCACCGCCTGACCTTTGAGGTCGTCCGGGCGGCCGATCACCGCCGCCTCGGCGACGGCGTCGTGGGCCACCAGCGCGCCCTCGATCTCGGCGGTGCCGAGCCGGTGGCCGGAGACGTTGAGCACGTCGTCCATGCGGCCGGTGATCCAGAAATTGCCCTTCTTGTCCCGACGCGCGCCGTCCCCGGCGGTGTACATCTCCTTGAAGTCGCCCCAGTAGGTCTTCTTGTAGCGCGGCTTGTCGTTGTAGATCGTGCGCAGCATCGACGGCCACGGCTTGCGGAGGACCAGCCGGCCGGACTCGTCCGGAGCGCACTCCTGGCCGGTCTCGTCGACGATCGCCGCATCGACGCCGAAGAACGGAAGGGTGGCCGTGCCGGGAATGGTCGGCGTGCAGCCGGGCAGCGGCGAGATCAGGATCGAGCCGGTCTCGGTCTGCCACCAGGTGTCGACGATCGGGGCCTTGCCGCCACCGATGTGCTCGCGGTACCAGAGCCAGACGTCCGGGTTGATCGGCTCGCCGACCGAGCCGAGCAGGCGGATGGACGACAGGTCGTAGGGTTCGATGAATTTTTCCCCGGCCCGGATGAAGGCGCGGATGGCGGTCGGGGCGGTGTAGAAGATCGTCACGCCGAGGTCCTCGCAGATCTGCCAGAAGCGGCTGAAGTCCGGCTGGTTCGGCGCGCCCTCGTACATCACCTGGGTCACGCCGTTCGAAAGCGGCCCGTAGACGATGTAGGAGTGGCCGGTGATCCAGCCGACATCGGCGGTGCACCAGTCGATGTCGTCGTCCCGCATGTCGAAGATGTACTTGCAGGAGATGTAGGTGCCCATCAGGTAGCCGGCCGAGGTGTGGAGGATGCCCTTGGGCTTCCCGGTCGAACCCGAGGTGTAGAGGATGAAGAGCGGGTGTTCGCTGTCGAAAGCCTTCGCTTTGTGGGTGCCCGGAACCTTGGCGCACTCCTCGTGCCACCACGCGTCGCGGCCCTTCTTCATGGTGACGTCCTGGCCGGTGCGCTTGGCGACGATCACCTTCCTGACACCCTTGTACTTCTGGAGCGCGGCATCGACGTTGTCCTTCAGCGGGACGACCTTGCCGCGACGCCAACCGCCGTCGGCGGTGATCACGGTCGTCGCGCCGGAGTCATCGAGGCGGTCGACGATCGCATCCACCGCGAAGCCGCCGAAGATGACCGAGTGGACGGCACCGATGCGGGCGCAGGCCAGCATCGCGATGGCCGCCTCGGGGATCATCGGCATGTAGATGATCACGCGGTCCTTGGCCTTCACGCCGTTGGCTTCGAGGACATTGGCGAACTTGCAGACCTCGCGCTTGAGTTGGGCGTAGGTGAGCACCGTGCGGTCGCCGGGCTCGCCTTCGAAAATGATGGCCGCCTTGTTCTTCCGCGGACCGTCGGCGTGGCGGTCGACGCAGTTCTCGCAGACGTTGATCTTGCCCCCGACGAACCACTTGGCGAAGGGCGCCTGCCAGTCGAGGACCTTGTCCCACTTCTTCTGCCAGTCGAGCTCCGCGGCCTCCTTCGACCAGAACTTCGAGGGCGACTCGATCGACTCCTTCCACATGCGCTGGTACTGCGCCATGCTGGAGATGCGGGCTTTTTTGGAGAACTCCTTGTCCGGCTTGAAGGTTTGCGGCTCGGACGGCTTGCTCTTGCGTTTGGTACTCATGGGTATTGCGAGAATTCGCCAAGAGCCTAGGGATGGCCGCGCAGTGGCTTCGACCCAATTCTTGCGGCATTCATCGCGAATCCTCCGCTTTATTTGCTATCCCGAATCCGCTGGCCGAAGGCGACGGCCCGCGCCCGGTGATTCCGTTCCGACGGCGACCCGGGCGGCCATCCGCTAGCGTCGGCGACGGGGACGTCCGGAGGCGCGCTTTCCGGCGGCCGGGGAGCCCTTCTGTCGCTGCGGTGACCGGGGCGGTTTGGCGGGTGGCGGGTTCTTGAGAAGCAGCCCGACTTCCTGCGGCGAAAGCCGGGTCCACTTGCCCGTTCCCAGCGCGCCGAGTTCCAGCGAGCCGATGCGGACGCGCAGCAGCCGCTGCACGCGGTAGCCCAGTTTCTCGAACATCACCCGGATCTGGCGCTTGTGGCCGGAGGTCAGGACGATGCTCAGACGGCGCGGCGAGAGCCGTTCGATCCGGTCGGCCGAAAGCCTGCCCTCCTCGGTGTAGATGCCGCTGAGCATGGTCGCGACATGTTCGTCGGCCACCGGTTGGTTGGCGGTGACGAGGTATTCCTTCTCCACCTTCTTCGAGGGGTGGAGCATGGCATGCGCGAGATCCCCGTCATTGGTCAGGACAAGCAGGCCCTCCGACTCGCGATCGAGCCGCCCGACGTGTTGGAGGTGGCGCATCGAGTCGGGCAGGAGGTCGAAGATGTTGCCGCGCTTGAGCTCGTCGGCCTTGGTGCAGACGAGGCCGCGCGGCTTGTTCAGCACGACCACGCTTTCCTGCTTCGGCGCGACCTTGCGGCCGTCGAGCTTCACGTGGTCCTCGGGGCCGACACGGGTGGCCGGATTGAGGCACGGCTGGCCGTTGATCTCGACGTGGCCCTCCTGGACGAGCTGGTCGCAGGCGCGGCGGGACCCGACCCCGCAGGAGGCGAGGTATTTGTTCAGCCGGGTGCCTTCGTCCATCGGGTGGCGGGGTTGGGAGACGAAAAAGGCGCGGTCCCCTGGTCAGGGAGCCGCGCGCTTCGGGAAGGAACGGGTCGTGGAATCAGTCCTCGCCCTTGGTCTTGGGCAGGCCGATCGGGCTCTGGCCCTTCTTCCACTGGCCGCGGGACTTGAGGACCTTGACGCGCTCGAAGCGCTTCATCACGGAGCGCTTGCCTTCGGCGCCGCCCTTGAGCTTGAGACTGTTGTGCTTGGACATGGGAAAAAACGCGTGGATTCCGATCGCGGGGCGCGGAAGCTAGGATTCGTTCCCGCGGATGGCAAGGCGAAAGCTTCGCAGCCCGCGCAGGGCGACCAAGCTGAGGAAGAATGAATCGCCACAGAGGCCACAAAGGGCACAAAAGGGATTCAAATCCGGGCCGGAACGCCCATCCCGATCCGAATAGGGTGAATCGCCACCCCCCAATCCGCGAATGGCCAGGGAGAATCCGCGGCAGGGAAGGTCCGCATCGGGAAGGTTTTGTGATCCTTGTGACCTTTGTGGCGGGAATTTCACTAAATTGATCGCCCTGCGGCCCGGCGGCCGCGGCAAACCGGGCCGGGAATTGCCAGCGGCCTGGGGGAATCGGGCCTCGGCGACCGGCCGGGTGGAGCCCTTGCGAGGGATGGGAGCGATCGGCCCAATGGAGCATCCCGGATGCCAGCCAGCCCAACTCAGCCAACGCTCTGATCCCTGCCGGGATCGATGAGATTCCGCCACCCACCCCCCGGGGTTCATCCGCAAGGCGGATGAACCCGGGCTAATGGCTCCGATTCCGGGATCTGGAAGCAGCCGCGCACGCGGCGCGGCAGCAGGGCGGATGGGCAAAAAGGGGTGCCCGATATGACACCTCGCGCACGTTATTCGCGAAGCTGGCTGGCGGATCGTGCCGCAGGCAGGATCACCGTCTGGATCAAGCTTCACTACCCCGATCGGCTTCGGGGAGTCTGATCGGAGTCCGCGTACGCGGGAAGCCGTACGCCGGGTGGTGTGGGACCGGGGAGCCAATCACTCCACGGGACCTGATACTCTCATTCAGTTACTCTGCGGTGAGGTGGGGGACGACGAAGACGGTCTGACAAGACGGGCACGAATACTTTCTGCGCTTCCGACGATTGCGGAACCGCCCAACCGGTTCCGTTTCGATAGCAATCCTGATTGGCTTCTTGCATCGGCACTTTGGACACCGTGGCGTGGCCAGAATCGATCGGTATAGTGCCCAGGCAAACCAAGCGACCATGAGGACCGGAATCACCCAAGGTGGTGAAATCGGCTCCTCGCCAGCCATCTCAGCGTGCATCTCCAGTCCACCCAGAGTGAAGATGGCACCGGTTATTGCGAACAACACGATCATCGAGTTCCGATGAAAGCTGGGATGTTCAATCGACTCCGCTTGATGAATCAAATCCAAAGAGAACTGTTGAAGGATGGCGGGACGCCCGAACTATGGCGGCACTCAGTGCTTAGATTGAGGAGATTGAATCACCTGATGTGAAATTCAACAAGGTTGGGGTTAGGCGTAGCCTTCGCGGGCTTTGTTGTGTTTTTGAGTATCGGAGGAGGAGGTCGCAAATCTCCTCGGAAGCCAAGAGATGAAGACGGGTGCTGCAGGATGCGCCACCCCGCCGCGTGACGCCGGGACTCTCCTCCATGTGCGGTTCACGGTCCGGCGGGAAGATGCGCATTGATCGGGGGCGGCGGACGGTGGCATCCTCGCGCCGATGCTGCTGAAATCCCTGTCGGTCCTGTCTTTCGGTGTGTTCACGCTTGGCGCGACCACCATTTCCGTCGTGCCCATCCACGAACCCGTCTCGCTGCACGGCACGGATGTGGACGAGGCGGTGAGCGAGACCGGGGAGGCACTGCAGGCGACGGTGATCTCGCGGCCGATGGCGCTGAGCGGGGCGTTTCCCGAGACGCTGGTCGAGGCGGTGCGGACGCCTCATCGGCTGCCGACCAACGACCCGAACTACGCCGTCGAGGAGGTGAACCTGCTGGTGATGTGCCGGGTCGGCGTGGCAGCCGAGATCGTGGACGGGGAGCTGCAGGTCGGGCTGGACGTGGCGGAGATGGCCATTCCCGAGGGCATCGACCTCACCGAGCGCCAGGTGATCAAGCTGGCCATCGTCGCGGTCCGCAAGACCCTCGAGGCCTATCAGGAACCGCAGCCGGACAGGCTGGTGGTGGCGGTCTCGATCATCGGTGCCGGCGAAGGAAGGGAGTCCCTCAGCGAGCTCGACTGCCGGTTCGAGATCGAGGGGTCCTGAGCGGCTTTTGCCCTTTGCAAGACACGGGTCGGTCGCTTGGATCGGCGCGGAAGATGAGCAGCGACGATCCTCCCGCGAAACGCCGGGTCATTCTGAAACTGAGTGGTGAAGCCCTCCGCGAGCCGGGCAGCAGGGACAATATTTCCCCCGAGATCGTCGACCGCATCGCCAACGAGGTGAAGGCGGCGGTGAAGGGCGGGGCGGTCGAGCTGGGCATCGTCGTGGGCGGCGGGAATTTCTGGCGCGGCGCCTCGGCGAGCGCGCGCGGCATGGATCGCGCGACGGCGGACTACGTCGGGATGCTGGCGACCGTGATGAACGCGCTGGCCCTGCAGGGCGCCTTCGAGCACAAGGGCGTGCCGTGCATCGTGCAGTCGGCGATCGAGATGAAGAACGTCGCCGAGACCTTCATCCGGCGGAAGGCCGTCCGCCATCTCTCCGAGGGCCGCGTGGTGATTTTCGCCGCCGGCACCGGCAGCCCGTTCTTTTCCACCGACACCACCGCCGCGCTGCGCGCCAGCGAAATGGGCGCCGACCAGGTGCTCAAGGCGACGATGGTCGACGGCGTCTACGACTCCGACCCGAAGAAGAACCCGGACGCGAAGCGCTTCGACCGGGTGAGCTTCCAGGAATGCATCTCGCGGCGGTTCCAGGTCATGGACTCGACCGCCTTCAGCCTCTGCATGGACAATCACATCCCGATCGTCATCTTCGACCTCTCCGGTCCCGGCAACGTCACCGCGGCACTGCGGGGCGAGCCGATCGGAACGATCGTCGATGACGGCAAGTAGCCCGTTTCCCCACCAACCCGAACCCCACGAAGCCATGGACCCGCAAGAATCCCTCCTTGAAGTCGAAGACGCGATGCAGAAGGCGCTCGAGCATCTCACCCATGATTTCGCCACCGTGCGGACCGGCAAGGCCTCGCCGACCCTGCTGGAGAACATCGATGTCTTCGTCCACAGCTACGGCAGCCAGATGAAGCTCAAGCAGCTCGCCGTGATCAGCGTCCCGGAGCCGAGGTTGTTGAATGTTTCGCCCTTCGACCCGTCGACCACCCAGGAAATCGAGAGGGCGATCCGCGAGTCGAAGCTGGGCCTCAACCCGGTGGCGGCCGATCGCTCGATCCGGGTGCCGATCCCCGAGCTTTCCGAAGAGCGCCGCGTCGAGATGACCAAGCTCGTCAAGCAGCTCGGCGAGGAGGCGAAGGTGCGGATCCGCTCGGCGCGCAAGGACGGCATGGACGCGGCCAAGAAGATGAAGGCCGACAACGTGCTGACCGAGGACGGCCAGAAGGATCACGAGGCCGAGGTGCAGCAACTCACCGACAAGTACGTCAAGGAGATCGAGGAACACGTCGCCGCCAAGGAGGCGGAGGTGATGAAGGTTTGATCTCGGTTACTCCGCCGTATCCGGATACGACCCGAGGAGCTTGACGATCGAGCAGTGCTTCTCGAGTTCGGTGATCGCCTCGCTGAGCTTGTCCTCCTCGCAGTGGCCGGCGAGATCGACGTAGAAGACGTATTCCCAGTCCTTCCGTTTCGAGGGGCGGGATTCGATCTTCGACATGTTGATGTCGAAGTGTTCGAAGGCCTGCAGCGCCTTCACCAGCGACCCTGGCCGGTCGTGGATGGCGAAAAGCAGCGAGGTGCGGTCGTTGCCCGTCGGCGGGCAGGTTTTCTCGCCGATCACCAGGAAGCGGGTGGTGTTGGTGGCGCGGTCCTGGATGCATTCCTCGAGCATCGTCAGTCCGTTCAGTTCGGCGGCGAGCGGTCCGCCGAGGGCGGCCGCGCCTTCGAGGGCCTTTTCCTTGGCGATCTCCGCCGCGCGGGTGGTCGAGGAGACCTCGACGAGGTCGGCTTCGGGGAAATGGCGGAGGATCCAGTTGCGGCACTGGCCGAAAACCTGCGGATGCGAGTAGAGCGTCCGAATCTCCTCGCGGGGGATCGCCGCCATCAGGCCGTTCTCGATGCGCAGCAGGATCTGGGCGCAGATGTGCAGCGGTGAATCGACGAAGAGGTCGAGCGTGTGCGACACCGCGCCCTCGGTCGAGTTCTCGATCGGCACCACGCCGTAGTCGGCGCGGCGGCGGCTGACCTGGTCGAAGACCTCGGCGAAATTCGGCTGGGCGCTGTATTCGACCGAGTGGCCGAACTTCTTGATCGCGGCCTGGTGGGTCCAGGTGCCCTCGGGGCCCAGGTAGGCGATCTTCAGGTCGTCCTCGAGAGCGAGGGCGGCCGACATCACCTCGCGATAGATGGCACGGATCGATTTCTCCGGAAGCCGGCCCTTGTTCATCTCGACGAGCTTGCGCAGCAGGTGCTCCTCCCGCTCGGGCGCGTAGATCTGGAGGCCGTCGCGCTTCTTGATCACGCCGACCTCGTGGACGAGGTCGGCGCGCTCGTTGAGCAGGGCGAGCAGGTCGCGATCGATGCGGTCGATCTCCCGGCGGATGTCGTCGAGGTTCACGGTTCGTGGTCGGCGGTCGCCTCGGCGGCGGGTTCGGTGGGAGCCTGGTCCGCCCCGGCGGCCTTGAGCGCGAGTTGCTCTTCGGGAGAGGGCGACTCCTCCTGCGGCTTGGGTTCCGGCAGCTTCACCTTGCGAAGTTCGCCGGCGTTCGGGAGATCGTCGATCGACCGGATGCCGAAGTGCTCGTAGAAAAGGTCGGTGGTCTCGTAGAGGAGCGGGCGTCCGGGCAGTTCCGCCCGGCCTCCGATCCGGATCAGCTCGCGGTCGAGCAGCTTCTGCAGCATGCCGTCGCACGAGACGCCGCGGACGGCCTCGATCGCCGATTTCGTGATCGGCTGCCGGTAGGCGACGATGGCGAGGGTTTCCATCGCCGGGGCGCTGAGTCTTTCGGGGCGGCGGCCGGGGAAAAGCTGCCTGGCGAACTCGCCGTACTCGGCCCGGGTGAAGATCCGCCAGCCGCGGGCGCGCTCGCTGAGAGTGAAGGCCCGGCCGGTCGACTCGTAGGCGCGGTTCAGCTCGGAAATTGCCGCGACCACCTGCTCCTCGTTCACCTCGGCGAGGGCGGTCAGCCATTCCGGGAGAGGCTCCGGCTCCTCGCCCTCCTCGGTCTGGCGGGCGCGGACATCCTCGGCCTCGGCCACCCTGGCGCGGATCAGGCGGGCGATTTCCGCGGAGGGCAGGGCGTCGTCGGACGCGGTGACGAGAGCTTCGATGATGGCGCTGAGTTGCATGCGAGGCCGCGCAGCTTAGAGAAGCGGTCCGCCAGATCAAGTGTCGGGGGAACTCGCACGATCTTTGAAAAATCAACTTGAAGGGGTGGGTAAGAGGCGCTAATCCACCGCGCCTCCCGGGGCCCGGGCGCTGGAACGCAGTGCCGGTAACGGGTGGATTTCCTCACTCCTAGATCCATGGCTGCGAAAAAGAAGGTTTCGAAGAAAACCGCGAAGAAGGCTCCCGCGAAGAAGGCTGCCAAGAAGGTGGTGAAGAAGGCCGCCAAGGCGAAGGTGGCCCGGAAGGCGGTCAAGAAGACCGCGAAGAAAGTGGCCAAGAAAGCCGCGAGGAAGGGAGCGAAGAAGGCTGCCAAGAGGCCGTCCGCCAAGGCGGTCAAGAAAGCCGCCAAGAAGGCCAAGCAGGCCGCAAAGAAAGTCGCCAAACCCGCGGTGAAGAAGGCCGCCAAGCCGGTGGCGAAGAAGGCGCCCAAGACGGCGGCGAAGAAGCCCGTCAAGCCGGCCGCCAAGAAGGCGGCTCCGAAGAAGCTTTCCTCCTTCGTCAAGAAGCAGCAGCAGCGCCTGCTCGAACTGCGCGACGATCTGGTCGATGCCATGTCCGGCGTGACCGGCGAGATCCGCAATGGTCCGGAGGGCAGCGAAGCCTCGGGAAGCGGCATGCACCAGGGTGATGCCGGCAGCGACGCCTACGACCGGGACTTCGCGCTCAGCGTGCTGGCCAAGGAACAGGACGCACTCTACGAGATCGAGGAGGCCCTGCGCCGGATCGAGCGCGGTGTCTACGGCGTCTGCGAGCTTTCCGGGGACAAGATTCCCCAGGCGCGCCTCGAGGCGATCCCCTTCGCCAGGCTCACCGTGGAGTGCCAGGCCCGCTGGGAGAAGGAATACGGCAAGCAGCGTTTCCGGCCGAAGTCCGAGGTGGGCTTCAGCAACGGCAACGTGATGGACGACGATTCGGAAGCGGTTTCGCTTGACGAGTCGGACGAGTAACCTAGTCTCCCGCCCCCCTAATCTTTCCAGACGGAGATCCCATGCCACGCGACATCATCATCCTCGAGTGCACCGAAGCTCGTCCGGAGGGCAAGTCCCCTTCGCGCTACGTGACCACCCGGAACAAGAAGAGCCTCCGCACCCCGGGCCGCCTGGAGAAGGTGAAATTCAATCCCGCCCTCTAGCGCCGCGCCCTGCACCGCCCCTTGCGATACCGTTTCCGATTCATGTCCGAACCGAAGACCGTTGAGCGCCGGATCGCCTTCCGCAAGGCGAACCGCACCATGCCCCGCCGCCGCCTCGACATTCCGGTCGAGCAGGTGGTCTACACCAACCCCGACCTGCTCTCGAAGTTCACGTCGGAGACCGGCAAGATCCTGCCGCGCCGCGTGACCGGCGTCTCGGCCAAGCTGCACCGCCGGATCACCCGCGAGATCAAGCGCGCCCGGGCCGTGAACCTGATGCGCTGAGCGGCGGATCCGACCCTCCTTTTCCGAAAGGCCTGTCCGGGTTTCCCGCGGCAGGCTTTTTCGTTCCGGCATCGATGAAGGAACTCAAGGACACCCAGAACGAGCGCGACGACCGCCGGATCCCGATCGACCGGGTGGGCGTGAAGGGGCTGCGCTTTCCCGTCGAGGTGCGCGAGAAGGATGGCACGACCCAGAGGACCGTGGCGACGGTCGCCCTCGCGGTGGACCTGCCCGAACACTACAAGGGCACCCACATGAGCCGCTTCGTCGAGGCGCTCAACGCCCATGGCGGCTGCCTCGATGTCCGCGAAATGGCGGCACTGCCCCTGGAACTGCTCGATCGCCTGGATGCCCGCAAGGCCCACGTCGAGTTCGAGTTTCCCTTCTTCCGCTCGAAGCCCGCTCCGGTGACCGGCAAGCCGGGGATGATGGACTACGGCATCCGCTTCGAGGTCGAGGCCAGCCACGACGGCGAGATCGATTTCATGGTCACCGTCAAGGTGCCGGTCGCCACGCTCTGCCCGTGTTCGAAGGAGATCAGCGACCGTGGTGCGCACAACCAGCGCGGGGAGGTGACCTACTCGGTCCGCTTCCGCGAGCCGATCTGGCTCGAGGACCTGATCGAACTGGTCGAGCGCTCCGCGAGCTGTGAGCTCTACAGCCTGCTCAAGCGTCCCGATGAAAAGGCGGTGACCGAGCGAGCCTACGACCATCCGGTCTTCGTCGAGGACCTCGTGCGTAACGTCGCCTCGCGCTCGAACGCGCACGAGGACATCGTCTGGTACCGGGTCGAGGCCGAGAATTTCGAGTCGATCCACAACCACAACGCTTACGCCACGGTGGAGAAGAGGTTCTGACGGCGGCTACAGCCCGAGGAACTGGATCGCGCAGCCGGCGATGGCGATGGTGGCCCCGGCCAGCACGTGGCTGTAGCGGGCGAGTCGGCCGGCGGGGAGCCACGACAGGCCCCAGCGACCCGCGAGGACGAGCGCGGTCATCGAAAGAACGGTCACGCCTCCGAAGGCGACCGCGACCAGCCAGGCGCCGGCCATGCTGGAGGTGGCGGCCGGATAGATGAAGAAGGGGATCAGCGGCTCGCAGGGACCGAAAAGAAAGATCACGAACAGGATCCACGGCGTCAGGCTGATCTCGGCGCCGGTCTTCGGATCATGCACGTGGTCGTGGGCGTGGAGGCGGATCAGGTGGTCGTGGGTGTGGCCGTCCGGTCCGCGTTTCTTCATCCGCCAGAAACCCCAGGCCGCGTAGAGAGCTCCGAAGGCGATCAGCAGCCAGGCCGCGATCTCGCCACGGAAGGATTCGATCCATTCGAGGTGCTTGAGTCCGGCGCCGACCGCGAAGCCCGCGAGTCCGAGCACGATGGAGCTGGCGACATGCCCGAGCCCGCAGCCGAGCGTGATCCAGGTGGTCTTGAGCGCCGACCAGCCGCGAGCCTTCGCCATGACGATGAAGGGCAGGTAGTGGTCGGGGCCGATGACCGTGTGGATGAAGCCCACGGCCATGGCGTTGACGGTGAGGATGGTGAGTTCGGGGTCCATCGGTCGATTGGATGCCGACACGAACATGTCGCCTCCGAACGCCCCGGACTCCGCAAATCCCGTTCATCTCGATGCATGGCTTTTGCCAGAGCCCGCCCCGGCTGGACCGGGGATGCGTTCGACGGCATCATTCGGGCATGCACGAGGTCGGCATCATGGAATCCGCCATGTCGCTGGTCGAGCAGCACGCTGCCGGTCGCGGCGGGCGGCGCGTGAGCCGGGTGGTGGTGCGGGTCGGCGCTCTGGCCGGAGTCGACACGCAGGCGCTTTCCTTCGCCTTTGACGTGGTGTCGGAGGGAACCTGTGCGGAGGGGGCGGACTTCGAAATCGAGAGGGTGCCGGTGACGGCCTACTGCCTCGGGTGTGAGCGGGAATTCATGGGAGAGGGCGACGATTTCGTGTTCGCCTGCCCCGATTGCGGTGACTTCAGCGGCGAAGTCCGGCGCGGTCGCGAACTGGAACTGAGCCGCATTGAACTGATCTGACATCATGTGTCGCGAGTGTGGATGTGCCGACCGCGTGCCCTTCGGGGTGAAGGTCCTGAGCGTGATCGCGCCGAAGCTGCTCCAGTCGGCCGCACGGCCGCCGGCCGGGCCGGAGACCGTGGAAATCCACAGCCCCTTGCTGGCGAAGAACGACGACGCGGCGGCGCGGAACCGCGCGGTCTTCCGTGACAGGGGAATGCTGGTGCTGAACCTGATCTCGTCGCCGGGATCGGGGAAGACCGAGCTGCTGTCGCGGACGATGGATGGCTTCGACGCAAGATCGGCGGTGCTCGTCGGAGATCTCGAGACGGACAATGACGCGCGCAGGATTCACCGCCCCCACGTGCCCGTGGCCCAGATCACCACCGGCACGGCCTGTCACCTCGATGCCGAGATGGTGGCACGCGGCATCGAGCGGCTCGACCTCGGCGGGGTGCGCGTCCTCTTCATCGAGAACGTCGGCAACCTCGTGTGTCCGGCCGAGTTCGACCTGGGTGAGGAAGTGCGGGTGGTCCTGCTGTCGGTGACCGAGGGTGAGGACAAGCCGCTGAAGTATCCTCCCATCTTCAAGTCGGCCGACCTGGTGCTGCTGACCAAGATGGATGTCGCGGAGGCCCTCGGCTTCGACCGGCAGGCCGCACTTTCCAACATCGGGCGGGTGGCGCCCCGGGCAAGGATCATCGAACTGTCGGCCCGCTCGGGTGAGGGTATGGACGAGTGGTATGCGTTTCTCAACAGCCGGCTCGGGGAGCGCCGCGAAGCCGTCGTGACATGAACCTCGAGCTTCCAGCTTCGTGCGACCGGCTGCTGCGTGTTCGTGGCACGGTGCAGGGCGTCGGATTCCGTCCCTTCGTGCTGCGCCTCGCCTCGGAGCTGGGTCTGAAGGGCTGGGTGCGCAACGACGTCGAGGGGGTGTTGATCCGGGCGGCGGGACCGCCAGAGCGGGTCGAGAGGCTGGCCGGGGAGTTGCGGACCAGGGCTCCCGGCGCGGCCCGTGTCGCGACGGTTGAGTGGGTTGAGGGAGAACCGCCGGATCGGGTGGTCGGCGACGCTTTCGAGATCATTGAGAGCGGTCACGCCACTGGCGAGGTCGAGACCGGTGCTCCGGTCGATCTCGCTCCCTGCCACGACTGTCGGCGCGAACTTGCCGACCCCCGCGACCGTCGGTTCGGCTACGCCTTCATCAACTGCACCCAATGCGGCCCCCGCTACTCGATCATCGAGCGGCTGCCCTATGATCGCTCGTGGACGACGATGACCGACTTCACGATGTGTCCGGCGTGCGGGCGCGAGTACGACGATCCTCGTAGCCGGCGGTTCCACGCGGAGCCGAACGCGTGTCCGGTCTGCGGCCCGCGCCTGGAATGGAGCGACGCCACCGGCTTGAAGCTGGCCGAAGGTCCGGTGGCGATCGATGCCGCGCTAGAGGCGCTGGGGCGGGGGAGGATTCTCGCGGTGAAGGGGACCGGCGGCTTTCACCTGATGGTCGATGCCACGAACGGACCGGCGGTGGAGGAACTGCGGCGCCGCAAGCAGCGGGAGGAGAAGCCTTTCGCGGTGATGTTCCGCGATGTGGGGATGCTGACAAAATGGGCACGGGTTTCTGATGCCGCGTCGGCCTTGCTGGAATCCCCGGCCGCACCGATCATGCTGGTTCCACGTCGATCCGACCATCCGCTGGCCGCCGGCGTGGCTCCCGGAAATCCGTGGATCGGTGCCTTGCTTCCGTCGGCGCCGCTGCACCTGCTGATGTTCCGCCACTGGGACCGACCGCTGGTCGCGACCAGTGCCAACCTCTCCGAGGAACCGCTCTGCTCGGATGATGAAGAAGCCCGCGGGCGGCTCAGCGGGATCGCGGATCATTTCCTCGGTCACAACCGCCGCATCGCGCGGCCGGTCGACGATTCGATCGTGCGCCTGACAAGTGACGGCGTGCCGGTGGTCCTGCGCCGCGCCCGCGGACAGGCACCTTCGCCGTTGGCGCTTCCCGATGCCCTCGGCCGCCCGTTGCTTTGCCTCGGGGCCGACATGAAGAACGCGGTGGCGGTGGCCTCGCGGCGTCGCCTGGTGCTGGGCCCCCACATCGGCGACCTGGGCGGTGTGGCGACCCGGCAGGTCTTCGAGCGCACGCTGGAGACCTTGTCCGCGCTCATGGGCGCGGCGCCGGAGGGTGTGGTGTGCGACAAGCATCCCGACTATCACTCGACCCGCTTCGCCGAGGCGTGCGGGTTGCCGCGGATCGCGGTGCAGCACCATCTGGCCCATGTCCTCGCGGTATTGCTTGAGCACGGAAGGCCCGCGGATGGAGTCCTCGGCATCGCGTGGGACGGCACAGGGTATGGTGAGGACGGGACGGTTTGGGGAGGCGAGTGTCTTCTGTTGGAGAAAGGCCGGGCGTCGCGTTTCGCCTGCCTGCGGCCGTTTCGCCTGGCCGGCGGCGAGGCGGCGGTGCGGGATGCCCGCCGCGTGGCGCTGGCGATGCTTCATGATACCGGGAAAGGCTCCGCCGGAGCGCCGGACCTCGGATTTTCGGAAGCGGAATCCACCACGCTGGGAACGATGCTGCAGCAGGGCCTGAACTCGCCGGTCTGCACCAGCGCGGGTCGCTTGTTCGATGCCGTCGGCGCGCTGCTGGGGATCGCCCGGCACAATCGTTTCGAAGGCCAGGTTCCACTGGCTGTCGAGGCGGCGGCGACCACCGCCGACAAGCCGTTGCCCTTCGGGTTGTGCGCGACCCGTGCGAGCGCCGAGATGGAGATCGACTGGCGGCCGGCGATCGAGTCGTGCCGCGGTAGGGTGCCCGGCGAGGGAGCGGCGGCGCTTCATCTCGGACTCGCGGATGTGATCGTCCGGGTCGCCCGTCGGGCCGGCGTCGGCACCGTGGTACTCTCCGGAGGGTGTTTTCAGAATGTCCTGCTCCGCGAACTTGCCGAACGGGGCCTCAGGGAGGCGGGCTTCGAGGTGCTGGCTGCGAGGGACCTGCCTCCGGGAGACGGGGCGATCGCCGCCGGCCAGGCGCTCGGAGCCCTTTGGAATCTCACCAGCGTCGAACTGCCCGCAGCCCGCCTTTCCAACAGGATGAACCCGCAACCCGCCGTGCCATGTGTCTCGCCGTTCCCGGTAAAGTGATCGAGATCGAGGGAGAGGACCCGCTGCTGCGCAGCGCGCGGGTGAGTTTCTCCGGCGTGATCAAGGAAGTGAGCCTGGCCTGTGCGCCCGAGGCCGTGGTGGGCGACTACGTGCTGGTCCATGTCGGCCTCGCGATCGGGGTGATCGACCGGGACGAGGCCGAGGAAACCTTTCGCTATCTCAAGGCGATGGGTGATCTCGACGGGTTGGAACAGGAGGCGTCATGAAATACGTCGACGAATACCGCGATGCCGGGCTGGTCCGGAAGCTTGCGGCCGAGATCGATCGCCTGACCACGCGACCGTGGACGATCATGGAGATCTGCGGCGGGCAGACGCATGCGATCGTCAAGTTCGGGCTCGACGAACTGCTGCCCGACGGCATCACGCTCGTCCACGGACCCGGTTGTCCGGTCTGCGTCACGAGCGCCGAACTCATCGATCAGGCCGTGGAACTCGCGACTTCGCACGGCGTGATCCTGTGCTCCTTCGGCGACATGCTCCGGGTGCCGGGCAACGGCATCGACCTTCTCACCGCCAAGGCGCGCGGTGGCGACGTGCGGATCGTCTATTCGCCGCTGGATGCGGTGAAGATCGCGCAGGAATGCCCGGACCGGCAGGTCGTGTTCTTCGCGGTCGGCTTCGAGACCACCGCGCCGGCGAACGCGATGAGCGTGCTCCGGGCGGAGCACGCCCGATTGGGAAACTTCTCCATCCTCACCTCCCACGTGCTCGTGCCTCCGGCGATCCGGGCGATTCTCGGCGCGCCGGACAACCGGGTGCAGGGCTTCCTTGCGGCCGGTCACGTCTGCGCGGTCATGGGAAGCCGCGAATACGGTCCGATCGCTCGGGAATACGGTGCGCCGATTGTCGTCACCGGCTTCGAACCCGTCGATATCCTCGAAGGCGTGAGGCTGTGCGTGAAGCAACTGGAGGAAGGTCGTGCGGAGGTGGAGAACGCCTATCAACGGGCGGTGAGGGACGAGGGAAATCCCGCGGCGCGGGAGATCCTCGATCGGGTGTTCGAGGTCTGCGACCGCGACTGGCGGGGCATTGGCGTGATTCCGGAAAGCGGCCTGGCCGTGCGGAGCGTCTACGCCGATTTCGATGCCAGCCGCCGCTTCCAACTCTCCTCGCCGGATGACAAGGGTGCGGGCGAGTGCGTCAGCGGCGAGATCATGCGCGGCGTGAAGAAGCCGCATGATTGTCCCGCCTTCGGGGTCCGGTGCACGCCCGATTCACCGCTCGGTGCGCCGATGGTGTCGAGCGAGGGCGCCTGTGCCGCCTACTATCGATATCGTAGTCGTACGACTTGAGTCGGTCTAGGGCATGCGCGTGGGAATCGTCCGGCGACCGAGACGACGGTAGATGCTGAAGTCCGTGTCGGTCGTCAGGACGAGCGGATCAGGCAGGACCTCGGTGAGGCGGACGAGGCAGGCATCGGCGACGCTCATGGGCACGTCGGCATACTTGTCGAGCAGGTCGAGCACCGTCGGCCACGATTCATCCCCGATCGGTGCCAGCTGCAAGGCACCTCGACGGCAGGCCAGACGGAGGGTGGCGCAGCCATCCGGCGCCAGAAGATGGTCCGCCTCCGAAAGCGCCGATTCGCAGGTGAACCAGGGGGGTGGGGTGTTCCGTGCCTGCTCGACCGCCCACTCGTGGCTCTGGTCGTTGCCCCGCCAGAGCGCGATCAGGAACGAGGCATCAACGATGACGCTTCGTCCCATAGCCCGTCGATTTCAGGTAGGCCTTCTTTCGTGCGCTCATGTCGGCGGGACCACCGCCGACGGTGCCGACCAGATCCGCGATCAAATCATATCCCGCCACCTCGCCGCGTGCTTGTGGGGTGGCGGCTTCAAGGCGTCTTCGGGCCACTTCCGACTTCGTCAGCCTGCGTCGTTTCGCCTCCGCTTCCAGATCGCGCGCAAGATCATCGGAAATGCGTACCACCAGTGTCTTCATGACTCAAACGTATTACCTATGAGGCGTTTGGTCAATACGCCGGCCGATCAGTCGCGTGTGCGGAGCCTCTTTTGCCCGGAAACGGTTCGAGTGGTCAGCAGATCCTCGGCAACTGCTCGCCGCTGATCCGGTCGATGATGCGCTCGGCACCGATGATGCTGCGCTGGGTGACCTGGCCGCGCGGTCCGTTGCCCACCCTCCCGATGATTGCGGGGGATTCACCGGGAGCGGTTTCGGCAAGGATCCCCAGGGCGTGTTCGGCCTGGTTTTCCGGCAGGATGCAGACGAAGCGGCCTTCGTTGGCGACGTAGAAGGGGTCGAGGCCGAGGATCTCGCAGGCTCCGTTGACCCCCTCCGGGACCGGGACCTTGGCGGCGTCGATGGTGATCGAGAGACCGGAGGATTCGGCGAGTTCGACCAGGGCGGTGGCGAGGCCGCCGCGGGTCAGGTCGCGCAGGCAGTGGATCTCCAGGCCGGCGTCCAAGAGTGCCCTCACCGGCGCGACCAGCGGTGCGCAGTCGCTTTCGATCGGGCTTTCGAATGAGAGCCCGGCACGGGTCGCCATGATGGCCATGCCGTGACGACCGAGGTCGCCGGAGACGACGACGGCGTCGCCCGGGCGCAGTTCGGTCGGAGCGATGGTGAGAGGAGTCTCGACCACGCCGACGCCGGAGGTCGTGATGTAGAGCCCGTCGCAGCGGCCGCGCTCGACCACCTTGGTGTCGCCCGCGACGATCTTCACGCCGACGGCCTCGGCGGCGTTCTTCATCGACTGCACCACGCGTTCGAGGGTTTCGATGGCGAGGCCCTCTTCGAGGATGAATCCGGCGCTGAGCCAAAGCGGCCGTGCCCCGGTCATGCAGAGATCGTTGACGGTTCCGTTGACGGCGAGTTCGCCGATGTCGCCGCCGGGAAAGAACAGCGGGCTGACGACGTGGGAGTCGGTGGAGAAGGCCAGCTTTCCGACGGGAAAGTCGAGGAGTGCGGCGTCGTGCTGGGCCTCCAGCGAGGCGGTGTTGAAGGCCGGGCGGAAGATCCGGTTGATCAGATCCTGGGTGAGGCGTCCGCCGCCGCCGTGACCGATCGTGATTTCGGATCCCGCGGGAAGGGGGAGCGGGCAGGAGGAGAAGGCCGAGGCGTCAGGAGGAGATTCCACGTCGGGGTGGTAATGCATGGATCCGGCCGCTCCGAGTCAATTCCAGTCACGTCCCCGCGGCCTGAAACGAGGCGTGGAGACGCCGGATCTTGGCAACCGCTTGGTCAACTCCTGCCGCGGCAAGAACGGAAAGCTCCTCCTTCAGATCGAAACAGACCGCCGGGACGGCGATCAGGGTGGCGGCGGGCGCCCGACCGTAGAGCGCCCTCGACAGGGCCATCAGGGCGGCGGGATCGCTGGCGTGGGAGCCCATCCGAGCGTCGTCGGACGGGGTCAGCGCCGAGACCTGGATCGGTCCGCGGGCAAGCTCGCGGTGGGCGTCCACGAAAATCGCATGGCCGACCCGTGAGAGGATCTCGGCATGCTCGGGAAGGAGTTGATGGCATGCGATGACGACGACGCCGGGGAGACCGAGTCGTTCCACCCGACGGGCGGCCTCAGGTCCGGCGCCATCGTCACCGCGGAGCGGGTTGCCGTAGCCTATGATCAGCAGCCCGCCCATCGCTCAGTCGCGACGTTTTTCGTCGAGTAGCTCGCCCCCCGGACCGATCAGCTTGATGACCATGGGCATCTTGCCAACGGCGTGGGTCGAGCAGCTCAGGCAGGGGTCGAAGTTGCGGATGCCGTGCTCGACGCGGTTGAGCACGTGCTCGGGAATCTCGGGACCGTCGATGTAGTGGCGCGCGATCTCGAGACACGAGCGGTTCATGGCCAGGTTGTTCTGGCCGGTGGCGATGATCATGTTGACCGACTGGATCACGCCGTGACGGTCGACGGTGTAGTCGTGGAAGAGCGTGCCGCGCGGGGCCTCGCTGACGCCGACGCCGCGGAGCTGGTTGATGCCGGCCTCGGCGCGCAGGCGGTCGGAGAACAGGTCGGGGTCGTCCATCAGGCGCTCAATGCGCTCCAGGCAGGCGACGATCTCGATCAGCCGGGCGTAGTGGTAGAGGTAGCAGGACGTCACGGCGCGACCGCCCCACTCGGCGCGGTATTCCTCGAGTTCGGCGTCGGCTCTGGGCGTGCCCATGCGGTCGGCGACGTTGAGCCGGGCCAGCGGGCCGACGCGGTACATCCCGCCGGGGAAGCCGAGCGGCTTGTAGTAGGGCGATTTGAGGTAGGACGACGACTGGACGCCCTCGCCGATGTGGTCGCGGTAGTCCTGGGCACTGATCTGGTCGGCGATGATGTCGCCCTTGCTGTCCATGAAACGCAGTCTGCCGCCGTGGTGTTCCCATTCGCCGTCGGGCGCGACCAGTCCCATGAAGAGCGAGTCGAACTTGCCCATCTTCTCGACGTCGTCGCGGTTCCCGCGGATGACCTTCTTGAAGAGGTCGAGCGCGGCCTGGGTGGTGCTCCACGCCTCCGGCAGCTTCGAGACGATCACGTCGCGGTGTTCCCTGGAAAGTCCGCTGCGCACGCCTCCCGGGACCGCCCACGAGGGGTGGACCTTCTTGCCGCCGAGGAACTCGATGATTTCCTGGCCGAACTGGCGGAGCCGGATGCCGGCGCGGGCAAGTTCGGGATGTTCCTGGACGATGCCGATGATGTTGCGCTTGGCGATCGGCGCATCCCAGCCGATGAGAAAGTCGGGTGCGCTGAGGTGGAAGAAACTGAGCGCGTGGCTCTGGGTGAGCTGGCCGAGGTTCATCAGGCGCCGCATCTTGTCGGCCGCGGGCGGGACCTTTACGGCGAGGATCTCGTCACTGGCCTTGGACGAGGCGAGCAGGTGGCTTACCGGGCAGATGCCGCAGGTGCGGGCGGTGATGGCGGGCATTTCCCACAGCATCCGGCCCTCGCAGAACTTTTCGAATCCACGGAACTCGACGACGTGGAACTGGGCGTCGGAAACGTCGCCCTTGTCATCGAGGAAGATGCTGATCTTGGCGTGGCCCTCGATGCGGGTCACCGGATCGATGATGATGCGCTGGCTCATGAGATGGTGGATGGAAGATGGTGGATCCGATCAGCCGAACTTGAGTTGGGAACCTGAGAGCGGGTCGCCGGCGCCGAGGAGGTGGAGGACGAGGGCCTTGATGCGCTCGGCCGGCGGCGGGCAGCCGGGCAGGAAATGATCGACCGGGATGACCTGGTGGAGCGGGACCGCCTGTTCGAGCAGGTTGGGGATGACCACCGGGTCGTTGGGGATGCCGGGATTGGTGTCGGCGAGGGTGACGTAGGCGTATTCCAGCGGCACCTCGGGTTTGCCGAGCGCGTTGCGCATGCCGCAGACGTTCGAGGTCACCGCGCAGTCGCCGAAGGAGCAGACGAGCTTGGTCCGCTGGCGGATGTGGTGGGCCATCTCGACGTGTTCCTCGTGACAGACCGCGCCCTCGATCAGGCACAGGTCGACCTCTTCGGGATACTCCTTGGTGTCGACGATCGGGCTGTAGACGATCTCGATCTTGTCGAGCAGGTCGATGAGCAGCTCGTCGATGTCGAGAAACGACATGTGGCAGCCGGCGCAGCCGCCGAACCAGATGGTGGCGAGTTTCAGACGTTCCATTCCTTTTTCCTCCGGGCGGTGATGATGTCGGCGAGTCGGGCGGGTTCGCGGGTCATTTCCCCCGCGGTGGCGCCGATCTGGAAGAGGGCGCCGGTGGGGCAGGACTGGACGCACTTGCCGCACCAGGTGCAGGTCATGGATTCGCCCCAGTCCTCGTTCATGTCGGTGATGATGTGGGCCCCGCCGCCGCGGCCGGCGAGGTTCTTGGTGCCGGCGCCCTCGATGTGCCAGCAGGTGCGAACGCAGCGGGCGCACAGGATGCAGCGGTTATGGTCCATCCCGAAAAGCGGGTGGGTCAGGTCCATGCCCCATTTCGGATAGCGGTAGTCGTAGCGCACGTGGTCCATGCCCAGCGAGTAGGCCATGGTCTGCAGTTCGCAGTGTCCGTTGGCGACGCACGCGGAGCACACGTGGTTGCGCTCGGCGAAGAGCAGCTCGAGGGTCATCCGGCGATATTTCCGGAGCCGTTCGCTGTTGGTGTGGATGACCCAGCCCTCGGCGACGATGGTCGAGCAGGCGGGCAGGAGCTTCGGGATGCCTTCGACCTCGACCAGGCACAGGCGGCAGGCGCCGGTGTCGTAGACGCCGTCCATGTGGCAGAGGGTCGGAATGGTGATGCCGGCGGCCTTGGCGGCGTCGAGCACCGAGGCACCTTCCTCGACGCTGACCCGCTGGTCATCGATGGTGAGCGTGCGGACTGACATGGGATGTTAGGGAGTGGTCGTCGCGTAGGGGTCCTCCTGGAGGAGGGCTTCGTATTCGTTGCGGAAGAAGCGGAGCGTGCTGAGCACGGGGTTGGGGGCGGTCATGCCCAGGCCGCAGAGGCTGGTGTTCCTGACCATGTCGCAGAGTTCCTCGAGCAGGGCGAGGTCGCGTGCGGTGGCCTTGCCCCCGATGATCTTGGTCAGCAGGTGGTGCATCTGCACCGTGCCGGTGCGGCACGGGATGCACTTGCCGCAGGACTCGTCGCGGCAGAACTCCATGAAGAAGCGCGCGACATCGACCATGTTGGTCGTTTCGTCCATGACGATCATGCCGCCCGAGCCCATGATCGAGCCGAGTGCGGAGAGCGACGCGTAGTCGACCGAGGTGTCGAGGTGGTCGGCCGGGATGCAGCCGCCGGAGGGTCCGCCGGTCTGGACCGCCTTGACCGTTCCGCCGTCGGGCGCGCCGCCGCCCATTTCCTCGACGATGGTGCGCAGCGGGGTGCCCATCGGGACCTCGACGATGCCGGTGTTGGTGATCTTGCCGGCCAGCGCGAAGACCTTGGTGCCCTTGCTCTTTTCGGTGCCGATGTCGGCGAACCATTTCGAGCCGTTGCGGATGATGGGCGCGATGTTGGCGAAGGTTTCGACGTTGTTGATCAGCGTCGGGCAGCCCCACAGGCCGCTCTCGGCGGGAAAGGGCGGGCGGGGTCGCGGAACGCCGCGGCGGCCTTCGATCGAGGCCATCAGGGCGGTTTCCTCGCCGCAGACGAAGGCTCCGGCACCGATCCGCAGGTCGATGGAGAAATTGAACGGGCCCTCCATGATCTGGGCGCCCAACAAGCCGGACTTCTTGGCCTGCTTGATGGCGGTCTGGAGGCGCTCGATGGCGAGCGGATACTCGGCGCGGACGTAGATGTAGCCCTGCTCGGCGCCGACCGCGTAGGCGGCGAGCGTCATGCCTTCGAGGACGGCGTGCGGGTCGCTCTCGAGCACCGTGCGGTCCATGAACGCGCCCGGGTCGCCCTCGTCGGCGTTGCAGACGATGTACTTGCGCTCGCCGCGTGCCTTGGAAACCGTCTGCCACTTGAGGCCGGTGGGGTAGCCGCCGCCGCCGCGTCCGCGCAGGCCGCTGTCCATGATTTCCTGCACGACCTCGTCGGGCGACATCTCGCGCATGGCATTCCGGAGCGCGAGGTAGCCGTCGGCGGCGATGTAGCTTTCGATCCGTTCGGGGTCGATCTCGCCGCTGTTGCCGAGCACGACGGAGACCTGTTTGGTGAAGAAGGCCTGTTTCGGGTCGCCGGTCTGGAGCTTCGCCACGGAACCGTCGAGCACGGCCGCGACGATGGCCTTGGCGTCGCTGGGCTCCAGTTTCTCATAGAGCGGCCCCTCGGGATCGGCCTGGGCCAGCGGTCCCTGGCAGCACAGCCGCATGCAACCGACGCCGCGGACTTCGATCTGATCCTCGGCCCCGGCCTCCTTGACGGCGGCCTTGAGGTTCTTGAGCAGTTCGGTCGAGCCCTGCGACGCGCAGCCGGCGGCCATGCAGCAGCGGATCGTCGTCTTCTTGCGGGCGGCGAGTTCGGCGTCCTTGATTTCCTTCAGTTCATTGAGCGTCATGGCCGGTCCATTGCTTGATCTTGGCGAGGGCGTCCTCGGGGGTCTGCTTGGCGGCGACCTGTCCGTCGTAGGTCACGGCGGGGGCGACGCCGCAGGCGCCGATGCAGCGGGCGGTGAGCAGCGAGACCTTGTTGTCGGGCGTGGTTTCGCCGGCGGTGATGCCGGTGGCGGCCTCGACCGCGGATTGAATCTTGTCGGCGCCCTTCACGTAGCAGGCGGTGCCGAGGCAGACGACGCAGGTGTGCTCGCCCTGCGGCTTGAGCGTGAAGAAATGGTAGAAGGTGGCGACGCCATAGACGCGGCTTGGCGGCAGCTTGAGATGGTGCGCGACGAAGATGAGCAGGTCGTCCTCGAGGTAGCCGAAGAGTTCCTGAGCCTTGTGCAGCACTTCGATGAGGGCGTCGGCGCGGAACAGGTGTCGCTTCATGAAGACCTCGAGGATCTTGAAGCGCTTGTCCCCACTGGCGTGTTCCAGGACGTGGTCGATCTGCCTCGACCGGGGCTGGTGGATGAGCGGCATGGGTTTCGCCGGTTTCGGGTTGGAAGCGCGAATCGAGACGTCCCGAACGCGCATCTAACCGACTACGATCCCGAATGCGGCGACACAATCGCCGTCGCTGTGCGTTGATTCCGAAAACCTCCGCATGGAGTTGGATCGTGCAGGAAATCCCGCAACGACGCTTCTTTCCGCACGAGCGACAGGCATGCGGGATGGGGCCCGGACGATCCGGGAAAGGATCTCCGGTCGGGGGGGGCGCCGAGGTCGGTGAGCCGATTCGCGACGACTCCGGGATCGAGGTTCAGCCCTCGATGTAGCCGTTCTCTTCGGCGTATGCTCGGACGTCGGCGGTGATCTTCATCGAGCAGAAGGTCGGGCCGCACATCGAGCAGAAGTGGGCGCTCTTGGCGCCCTCGGCCGGCAGGGTCTCGTCGTGGAAGGCGATCGCCTTGGCGGGGTCGAGGCCGAGGGCGAACTGGTCGCGCCAGCGGAACTCGAAGCGGGCCTTCGAGATCGCGTTGTCGCGGACCTGGGCGGCCGGGTGGCCCTTGGCGAGGTCGGCGGCGTGGGCGGCGAGCTTGTAGGTCACCACGCCCTCGCGGACGTCGTCGCGGTTGGGCAGGCCGAGGTGCTCCTTGGGCGTGACGTAGCAGAGCATCGCGCAGCCGTACCAGCCGATGTTGGCCGCGCCGATCGCCGAGGTGATGTGGTCGTAGCCGGGGGCGATGTCGGTGGTCAGCGGTCCGAGCGTGTAGAAGGGCGCCTCGTGGCACCATTCGATCTGCTTCTGCATGTTTTCCTGGATCAGGTGCAGCGGCACGTGGCCGGGGCCCTCGATCATCACCTGGCAGCCCTTGTCCCAGGCGCGCTTCGTGAGTTCACCCTGGACTTCGAGCTCGGCGAGCTGGGCGTAGTCGTTGGCGTCGGCGATCGAGCCGGGGCGCAGGCCGTCGCCGATCGAAAAGCTCACGTCGTAGGCGGCGCAGATGT
>CALGOH010000212.1 GCA_937957985.1 uncultured Verrucomicrobiae bacterium
GAAGTAGTCGCCTGGTGCCGCATCACTGGCCGTCAACTTCTGTTGCTGCGTCCAGGCCCCTTCATTACGAACAAACACATAGGCGGATCCGGAGTCATCGTTACTTCCGCCATGATCATCTTGATAGGCCCCAACCACTGCGGTGTCGCCATCCACCCTTACTGATACCCCGAAGAAGCCACGCGCTCCCGCATCACTGCCCGTCAACTTCTGTTGTTGCATCCAGGTCTCTTCACTACGGATAAACACATAGACGGATCCGGAGTCATAGTCACTCCCGCCATGATCATCTTGGTGGGCTCCAACCATTGCAGTGTCACCATCCACGCTTACAGAATAGCCGAAGTAGTCGCTCGATGCCGCATCATTGGCCACGAGTTTCTGCAGTTGTCCAAACTTCGGCTCCTCGTTCGGATCCGCCGGGTCGGTGCCGGCGGCGACTTCCAGCGCATCACCAAAACCGGCTCCGTCGCTGTTCACCGACTCGTCACTGGTGCCATAGATGTCCTCTTCCTCCGCCTCGGTCAGCCCGTCACCATCGGCGTCCTCCGTGCGGTCGTCGATTACCGATATCTGGAACGGCTCCTCGTAGGTGTTGCCGAGGGAATCCGTGACCCGAAGCCGGATCGTGTAGAAGATCTTGGTTTCATAATCGGCGGAGAAATCAGCGACCAATTCGTCGTTGGCCGCGCCTCCGATACTGAACGAGGCGTTGTCCGTGCTGCCGATCCCGGCGACGAGAGTGTAGGTAAAGGTTTCCGGCGAGTCGGCATCGGTCGCGGTCAGGGTGCCGATGGTGATTCCGGCAGGCTGGTTCTCAGCCATGGTCGCATTGCTGAGCTGGATGTCGGTCGGCGTGCTGCCGGTATCGATGCGGAACACGTAGGCACTGCCACTCGTGCTCCCGTTGTCGTCGTCACCGTAGGCTCCGATCAGGCCGGTATCCCCGGATATCGAAACGGAGAACCCGAACTGATCGCTTGAAGCGCCGTCCGCAGCCGTAAGCTTCTGTTCTTCGGTCCACGTGGTTCCACTTCGCTCGAATCGATAGACGCTTCCGCTGCTGCTTCCGCCGTCGTCATCGAAAGGCGCCGCGACCAGGACCGTGTCGCCATCGACCGCCACCGAGTATCCGAAGCTGTCGCTGGCCGCGGCGTCGCTGGCGAGCAGCTTCGCCTGCTGGCTCCATGAGCTTCCGCTACCGGTGAACACGTAGGCACTGCCGCTGCTTGATCCGTCATCGTCGTTCCCACTCGCACCGATGACCGCCGTCGATCCATCCAGGCTGACGCTGCGGCCGAAGCTGTCGAACTCTGCGCCATCACTGGGCTTGAGCTTCTCGCGCTGGGTCCAGGTACTTCCGCTGCGGGTGAAAATGTAGGCGCTGCCGCTGGACGAGCCATTGTCGTCGTCAGCACGCGCCCCGACCAATGCCGTGCTTCCATCAAGGCTGACCGCACAGCCCAACTGATCACCGTCCTGGGCGTCGCTGGCCTCCAATTTTTGTTGCTGGCTCCATGAGCTGCCGCTGCGCACGAAGACATAGGAGCTGCCGACGTTTGCGGCCACGGCGCTGCTATCTTCATAGGCACCAACGAGGGCATGGTTCCCCGAAACGCTCACCGCAAAACCAAAATAGTCGTTGGACTGGCGGTCGCTCGCGGTGAGCTTGCCTTGCTGGCTCCATGAACTTCCCGTGCGGGTGAAGACGTAGGCACTTCCGCGCCCCGTGTCGTCCCCGTAGGCACCGATGACGGCCGTGTCGCCATCCACGCTGACGGCCCACCCGAAGTAGTCACCGTCGGCTCCATCACTGGCGGCAAGCTTGCCCTGCTCGCTCCAGGCCGATCCGCTGCGGACAAACACATAGGCGCTTCCGTGGCTGCTGCCTCCGCCCTCGTCCTGCCACGCGCCCACGAGGGCGGTGTCCCCATCCAAGCTGACCGAGTAACCGAGCGAATCAAAGCTATCGCCATCCGAAGCGATCAACTTGTCCTCCTGGGACCAGATCAGCGGATCGATGGTGACCGGATAGACGGCATCGGCAGCCGCCACCCGGACCTGCAGGCCGGTGTCGGTCGGCGACATCCGCGCATCGAGTTCCCGCCCGTTCGCATCCCATGCTATCAGGTCGGTGTAAGCGAGAACCGGCTCTCCGTCATCGGACACGAACTCGAGGTCGGACGAGCCGGGAGCTCGGCCCTCCATTTCCCTCACCGACAAGCCTTCGATGGTGAGGTCGAGTTCAAGCGTGTCCGGAGCTTCGTCCGGAGCCCTTGGATAGATCCAACCCTGCTGAATCCCGTCCGGGCGATTGTCGAACCACTCCACGATGGCATCCGAATGGTATTCAATCCGCGTTCCCTGATGGCGAATCTCCTCAGCCTGGCGGTCCTCCAAGCGAAGCGTGCACTTCCAATCCCTCTCCGGACTCCCCGAGGTAAGTCGCAAACCCTGACCGAGAAAGTGCGCCCGTAGACGGTTCGCCGGATTGGTAGCTGAGAAAAGAGCGCCGTCATTGACAGGCAGGGTCCGGTGATGCCCGGAGATCGGGCGGATTTTCCTGCGGGCCCCGTCGATGGCGCGAGCGAGCGACTCCTGTTCGTTGAGTGGAAGTGGCGTCTCGCCTCCCGCAGCCTTCCACCCGGGGCCGTCATGCGTCATGCCAACGGATGGATTCGCAAGCGTCCGATATTCTTCGCTCGTGGATTCAACGGGGTTCACGAAGCTTCTCTGGGCGATCGGCTCGTTCGATGGCTCCGGGCTTCGAGTTACTTCAGTGCGGGAAAGAATCAAGTGAACCAAAATGGTGATCGTCAATAGAGCGCACCAGAAAGTCAGGGGAGTTGTTTTCATGGCTGGGGGCGGGGAGGGCACAAGCTCAAGGCCCTAACACGGCTGCCATTCAGACCTCAAGCCTGAACGGCCGATAATCTCGCCACGAACGTCAGTGCCCGGCCCGGCCGAGCTTGAGGAGAGAAAACCCCGGCTGGGCCGGCCGGGGCACTGACCGCGCGGACCCCGGGAAACCCCCTCCCGCAGCGGCACGAATCCGCCGGAACTCGTTCGTTGACATGGGTTTCGCAACCCCTAGGCTCCGCGCGTCCGCGCCGGCGGGGCGCTCCTGAATTCCCTGCGCCTCCCGCTTGCTGCGAACCGCAACCCGACCACCAACACAACAGATGGCCACACGCAAGAAGACCGCCAAGAAAGCGGCGAAGAAGGCCGCCTCATCGAAGGCGCCGAAATACGTTTACACCTGGGGCGCCGGCAAAGCCGACGGCAACGGCACCATGAAGGAGCTGCTCGGCGGCAACGGCGCCAACCGCGCCGAGATGACCCGCATCGGCCGCCCGGTCCCGGCCGGTGTCACGACTACCACCGAGCTCTGCACCTACTACTACGCCCACAAGCGCACCTACCCGAAGGTGCTCCGCTCCCAGATGGAGGCCGCCGTGGCCAACATGGAGAAGATCATGGGCTACAAGTTCGGCGACTCCGAGGGCTTCCCGCTGCTCGTCGCCGTGCGCTCCGGCGCCCGCGACTCGATGCCCGGCATGATGGACACCGTCCTCAACCTCGGCCTCAACGACGCCACCGTCGCCTCGCTCGCCAAGGCCACCGACAACGAGCGCTTCGCCTGGGACTGCTACCGCCGCTTCATCCAGATGTACGGCGACGTCGTTCTTGGTGTCCAGAAGCGCCCCGGCGAGGACCACGAGCCCTTCGAGCACGCCATCGAGATCTACAAGCACCAGGCCTACGGCAAGGACATCGTCGATTCCGACCTGACCGCCGAAGACAACAAGGAACTGGTCAAGCGCTTCAAGAAGCTGGTCAAGGACCGCACCGGCCAGGGCTTTCCGGAAGACCCGTGGGAGCAGCTCGATGGAGCCGCCGGCGCCGTCTTCGGTTCGTGGATGAACGACCGCGCGATCGTCTATCGCCGCAAGTACGGCATCCCGGCCGAGTGGGGCACCGCCGTCAACGTCCAGGCCATGGTCTTCGGCAACACCGGCACCACCTCGGGCTCGGGCGTCGCCTTCACCCGCAACCCCGCCAACGGCGACAACGAGCTCTACGGTGAGTTCCTCGTCAACGCCCAGGGCGAGGACGTGGTCGCCGGCGTCCGCACGCCCCTCAACGTGACGGAAATGGAGAAGGCCCTCCCGGCTGCCTTCAAGGAGCTGCTCAAGGTCCGCAAGATCCTCGAGAAGCACTTCAAGGACGTGCAGGACGTCGAGTTCACCATCCAGGAAGGGAAGCTCTACATGCTCCAGACCCGGAACGGAAAGCGCACCGCCGCCGCGGCGCTCAAGTTCGCCGCCGACATGGTCAAGGAGAAGCTCATCGACTGGAAGACCGCCGTGCTGCGCAACCCGGCCGACCAGCTCGACCAGCTCCTCGCACCGGTCTTCGACGCCGCCGAGGTCAAGAAGGCCAAGGTCGTCGCCAGCGGCCTCCCGGCCGGTCCGGGCGCCGCCTCCGGCAAGATCTACCTCAACGCCGACCGTGCCGTGATCGCCCACGAGAAGGGCGAGAAGGTCCTGCTCGTGCGCGTCGAAACCTCGCCCGAAGACCTGCGCGGCATGATCGCCGCCGAGGGCATCCTCACCTCGCGCGGCGGTGTTTCCTCCCACGCCGCGCTGGTCGCCCGCCAGATGGGCAAGGTCTGCGTCTGCGGCGCCGGTGGCGTCGAGGTCGACTACCACAACCAGACGGTCAAGGCCGGCGGCCAAACCTTCAGGGAGGGCGACTACCTCTCGATCGACGGCACCCAGGGCACGGTCTACGCCGGCGCCCTCGCCACCGAACCTTCGGAGATCATCACCGGTCTCATTCAGGGCAGGAAGGCCTCGCAGAAGACCGAGAAGTTCAAGAACTTCGTCCAGCTCATGGAATGGTGCTCGCAGGCCGCCAAGCTCGGCGTCCGCACCAATGCCGACACCCCGGAGCAGGTCCGGACCGCGGTCGCTTTCGGTGCCGAGGGCATCGGCCTCACCCGCACCGAGCACATGTTCTTCGAGGGCGACCGCATCGACTCGATGCGCGAGATGATCCTCGCCGACAACGAGCCCGACCGCCGCAAGGCGCTCAAGAAGCTCCTGCCGCACCAGCGCAAGGACTTCTTCGGCATCTTCAAGGCGCTTGAGGGCCGTCCGGCGACCATCCGCCTGCTCGACCCGCCGCTGCATGAATTCCTGCCCCACACCAAGGAGCAGCAGATGGACCTCGCCCGCAAACTCGGCGTCACCGTCGAAAGCATCATGCAACGGGTCCACGATCTGCATGAGTTCAACCCGATGCTGGGCCACCGCGGATGCCGTCTCGCCATTTCCTATCCGGAAATCGCCGAAATGCAGGCCCAGGCGATCTTCGAGGCCGCCGCCCAGTGCATCGCCAAGGGCATCGAGGTCCAACCCGAGATCATGGTTCCGCTTGTCGGCTACGAGCGCGAGCTGGAGCTGCAGGTCGAGATCATCCACCGCGTCGCCAAGGAGGTGATGAAGGCCAAGGGTGTGAAGTTCAAATACCTCGTCGGCACCATGATCGAGGTGCCCCGCGGCGCCATCACCGCCGACGAGATCGCGAAGCACGCCCAGTTCTTCTCCTTCGGCACGAACGACCTCACCCAGACCGCGCTCGGCGTCAGTCGCGACGACATGGGCTCGTTTCTGTCGAGCTACACCGAGAAGGACATCTATCCGAAGAACCCCTTCGCCTCGCTCGACACCGTCGGCGTCGGTCGCCTGATGGAAGTCGCCACCCGCAAGGGCCGCGAGACCCGCAAGAACATCAAGCTCGGCATCTGCGGCGAGCACGGCGGTGATCCGGATTCGGTCGCCTTCTGCCACAAGCTCGGCCTCAACTACGTGTCCTGCTCGCCCTACCGCGTGCCGGTCGCCCGCCTCGCCGCCGCCCACGCGGCGATCAAGGGGGCCAAGGCGAAGAAGGCCGCGAAGAAGTAAGGTTCATCCGGCCCCCGCCAGGGGCCCAACACCTTCCCCACCGCCCCTTCCGCCCCGCGCGGAAGGGGCGGTTTTGCGATCCGGCGGGCCAAGGATCCCCCGCCGGTAGCGGAACAATCAGCGACATCGACGGCAACCCGCCCTCAACGTCCTTCAAGAGGTGCTGTGCCTCTTTCCGGGACCGGATGAACCCGCCATGGCCTGAATCGATCGCCCGTCAGCAGATCCAGCCAGACTGCTGGAGCAATCAAGCGCCTTGATTCCCCTATCATCTTCGTCTAGACGTTTCTCATGCCGGATACGTACAACATGAAGGAAGCCCAGGCGGGACTCACCAAGCTATGCCGCTCGGGCAAGCGCTTCGTCATCGCAAACCGCAACGAACCGGTTGTCGTTGCCCTTCCCGTTGCCGACTTCGAGGCGCTCATGGAAACGCTGGATATCCTCGGGGACCCAAAGGCCATGAAGGCAATCCACTCGGCCATGCAGGGCAAGGGCACCCACCGGCCTCTCAACCTGGACGATGAAAATTTCGGCCTCTGAGCAGGTCGCCGCATGGCTGATCGCCCTGCCTCCGCAGACCAAGCGGCGGGTCCGTCTCGCCCTTCGCTCGCTGGCCAAGGGCAAGGGTGACATCAAGGGCCTGCAAGGCCCGCTCGAGGGCTTCAACCGCCTCCGCATCGGCGGGATCCGCATCATTTTCCGCCAGGTTTCCGGCACGGAGATCCAGCTGGAATACGCCAATACCCGGGATGTCGTGTATGAACTGTACGAGCGGATCCTGGAGAACCGCAAAAGGTGAGATGCAGTCGGATTCCACCGCCCCTTCCGCCCCGCGCGGAAGGGGCGGTTTCGCTTTCGGAGGTCACCCGCGCCCTGGAATCTTTCCTCACTTGCAGCAAGCGACCCGCGACGGCATCGTCCTGCCGATGTCCGCTGAAGATCATGACTTCCGTCGCGAAGACCGCACCACGCGGTGGCGGCGCATCGCCCGGCACATCGAAGAACATCCGGAAGATCTCGACATCGCATTGGAGAATCTGGACCGGTGGCAGGCACTTGGACGCGTGCATCCCGGACCCATCCACGAATGGCGGAGCCGCATCCGTGCCGCGCAGACCTCCGAAGAGGGAATGCGCGCCCTGCTGGCTTTCATGGCCGAGCCGAAGCACGACTCCGAGCCGATCAAGTCGTGCTCTCCCTTCGTCGGCCTCCCGATGAGCGTCCGTTAGCATGACACTCGCGGCCCTCCAACACCTGCTTCGATCCGCCGCCGCATTGGCGGATGACCGGCGTTTTCTGGTTCTGGGCTCCGCCTCGCTGCTCGCCACGTTTCCGGAACTCGGCGAAGCGGACCCCCTGCTCGCCACGACCTACGATGCCGACCTTCGCCCAGACCCCCTCGACGCCCTCACCGGTGCCATGCGCGACGCAGCACTTGGCGAGACCCAGGCCTACTTCTGCAGGCACGGTTACCGGCCAATTTCAATTCCGCCACGCAATAGGCTGATCACGCACGGCCTCCCGATGGTGGTCGCCGGCCGCGAGGAAGCAAATGTGGACCTCCACCAGTTTCGCGACGCCTCCGATAGGCCGGGCGTCGGCAGGCCGCTGAGACACAGAGATCGCAAAGGACGAAGCGGAATAGGGGAAGTTGAATCCATCCGTTGATCCGCCCATCACCCACATTCGGACTCTGCGATCTCCGCTTCCTCTGCGTTCTCTGCGTCCCCACCATGCCCGGACCACCCCTCGGTTGCTCCGCAAATCTGACGGAGAGCCGCAAAGGTGGCGGCGCATTGCATCCGCGATGCCATGCTTCGAACCACTCCCACCTTCCCTTCCACCCCGCGTGGATGGGAAGGTTTGCTCGAAGGGTTCCCCCTTCAAGCGAGTCCGTCACGGCTTGCACCGGCAATGGGCATCTGCGACGATCTCCGCATGTCCGAGGATCCGTCCGCCTTCCATCGTCCGCGCCGTAGCGCGAGCGCGGAAGCGGCCTTGCGGGCCGAGATCCAGCGGATCTCCCGCATGACGGTCGAGGAGCGCATCATCGCTGCCCTGACCCTGCGCGACCGCTTCGCCTGGATCCAACCGGAAGCCAAAGCGCCCCTCCCCAGCGACAAGTAAGCCATGCCGGACCGTCGTCCTGAAAACCTGCGAGTTGCGGAGCAGATCGCCGCGACCCTCGGCGAGTCCGGCTTTCCCGTCGTCGTGATCGGCGCGGTCGCCTTGGCCGCCCACCGCTATCCGCGATTCACCGAGGACATCGACCTCGGCATGCTGGCAAGTCAGGCGCAGATGGAGGAGCTTGCAGCTTCCCTGCGGGCGGAGGGATTCGACGTGGAACTCCACCCACCCGATGGGCAAGACCCCCTGGGAGGAGTGATCGATGTTTCGGGAGCCTTCGGACTCGTGCAGATCATCAATTTCGAGGACCGGTTTCCCGCCGTCATCCGCGATGCTCTGGCCGGTGAGGATCTTCGGGTATGCTCCGACAGCGCTCTGAGAATTGTTCCCATCCCCCAGCTCGTCGCCCTCAAACTGTATGCGGGTGGCGGAAAGTCCCATAGCGACATCGTCGAACTCCTGCGCCGCAACCCCGATGCCGACCTCGATGCCATTCGCAAGACCTGTGAGAATTACCGGCTCACCGGCTTCCACAGGATCCTCGAGGAGCTTTCGAGCTAGCAGCCCCTTCCGCCCCGCGCGAAAGAGGTCGTTTCGCACGCGCTGCCAGGTCGCTCCATGTGGAGGAATCCACGGCGCTCATCCTCGGAATCGAGGGTCGCTGGGCTATTCAAGCAGCGGCTGAAGCGCCGCGAACCACTTGTTCGCCATCTTGGTGGCGCCCGCCTCGGTCGGGAGAACCTCGTCGGCGACCGTGTCCGCCACCGGATCCCAGCCGTCGGCCTGGTTGACGAGGATCACGGGCTGGGCGGGGGAATTCAGGTCGTTCGCAACTTCCGCAAGCCGGACGTTCAGCGCGGGAATGTAGGAATACTTCGGCAGCTTGGAACTGGTGATGACCTGCGCCAGCAGGATGATGACGTCCGGGTTGTGGGTGCGGCAGGTGGCGATCATTGATCGGGTTGCCGCATCGACCTCGTTGACGATCGAGGCCTCGCCCTGGATGTCGGCGAAATAGTTGTGTCCCGCATGGATCAGAACGATGTCGGCGATGTTGCTAGGGAAGGTGCCACTCAACAGCCCCGCAATCTCGGTGGCGGTTTTCCCGGCGTAGCCCTCGTGCTTCAGGGTCAACCCGCCCTGGGTGTTGGTCTTGCTGCCGACAAACTCGTAGCGGTACCCGGCGGTGGTGAGCAGGCTGTCCAACGTCGGGCGGTAGATGAAGTATCCCGTGCCACCCTCCGTGATCGAGTCGCCGACACACATGATCCGGGCCCTGGCCTCGGTATCGGAGGCGATGTAGAAGCCCCGCGGCTCGGCACCCTTCGGCTCCTTCAGCGGCAGTTCGGACACGCCTGTCGGGAAAGTGCCCGCAAACCGCTCGCTCCAGCGCTTCCGGTAGAGCGGACCCTCCAGATCCCCGGATCGATAGACGCGATAGGATCCCTCGGCTGTGCCCCCGAGAAGAAGCTGGGCGTTCGAAGACGCCTCCACCGAAATGCCCTTCATCGCGAGTTTGGTGGTTTCGGTGGTAAACCTCAGCTTGGGTTCGAGTCCGGGATCCTCGCGGCTCGCCATCCACTTGAAGCTCCGGACGTTGGGACCTTCGACATCCGACTTGATGCCCAGGTGGAGGTTGCCACCCAGGGCGTTGTTGAAGGCGGTCGTCAGGGCCTCGCTGCTGAAGCTGAGCGCCTGGGTGTCATCGCCTGTGGTGGGAGTGAAACTGACGGTCGCCAGCACGGTGCCCGGGTCGGGGCCGGGGGCCGCCGCCCCATCCCAATCCGAGGCCAGCGAATACAGCGTGAAGGTCTGCGGCGTCGAGGAGGTGTTGCCTTCATTGAGCGGAACGCCGGTCACCGCGAAAGTCAGGGTGGTCGCGCCGGTCGCGGCGGTTTCACTCGATAGATCGAAGGTCAGGAAGGTCCGGGCGAAGTCATTCGTCCCGATCGGACCCACATACAAGTTGCCGGCATAGTCCCGGTCGAGGGGGCCCAGGGCAAACCTGCCTGCGGCGTCGTAGGTGGGAAGGAGGACTCCTCCGTGAGCCGATGGAGCCACGAGGGAGAAGAGCACCGCAGCGGCATGGGAAAGGCCGAGTGGGCTGATGGAATGGTTTTTCTTGGGATTCATGAGTGGCAACGAAAAGCCGACGGCTCTTGCCGCCGGCCTCAATGTAGCAGCGGGACGGACCCAACTGATCGGAGTGATCCGCTTCCTCACCCCTTCCTCCGGCGGTGCAGCAGGGCGAGGAGACCGAGTCCGCCGAGCAGAGCGGCCGAGGGCTCGGGAATCGGCGTGTAATCGATCGTCAGCACCGGACCGGGATAGTCTGGGTTGCCCAGAGTGTTTCTGGTCGAAGCAAACCGGAAAAGATTTTGAGTGGTATGGTTTTCGGTGGCGGATTTCATGAGCAAATTCAGCGTGCCGCCAATCGAATCTTCCACGGCGGTTGTGAGACCCGAACCGGAGAAATCGACTTCGTCGCCCGGGCTCACAGTCGTGGGATTTCCCGTGAAACTCGCCAAGACGGAGGCGTTAAAATCGCCCCCTGGCGTCGTCCAGTCGTTTGTGCCGTCGCGACTGGTCCATGTCGCGCCGCCGTTGGTGAAGGACGACGTGAGTTCGTGAAGGTTGAGCGTCATAGTTGCATTTTCACCGTTATCGGTATTCCGGACGGTGAACGTCAGGGTGGCGCTGTTGATGGTGGCACCGGTGAGAACCGGATTGCTCAAGTCGAAAGCCAGAACCGAGCGCATCAAACCGTTGGTTGTGCTGGTCGTGTCGCCAGCGAAAAGAAGCTCGCTCGACCCCTGGTTCGTGGTATCGAGTCTGATGGTGGTGTTATCGCTCACGCCAACGACCAAGCTGGCTGCGGAGGCAACCTGCATGCTGGCGAGCACCGCCACGAGGCTGGTCAGGAGGGAGGAGATTCGGAATTTCATGAGCTTGGATCCTTGAAACTTCCCTAAAGCTAGCGTCCGCCCCTCCCTTGCCGCAACACGTTCCAGCGTTTTTCGCTTCGTTTTAAGCGTCGCGCAGCCAGGATGATGCCATGAACCGCTCGCGCCGCATCCTGATCTACACGGACTTGGAGCACACCGCCCGGCGGCAGATGGTGCAGGGGGTGGGGCGCTATGCGCGGGAAGGTCACCGCTGGCAGCCGATGATCCCGTGGGCGGATCTGGATGTATGGTCGGTGCCGGAGGGAATGAAGGTGGACGGCGTGATCGCCTTTCCGAACACCCAGGAGCGCATCGATTTCCTGCTCGGGTTGCCGTGTCCCGTGATGTGCGTGGGCCCGCACTTTTCCGAAGCCAAGCTCTCACGGGTCGATTGGGATGATGTGCTGGCCGGCGAGATGGCGGCCGGGCACCTTCTGGATCTCGGGATGCGTCGGATCGGGTTTGTTGGCACCGATTTCGGGCTCGGCTACGTTTCCAAGCGCCTGGAGGGTGCCCGGCGTGCGGCGGTAAAGCAGGGGCTGGAGATCGATGCCCTCGAACTGGAGCCCGGCGGCCACCGGGCGGGCAGGGCCGCGGCCGTCACGAGGAACGCGATGAAGTGGTTGAAGGGGCTGGAGCCACCCTTCGGCGTGGTTGCAGCCACGGACATCACCGGCTTCGACCTGCTCAGCGCCCTGCAGGGTGCCGACATCGAGGTCCCGGAGCAGGCGGCGGTGATCAGCATCGGTGGTGACAACGTGCTGTGCCCGTTCTGCGACCCGGCGCTTTCCAGCGTGGAATTGCCCGGCGAACAGGTGGGCTACGAGGCGGCGCGATTGCTCGATCAGTTGATCGAAAAACAGAGGCCGGCGAAGCAACTTCTGGTGGCTCCCCGGCGGGTGGTCGCGCGGCGCTCGTCCGACGTGGTGGCGACCGGCGACGAGATGGTGCGCCGGGCCTTGACCTTCATTCGCGAACACGCCAGCGAACCGATCGGCGTCGTCGATGTGCTCGCTGCCGTGCCCTTGTCACGAAGACCTCTCGAATTGCGATTCAAGAGGGACACCGGGCGCACGCTGCAGAAGGAGATCTGGCGGGTGCGCCTGGAGCGGGCCAAGGAGATGTTGATTGAAACCGACCTGCCGGTCGCCGACATCGCGATTCGCTGCGGATTCAGCGAGCCGCAGCGGATGACCGAGGTGTTCGGCCGCGAGTTGGGATTGGCACCCGGAGCGTTCCGACAATCCCATCGCCTGGTGGGCGGGAACAGGTGATTCCTCACCACCTCCTGGAGACGCCCAGAGCGAAGAGAAAAACGCTGGAACGTCTTGTCCCGGGCAAGCCGCGGATGCTGGACTGATAGTCCCATAACAACCCATCCGCGTCATGAACGGCCTTTCAAAGCCCCTCGTCGTCGCCGCTCTCGTCGGCACCCAGCTTGCTTCAGCAGATACGCTTGTCCTCAGCCCGACGGATGACAGCACGATCCGTGCAAGTTCGGGCAATCAGGGCACCAACCAGGCCATCATCGTCGGTGATACCACCACGGCCGACGACTACCTCCGGATCGCGCTGGCCTTCGATCTGTCCAGCCCGCTCCTCACCGGAGCGACCATCAACAGCGCGACCCTGACACTCAGCGTTCGGTCCGTCGATGGCTCCAGCGAGAATGCAGCGGTGACGATCAACCTGCACCAGCTCACCTCCTCGTTCACCAACGGCGGCGTGACCTGGACGAGTCGCGACGGCACGAACGACTGGATCACGCCGGGTGGTGACTTCGGCGGGGTCCTGACCAGCCTCTCGGCGAACCCCCGCACCGTGAGCCTCTCCCAGGGCCTGAACTTCACCGGCGGCACCCTCGCCAACACCGCGGAGTCCGCGATCGGCGGATCGTTGTATCTGCTGGTCAAGCTGGACGTGGAGAACAATGGCACCCGCAATATCTTCCAGCTGGCCTCAAAAGAGAACACCACGGCCGCTCCCGCGCCCGTTCTCACACTCGATTATACTCCGGGGGCCACGACGCCCCCCGTCATCGTGCCGCCCACCGATCCCGCTGACGACGCCACCGGCGTTCCGGCTTCCACCAGCCTGACGGCGACTTTCAACGAACCGATCGCTCTCGAGAACGGCGGCACGATCACCATCGACGACCTTGGTGCCGGAACCGATACGGTGATCACCCTGCCGGATCCCCGGGTTTCGGTCGTGGATGACACCGACCTGGTGATCACTCCGTCGTCACCGCTCGCCGACGGCACCGACTACGCCGTCCTGATCAGCAGTGACGCCATCAAGGACCTCGATCCGACCCCGAACTTCTTTGCAGGCATCTCGGATCCGACCGTGTGGAACTTCCAAACCCTCGTGCCCGACACGAGTGCCCCTACCATCATCGACCTGTCGCCCGCGGATGGCGGAGCGATCCCCGCCAACGGCGGCCTCGTGGCCACCTTCGATGAAGCGATCATGATGGCCGCCCAGCCCGGGCTGCTGGCCGAGGACTTCGAGTCGGGCAACGGTGGCTTCACCGTCGTGACGACCGAAGGCTCCGCCTGGGAACACGGCACGCCGGATTCCTTCAGCCTGGGTGGGATCATCGACAGCGGCAATGGGGCAACCAGCGGCACGGGCCAATGCTGGGGCACCAACCTCGGGGCCTACGATGGGGGCTCCGGCGACCCGGGTTACTACTCGGCCTCTCCCACCACCTCCACGTCCACCTGCCTGCGCTCGGCACCCATCGACCTCACCGGAGTCACCTCCGCGCAGCTTACCTTTGCCCAGGCCTACGACCTGTATGCTCCTGACGACCTGGCGGTCGTCAACATCATCGACGACACCACCGACACCGTGATCGCGGGCCCGATCTACACCGTGCCCAACGGCTTCTCCGGTTGGGCGAGTTCACCCGTCATCGACCTCGGCGCCGGGGTCGGCCAAGTGGTGCGCATCGAGTGGTGCCTCACGGGTACGGGCGGTTTCGCATTCGACTACCTCGGCTGGTACATCGACGACGTGACGGTGACCGGATCCAGTGCCGGGGGAATCACGCTGAAGAACCTGACCGAAGGAACGGAGACCACCTATGCGGTGAGCGATCCGGCCGTAACCATCAGCGGAGACACCCTGACGATCACACCCGGTGCCGCCGCGCTGGAGGAGGGCGATACCTACGCCGTCCGGATTACCGGCGATGCTCTGGCCGATCATGCCGGCAACGCCTTCGCCGGCATCCTTGATGACAGCACCTGGAACTTCAGCGTGCTTGGCACGATCCTTTCGGCTTTCGACGACAGGGGTGACATCGCCTTTGCCGGCCCGCTCAACAAGACATCACCCAATGACCTGGGTGTTGGCCCAATCAGCAGCGGAAGGTTTTCCCGGACTTACCTGACCTTCGATCTTACAAGCGCATCGGCGGCCTCCGGCGAGACCACCTTGGTCCTCTACCCGGCCGGATCCGAGAACAACACCTCCTCGGTGGCACAAACCTTCACCCTCTTCGTACTCGATTCGGACTGGGATGGAGCCGCCCAGCCCGGCCCGGACGGAACGGCCGTTGCCACGACCCCCTTCACGCCCCAGACCGGGAATGACAACCGCGGCATCAGCTTCACCAGCACGGCGCTGACCACCGCCTTCAACAACGCGCTGGGCGGCGCTCTTCACCTCGGGATCAAGTCGGATGTCGAAGGAGACGCGGTGCGCAGCTTCCTGTTCCTCGCCAGCCGCGAAGAGCCGGATTTCACCGACTTCGAGCCGCGGCTGCTCTATCAACTGGCTGCCGGCGGCGACACCTTCGCCGACTGGATTTCGGGCAAGACCGGTGTCGGCGGGCAGACCGCCCTCGGTGATGACCCCGACGGCGACGGCAACGACAATGGCGTGGAGAACTTCTTCGGCACCGAGCCGGGGATCTTCTCCGGAGGTCTTGTCATTTCCGCGGTCGATACCGGTGCAGGGACCTTCACCTTCACCCACCCGCAGGGCACGCTCGCCGGCGACCTGACGGCGACCTATCGCTGGTCCACCGACCTCGTGACCTTCCACGACGACGGAGCCAGCAGTGGCGGAACGACCGTCAGCTTCTCGACGGTGCCGAATCCCGTGGTGGCTGGCACTCCGACCGCCGTCACCGCCACGGTGACGGGAACCCCTGTCCAGAAGCTGTTCGTGCGGGTGGAGGTCTCGCAGAACTGATGCCCTGCCGCAACCGACGCCGGACTCACCGATCCAGATCCGTTCAACGACTACCCATGAACACCACGCCGCCCATGAAGACCGCGAAGCAAGGGTCCAGCCTCCTGCCGGGATTCACGCTCGTCGAACTGATGATCACGATTGTCATCGTGGTGATTCTGGCCGCCATCGTGTTCGTGGGAGCGGGTCGCATCAAGCTGGGGGCGAACAAGGCGGCTTCGATCAACAACATCCGCCAGCTTTCCGTCGCCACGATGACCGCGGCCGAAGACAACAATGGTCGGTTCATTGGAATCCACTCCCATGCGAACCTTCCCTACCGCTTCACTCGCAGCTTTCGGGACGATTACGGAATCTCCAAGAAGAACGCCTACTCCAATGCCAATCGTTGTTGGAAGCAGGATGGATGGGATCACTGTCAGGATAGGGATCTCTGGGATTTCAATGCCGGAGACACGGTTTTCGGCTATGCCTGCATGGTTGATGACAGCCCCACTCCCGAAGCTTCGGGCTGGGTAAACGGTTCTTTCGAATACCCTGACAACTGGGATCGAATCAAACACCGGGTGACCAAGACCGAGGGGCGGGTAACAACCGTCCGCTGGGTGCCGAAAAGAATGTCCGAAGAAGTGGCCTATCCGATTCTCTGGATGGACCTCTGTCGGGTATTCCAAGGTCAGATCGTCGGCAATTTCATGGCGACTGAAGACGAGCCCCTGGGAGTCCACATCGGCTACATCGACGGCCACGTCGAGTGGAAGCCCGGCAAGGACATGAAGGTGCGCTACAAGGGCAGCGCCAACCTGCTCTGGTAAGCAAGACTTGGCCTCATCTTTTCGCCTCGAGCTTGGCCTGACCTTGCGGCATCGTGACCGCCGGGTTTTGTGCCACATCAATGGAGAATCCCGAGACACGGTCCCATGCAGCAACCATTTCAAGTCGGGACCGCACCGCGGCGCGGACCGGCGTGCATTCTCGCCGCTCTTTGCCTCGCCGTGGCATCGGCGGTTCCAGGCAGCGGCCAGTCGTTGACCAACGGCCAGTGGACCATCGACCGGCTTGACGGCGAGACCGTGCGGCTCACCGGACCGGACGGGGCAGCGGCCGATTTCGGCATGACCTTCCGCGTCTTTCTTGCCACCAGCGACCCGAACCCGGCAAAGACCAAGGTCTCCGGCGTGGACTACAACGGCGCGACCTCCTGGGTCGCCTCGGTTCCCGACCCGAACAGCGGCATCGGCGGGGGCGAAAATCCGGACTGGGGCGATGGCTTCGATCCGGATATCGTGACCAATCCCGGAAGCCGCACCGCCAATCTCTTCAATGCGGCGGCCTCCAAGGAGATCCGGCCCACCAGCGACACGGTCGAGGCGGACGGCATCCGCTACCAGTTCGCCGCGGATCCGACCTTCGTTTTCTCCGCCCGCGTCGCACTCGATGGTGAAACGGGGACGCCCACCATCACCACCAATCTCGAATCGACCGGCACCGCCTGGTTCTCGGTCGCCTATCTCGGGGCTCCGGCCTGTGCCTTCGCCGAGGCTGAGCAGGTCTGGCAACCGCTCATCTGGCAGGGACGGCGCTTCCCCTCCACCAGCTATCTCACCGCATCCTATCATTGTCCGGTACCGTCCACGCTGATGACGAAGGTGGGTGAAACGGTCGGTGTGGTGGCGCATCCCGGGGAATTTCCGTTCATGCCCCTGCCGGTCTTCGAGAACTCGCGTTTCGGTGTGGCGGTGCGCAATGCCGCCGGTGAGGCGCAACCTATCCTTGCCGCGCCGATCCTCGGGGGAACGGGTTCGCGGCTGACGGCCGGCCAGTCGTTCACCTTCCGCATGTGCCCGTTCGTCGCGACGGGCGACACCACCATCGCCTTCGAGCGCATCGCCCGCGACCTCTACGACTTCCGCGACGTGCGCCACAACCAGATCGGTTCGCTCAACGTGGCGCTCGACAACATGCTGGCTTACGGGATGTCGGCCTACAGCCAGTTCCTCGAGGAGGAGAAGGGCTGCAGCTACGCGACCGACGCGCCGGGCACGGTGAAGAATGTCTCCTCACTCAGCCCGCTGGACATAGCGCTCACCACCGACAACCGCGAGATCTGGCAGCGCCGGGCCTACCCTTACATCGAATACATGCTCTCGCGGAAGAAGTTCCTCTTCACCACCGACGAAACGCAGAACATCCAGAATCCCTCGTACACGCTCGAGGGTCCTGTCGCGCCGATCTCGGAACTGGTGGCGCTCAACCGCATCAGCAACGGCGCGGCGAAGGAGATGCTTGCACTCGCCGAGACGGAATACGGCAGCAGTCGGGTCCGCAACCTGGACGTGGCCGAGCCGGGCGCGACCTGGCAAAACGCCCTGCAACTCTACCGCGCCACCGGCGAGGCATCCTACCTGCAAACCGCGATCGACGGCGCCGATGCCTACTTCGCCCGCCGTATCACCGACCTGCCCGAGGACTTCAACGATCCGGACGCCGCGTTGTTCTTCTGGTCGGGATATGCCCCTCGCTTCATCGATCTGATGCTGTTGTACGATGCGACGAACGAGCCCCGTTTCCTCGATGCCGCGTGGAAGTCGGCGCGCTATTACGCGATGTACTGCTGGTTCGCGCCGCGGATCCCGGATGCAGACGTCACCGTCAACCAAGGGAACGTCGCACCGGTTTACTACTACCTCGCCAACCGGACCGTCGGCCCCATCAGCATTCCCGAGGAGTCGGTGCCGGCATGGCGGGTTTCCGCCCAGGGCCTGACCTGCGAATCATCGGGAACCAGCACCGGCCACCGCGCGATCTTCATGGCGAACTACGCGCCATGGTTCCTCCGCCTCGCCTGGCTCAAGGACGACGACTTCCTGCGCGACATCGCCCGCAGCGCGATCGTCGGACGCTGGATGAACTTTCCCGGCTACCACATGAACACCGCCCGCACCACGGTGTATGAAAAGCCCGACTACCCGCTGCGCCCGTTCAACGAGCTGAGTTACAATTCGTTTCACTTCAACCATATCTGGCCGCTGATGTCGGTCGCACTCGACTATCTGGTCACCGACGCGGAAACCCGCTCGAACGGCGCGATCTCCTTCGAACGGGAATTCATCGAAGGCTATGCCTATCTGCAAAGCAGCTATTATGGAATGCGGCCCGGGAAGTTCCACGGCGAGGAGCCGGTGCGGCTGTGGATGCCGCGGGGCCTGGCCGGCATTTCAACCAAGGAACTGAATTACATCGCCGCCCGCGGCAACGACACACTCTGCCTCGCCTTCACCAATCAGAATTTTTCGGAGGAAACCGCCACGGTGAACCTCGACACCACCCTGGTTCCCGAGCTTGCAGGCGTCACCCGCACCGCGCGCGTGTGGATCGACAACCAGCCGGCCGCTCCCATTCAGGTGGTGAACGGGAGTTTCCCGCTGACGGTTCGGGCCAAGGGCATCGCGGCGCTGGTCATCGAACACACCGAGATCACACCGGCCTTCCAGGAAGGCTTCGCCGACCTGACGGCCGCGGACGCGTGGCTCGAAGGGCACCTTGAATGGACTGCTCCGGCGGCAAGGGGGTTGATGCTCAATTTCGGTTCCGGCTATCGTTCGTTCTACTTTTATCTCAAGAACAGCAAGACCGAGTTCAGCTCACTGCGATTGCGCTATGAAATCGACGGCCGCCTCGGCGAGGTCGCGGACGCATCGTTCCCGTGGGAATTCACCGTGCCGCTGGGACCCGGCGACCAGTCCGTCCTCTTCGAACTCGAGGCCACCCGCCCGGACGGCAGCGTGGTGAGTTTCGGCCCGGGCGTGCTCGTCAAGGACGCGACGAGCGGCCTGCGCCTCGGCGACTCGACCGCCACCCGCCGCGTCATTCCCGGTTCGATCGCCGCGCGCATCCCGGGCCGGCGGCTGCTGGACCCCGGAGCCGCGCTTTCGACCAATCGCGTCACGATCGCGTCGCCGGCGGGAAGTTTTCTCGACGGCACTGGCGCCAATCCGGTTCTCGGTGGCAACGCGCGGAAATGGCAGCTCACGGAAATCGGTGCGGGCCAGTTCACGTTGCAGGATGCCTTCAGCGGGAAATACCTCGCCGTCCGTTCGCCCGATGGAGTCGAGGCGCAACGGGAGGTCTTCGCCTCGGCGGACCAACGCATCGAGAGCACCTCGCCCTCGACCTCGCTTCCCGCGCACTGGGCCCTGCGCGTGGGGCCGCTCGGCGGGTCCCAGGCCGTGCGTTCGCTGCTGCGCTTCGATCTGTCAGGTCTTCCGGCAGCACCCGATGCGGTGGAGTTGAGGCTGGTCCGCGACGCCAACCATGCCGGCAACCCGGCGAACCTCGACCAGCAGTTCGCCGTCCATCAGCTTACCTGCGCCTTCGTGAACGGCCAGGCCACCTGGTTGTCCGCGGCAACAGGAACTCCGTGGACCACTCCCGGCGGCGACGTCGGTCCCGCGCCGCTGGTTTCGGTTCCCTACAACCCCTCGACTGCAGGCGCAGGACAGACCCTCGCGTTCCCCGACCAGCCGGCTTTCCGCTCCGCGGTAAATGCCGCAATCACTGCGGGCGGGTCGCTCGATCTGTTGGTCCGATCGGATCAGGAAGGCGCCGCGGACCGCAGCGAGGCGTATTTCTCCTCCTCCGAGCAACCCGCCACCATCGCCCCGCGGCTGGTGCTCGACTACCGCAGTGCGTTTGCGGCGGGAGCAGAGGTCGTCATGGATGCCGCGTTCGCGGACCGCTTCGCGCTCGATCCGGCGGATGGCGGCAGAACGATCCTGCGTCATCTCGACACCGGCCTTCACCTCACCCCGGGCGCGGCGGATATCACGGTTTCGCTGGAACCCGGCGCGGCGTGGACCATCACCAAAGCCACCACCTTCCAGCTCAGCCTCGGCACCGGGGAGAAAATGATGGCGGCAAACGGCGGCGCGGTGGAGGTCGTGCCCTCAGGCGCCACGGGTGACGCCGTCCGCTGGGAGGTGATCGGTGGCCCGGACGGCACGGTTCGGCTCCTTCATGCCGCCAGCGGCCAGTTCCTCACGCTGATCGAAACAAGCTCCGACTGGATCGACATTCCGATCGTCGAGGACATCAGGATCCGCTCCAGCAACGAGTTCCAGGCGACCGACTCCGATCTCGCTGCGGGATCGATCAATGACACCACGAGCTTCCGGTCGCTGCTGCGTTTCGACCTTTCCGCCCTGCCCGCAGGATTCGCACCCGACGAGGTGGAACTTGAACTGGACGTGCGGATCCGGGACAGCACATCCGTCAGCGCAGCCCATACACTTGAAGTCTTCCGAGTGACCGAACCCTACAACTTTGCGCAAACAACATGGACCACGGCAGGCCCCGCCGCGTGGACCCAGCCGGGCGGATCGTTCGATCCCACCCAGTTGGCATCAACCACCGCCAACCCGGCCACCTTGAGCCCGGCGCAGGACCTTGTCTTTTCGGGAAACTCCGCGTTCTCCGCCGCGATTCTAACGGAACTTGCCGGCGACAAATCGCTCGACCTGCTGCTTCGTTCCGACCGCGAGAACAGCGGACGGAGTTTTTTCTGGCTGGCCTCCCGCGAGGATGATGGCGTGTCGGGTCTTCAGGGACCGCGGCTGCGCGTGCGTTCCAGTGCCAGCGGGTTTCAGCTCGTGCTCCGGTCGCCGGGAACTTCCGGCAACCAGACCTTCCGATGGGTCAATGGCGCCTCGGGCATCCTGCTCAAGGAGGAAGCGAGCGGACGCCACCTTTCCCTCATCGGCGACACGCTCGAGTTCACGTTGGATGCCGCCGCCGCGACGTCCGTCCAACTCACGGAACCGGAGACCAGCCTGCGTCTCAACGGCCGTCCGCTCGATGAGCGCTACCTCTGGACCTGGTTCGGCGCCCTGGACCCCACCTCCCACCCCTGGTGCTTCCACGCCGAACTGGGCTGGATCCACCTCGGCTGGGAAACCCCCGATGCCGTGTGGGGATGGCGCGACGGCATCGGATGGATCTACACGAGCGCTTCCACCTACCCGCTCTGCTTTTCCCAACAGAACCGCGAATGGATGCTGGTTGAGAACCTCCCGGATGAGGGTGAAGTCATCTTCACCGGATTGAGTTCCCGCTCGAACGTCAAACTCCCTTCCGCTGTCGGTTTCGATGTCGCCGTCTGGATGGAAACAGGCGTGATTCCGGCACCGCCGTCCCCGCCGCCGTCGATCGAGGTCAATCCCTCCCCCCTCGGCGAGCCGATCCTCGCGCCGTCCACCCGTCTGCTCGCCGGCCCCGGGCCGGACTCCTGGCGGCTGGTTACCCATGGCGCTCCCGACAGCGATCTGGTGCTGACGCAAAGCGCCGACCTGCTCCACTGGTCGTGGCAGGATCAAATCCAGACGATCGATCACGGCCCGATCGTCTTCCACCTCGCCAATCACGCGGGCTCGGGCTTCTGGCGGGTTGGTTTGCAAGCCGGACCATGAGTGGCAACCCTCGTCCCGGCACAGAAAGCTGATTTCAAACATCCCGGCAACGAACGTCGTTCCCACCCATGTCACCCACTCGTATCGCGGCAAGACGAGCCTTCCTCATGGCGGGCCTGCTCGCTCTCCTCGGCCAGCCCATCGCCTCCGCCGTTCGGTCCCCCGTCCCGCAACCGGCCATTCCCGGCATTCCTTCCAGCTCTCTCTATCAGGTGCGCGTCAACGGCATCCCGGTGCCGGTCAACGACGAGAGCGACTTCGATTTCCACACCGCCTTCTTCTCCATGCAGGAGCCCGTCGCGGTCGAAGTGAGGTTCATCGCCGGGACCACTTTCGGCTCGATCCATCCGCTGCGGCACGGCATCAAACCCAAGCTCGAAGGTTCGACAATCTCCTTCCCTCTGGAGCGCCCCCTCAAGCTCGTGATCAAGCCCCGGGGAGACGAGCGAATCAAGCCACTCGCCCTTTGCGCCACCCCATTGGAAAGGGATGTCCCCGCTCCGGATGATCCCGATGTGATCTACTTCGGACCGGGCAGGCACGAAGCCGGCGTGATCCGGCCCGCCTCCGGACAAACCGTCTATCTCGCCCCGGGAGCGCTCGTGGAGGGCCGGGTCGAAACGCGCGATGCCCGCGGCGTGAGCATCCGTGGCCGCGGCACCCTCGACGCCCGAGGCTACTCGGTGCGGGAGAAGCAAACCCACGCGGTCTTGTTCGAGCGCTGCACCGACGTCCACCTCGAAGGCATCGGGATCCGTGGAGGCAGTTGGTGGATGACCCTCTTCCTACTGACCAATGACGCCTCGGCCACCCACCTCAGCCTCTTCGGCAAGACCGTCAACACCGACGGCATCGACCTCGACGGGGTGCAGCGCTTCGTCGCGCGCGACTGCTTCATCCGCTGCGAGGACGACGGCTTCGGCTGGCACGCGGTCGATGCCGCGGCCAACGGCGAACCGCCCACCCGTGACTGCCTGGCCGAGGACTGCGTGATCTGGAACACCGGCTGGGGCAACGGACTGCGCATCGGCGCGTCGATGGAGACCGAACTCTTCGAGAACATCACCTTCCGCAACATCGACGTGCTCGAACACGCCGGCGCCGCCATCTACAGCGACCACTCCGACTGGGCGACCTGCCGCAACATCCGCTTCGAGAACTTCTTCATCGAATCCCGAGGACGGAAGGGACGACCGGTCATCAACATCTACATCGCGAAGACCCGCTACAGCAACAACACCGGCTTCCGCGACGCGCGGGGCCAGTACGACGGCCTGGCATTCATCAACGTCGCCGCCCCCGCCGGTTCATCCATCAAGCTCGCGGGATTCAATGCCGACCACCGGATCGAAAACGTGGTCTTCCGCAACTGCCGCCGTGGCGACAAACCTATCGACGGTCCCGGGGCCATCGAGACCAACGAGTTCGTCGGCCAGGTGAAGTTCGAATCCGCCGATTGAGCCCCACCGACCGTCATGCACCCCGCCGACTGGATCGTCCTCAGCCTCCACCTCGCCGCCACGGTGGGGATCGGGGTGCTGCTCGGGCGGCCGGTGGCTCTGCGACAGGCGAAGCTACAACAGCGGGTTGATCCACCGGATCCCCGGGAAGCGGTCGAAGTCGCGGTCGTTGCTGTAAACGGTTGCCGAATGTTCGCGCGCATGCAGGGCGATCAGGGCGTCCGTCGTGAGATTCCCCCCCATTCCCGCTTCCTCAAGCAGGTCGAAAAAGAGATCCAGCGCCTGATTCGAAAGTTGGATGACCCGCACATGGGGAAGATCGACCCAACCGGTCACGGTCCGGCGCACCTCCTCAACCGAGACCGGCGACTCACAGATTTGCGGATGGGTGAGGAGACGGGTGAAGGCAAGGATCACCACCCACGGCAAACCCACGGGTTCGGCATCCGAAAGCACCTTCTCCCACCAACGCCGCGCCTTCTTATGGTCGGGACTGGCCTCATCGTAGGCATAGACCAGCAGATTCACATCGGGAACAATCACGACCCATGATTACGAATGACATCCTCCGCCTCCAGTTGATCGTAAAGCTGGTTGAGACTCATGCCCCGATAAGCCGGCTTGAGGCCGAGCCGGAACGGCTTGATCCGCACCTTCGCGGCAGGCGCGTCTTCGCTGGAAAGTCCGCGCCGGAGGGCGTCTTCGGCGACCTGCCGCAGCGGACGTCCGAGGCGCCGCGATCGCTCCCGCAGCTCCTCCAGCAGCGCATCACTGATGTTTATCGTTGTTCTCATGAAAGGCATCTTGATGCCTTCCTTAACCTTGTCAAGTTGGCCCTGCCAGGAGTCCCCAGCGTAGCCGGACGGATCCGTTGATTGTCGGTAAAGCACCCTGAACCCCACCGACCGTCATGCACCCCGCCGACTGGATCGTCCTCAGCCTCTACCTCGCCGCCACGGTGGGGATCGGGGTGCTGCTCGGGCGGTTGGTGAAAACCCCGGCCGACCTCTTCGCCGCCGGCGGGCGCTCGCCGTGGTGGGCCAGCGGCTTGAGCGCCTTCATGACGATGTTCTCCGCCAACACCTTCGTGGTGTGGGGCGGCATGGCCTACGAGCACGGACTGGTCGCGATCCTGGTGAACCTCTGCTACGGCGTCGCCGCATTGCTGGCCGGCTACACGGTGGCCGGGAAATGGAAGCGCCTCGGCATCCGCACCCCCGCCGAGTTCGTCGAACGCCGCTTCGGCAAGGGCGCGCTGCATTTCTACACCTGGTCGATGATGATCTTCCGGTTGGTCGGTGCGGCGGGGGCGCTCTACGCCATCGCGATTCTAACCGTAGCGGTGACCCGCGGCGAAGACACGCCGACACCGGTCGCCGGCATGCCGCCGGAGTTGATGACCGCCATCCTCGTCTTCGCCGCGGTGGTCGTGCTCTACACGATGATCGGCGGCCTGTGGGCGGTGCTGATGACCGACGTCATCCAGTTCATCGTGCTCAATGTCGCGGTGCTGTTCGTCATCCCGCTGATCCTGCTCGACGTCGGCGGACTCGGCGGCTTCCTGGCTCAGGTGCCGGAAGGGTTCCTCTCGCCCACCTCGGGGCCGAAATACACCTGGCTGTTCCTGTTCGGCTGGGTCGCGATCCACTACTTCATGATCGGCGCCGAGTTCGCCTTCGTGCAGCGCTACCTGTGCGTCGCCACGCCGCGCGACGCCCGCCGCGGGACGCTGCTTTTCGGCGCGCTCTACCTGGTCTCGCCCTTCCTGTGGCTGCTGCCGCCGCTGCTGTGGCGGGTGCAGAGCCCGATCCCGGAAGGCGCCACGCCCGAGGCGATCCGGATGTTGAAGGAGGAAGCCTACATCAAGTCCTGCCGCCACGTGCTGCCGGTCGGCATGGTCGGGCTGATGATGGCGGCGATGTTCTCGGCCACCGCCAGCCTGATCAGCTCGCAGCTCAACGTCTTCTCCAGCGTGCTCACCCACGACATCTATCGCCCGCTGCGGAAAACGATCAGCGACGCGGGACTGCTCCGCGCAGGGCGGCTCTTCACACTGCTGTTAGGCGGAGCCATCGCCGCGATCGCGCTGCTCATCCCGCGCCTCGGCGGAGCGGAGAAGGTCATCATCGCGGCGACCGAGCTGATGGTCGTGCCGATGCTCGCCCCGATCCTGTTCGGACTGCTCAGCCGCCGGCTCGACCACCGCGCGCTGTGGGGGTCGGCCGGCCTCTGCATCCCGCTCGGGCTGGCCCTCCACGTCGGCTTCACCCCGCCCCGTGCCGATGGCTCCGGCGCGGGATTCCTTCATCCGCTCATGCAAGACGGCGGCTTCTGGGAGTGGCTTTCGTTCAACTCGAAAACCCTGGTCGGAGTCGTCCTTCCGCTGCTGATCGTCGCCTTGTGCCGCCTGCGGTCAAACGGCGCCGTAGCGGCGAAATCCGTACGCCATGGCAACTTGAATGACGGCGATGAGCCTGGCGGATGCGATCCGCTGCCACAGGACACCCTGCCCCAGCGCATCGTCGGCTTCGGCCTGGTGGCGCTCGGGGGCGGAATGCTGGCGCTGCTTCCCGTCAATCCCGGTCAACGGCTGACACTCGTTCTTTTCGCCGCCATGCTGCTTCTCATCGGCGCGGCGATCCTTTTCCGCTCCCGACCCACGACTCCATGATTCAGGATCCACCCACCGAAGGACTCCGCACGCTGCGCACCGAGGACATCGAAAGCGACCTGGTGGTCGTCGGCGGCGGCCTGGCCGGCACCTGCGCCGCCATCGCCGCCGCACGCCATGGGCTGCGGGTCACGCTGGTCCAGGACCGACCGGTGCTCGGCGGCAACGCTTCGAGCGAGGTCCGCCTGTGGATCCTCGGCGCGACCTCGCACATGGGGAACAACAACCGCTGGGCGCGCGAAGGCGGGATCATCAACGAGATCCTCGAGGAGAACCTCTATCGCAACCGTCACGGGCATCCGCTGATCCTCGACACCATCCTGCTCGAGAAGGTCGTCGAGGAGCCCAACATTCGCCTCCTCCTCAACACCGCCGCCCACGAGGTGACCAAGCGCGGCGCCGAAGAGATCGAATCGGTCACCGCCTTCTGCCCGCAGAATTCCACCCGCTACCTGCTGCGCGCGCCGCTCTTCTGCGACGCCTCGGGCGACGGCGTGCTCGGTTTCCTGAGCGGCGCCGCCTTCCGCATGGGAGCCGAGTCGGCCGAAGAGTTCGGCGAAGGCTTCGCCCCCGACGACAGCTACGGCCACCTGCTCGGCCACTCGCTGTATTTCTACACCAAGGACGTCGGCACGCCGGTCCGCTTCACCGCGCCGAGCTGGGCGCTCAAGGACGTCACCAGGATCGCCCGCTACCGGAAATTCAACGCCAACATGCAGGGCTGCAACTTCTGGTGGATCGAATACGGCGGCCGGCTCGACACGGTGCACGACACCGAAGCGATCAAGTGGGAGCTGTGGAAGGTCGTCTATGGCATCTGGGACCACATCAAGAACTCCGGCGACTACCCCGAGGCCGAGACGATGGTGCTCGAATGGGTCGGCCACATCCCCGGCAAGCGGGAAAGCCGGCGCTTCGAGGGCGACCATCTGATGCGCCAGCAGGACGTGGTCGAACAACGCATCCACCAGGACACCGTCGGCCACGGCGGCTGGGCGCTCGACCTGCATCCGGCCGACGGCGTCTATTCCGACCGTCCGGGCTGCACCCAGTGGCACGCCAAGGGCACCTACGGCATCCCCTGGCGTTGCTACTACAGTCGTAATATTTCCAACCTCTTCCTCGCCGGGCGCATCATCAGCGCGACTCACGTCGCCTTCGGCTCGACCCGGGTGATGGCGACCTGCGCGGTCGGCGGCCAGGCGGTCGGCACCGCCGCCGCGCTGTGCCTCGAGAACGGCTGCCACCCGCGGGAGATCGGGAGCGGAGAGATCCTGCGGAAACTCCAGCTCCGGCTCGACCGGGACGGACAGTTCCTGCCGGAGATCGAGGTCGAGGACCCCGGCGATCTCGCCCCGCGGGCGACTGTCGAGGCCAGCTCCCGACTGAAGCTCGGCCGGATCGCCGCCAACCGCGCCTGGGTCCGGCTCGACAGCGGCTGGGCGATGCTGCTGCCGCTCGCCCTGGGCCGCTGTCCGGTCTTCGGTTTCGAAATCTCGGCCGACCAGCCCGGTGCCCTGCGCGTCGAGCTGCGGCGCGCCTCCAAACCCGGCAACTTCACGCCCGACGAACTGATCGAAGCCCTCGAACTCCCCTTTCCCGAAGGCCAGACGTGGATCACGGCGGGCTTCCGCAAGCCGGTCGAGCGCGGGGGATTCCACTTCGTCACCCTCGGCGAGCACCCGGGCGTCCACGTACGGGTGAGCGACGAGCGGCTGACCGGCGTCCTTGCGGTGACCAATGCCTTCAACAAGGCGGTGGCCACCTCGAGTCGCCAGACGCCGCCGGAGGGCTCCGGCATCGACTCCTTCGAGTTCTGGCTGCCGAAGCGCCGACCCGAGGGGCGCAACCTCGCGATGACCATCGATCCGCCGCTCGACGTCTTTTCAGCATCCAACGTCACGCGAGGTCCGTCACGACCGACACAAACCGTCAACGCCTGGATCGCCGACCCAGCCGACCGGCAACCCGAACTCACCCTGACCTGGCCCGAGCCGGTTCGAATCGGCCGTGTGATCGTCGAGTTCGACCCCGATTGGGATCACCCGATGGAAAGCGTGCTCATGACGCACGCGGAAGACGTCGTTCCCTTCATGGTGCGTGACTTCGATCTGGCCGATGAAAACGGCGACATCCTCGCCGCAGTCCGCGATCACCATTCGGCGCGATTCGAACACCGCCTCGATGAGCCGGTGACCACCCACAGGCTCACTCTACGGATCCGCGCAACCCACGGAGCCCCTGCCGCCGTGTTCCGCCTCCGCGTGCTGTCTTGACCTGAAGACCCGCCTCGCACGCGATCATCCGCCACCCGCGGCCCATGATGCCGCGAAACGCCGACGCTTTTGCTTTTCGACCGGAAACGAAAGCTTTAGAGAACCGGACACTAAACCCTGAATCCATGTCTCAAACCTCCGCGTCGCCCCAGCTTCGCAACGCCGTGATCCGGCTCGCCGGTCAGTCCCAGGATGGCATCCAGTCGGTCGGCGGCTTCCTCGCCCAGCTCGCCGGGTCCACCGCCCAGGACGTCATGACCTACATGACCATCCCGAGCACGATCTCGGGCGGCCCCTCGATCTTCCAGGTCCACCTCGGCTCCGGCCAGGTCCTCCACCCCGGAGACGAGGCCGACACGCTGGTCGCCTTCTATCAGGACTCCTACGACAACCACCTCAACTCGCTGCGCGACGGCGGCATCTGCTTCTACGACAGCGACCAGGTCACCGAGCTGAAGGAGGAACGCGACATCCGCCACATCGGCGTGCCCTTCACCTCGGCCGCGATCGAGGCGATCGGCGGATCCGCCAAGGACCGCGGCAAGAACATCTTCGTCCTCGGCATGCTGTGCGCGGTCTACAAGCTCGACCGCGACAAGCTGGTCGAAATCATCACCCGCAAGTTCGGCAGGAAGTCCGAGGACGTCCTGCGCAACGCACTGCTCGCCTTCGACGCCGGCTATTCCTATCCGGTCCACGACATCAACCACATGCCCTTCGCGCCCGGCGAGAACGCCGAGGCGAACCGGATCTCCACCGACGGCAACACCATGCTGGCCCTCGGCCTGATCGCCGGCGGCTGCCGCTACGGCGCCGGATACCCGATCACCCCGTGGTCGAGCATCATGGAGCAGCTCCGCTCCGAGCTGCCGAAATACGGCGGCATGTTCATCCAGTGCGAGGACGAACTGGCGGCGGTCGCTCTCGCCATCGGCGCGTCCTACGCCGGCCACCTCGCCGTCACCGGCTCGTCCGGCCCTGGTCTTTCGCTCAAGTCGGAAGCCATCGGCTACGCGACCATGGCCGAACTGCCGCTGGTGGTGGTCAACATCCAGCGCGGCGGTCCTTCGACCGGCATGCCGACCTCGGTCGAACAGTCCGATCTGATGCAGGCCATCTACGGCTCCCACGGCGACTCTCCGCGCGTTGTGCTCGCTCCGCGCGACGTCGAGGACTGCTTCTACACCGCCGTGCGGGCCTGCCGCATCGCCCGCGACTACTCGACGCCGGTGATCATCCTCTCCGACCAGGCGATCGCCACCCGCATCGAGGCCTTCCCGGAGCCGGACCTCGAAAAGCACTGGGTCGAGCCGATGCTCGACCTCTCGGCCTGCCCGGCCGACTGCAAACCCTACCCGCTCGACCGCATCACGCGCCACGCCCCGCCCGGCTGCCCGTCGCCCGACGGCAAGTACCCGGTGGTCACCGGGCTGGAACACGACGAGTGGGGCCACCCGTCGGCGAACCCGGAGATGCATGAGAAGATGTCGGCCAAGCGCCGCGAGAAACTGATCCAGCTCGCCAACTCCCTGCCCGCCCCCGACTTCTTCGGCGACGAGCAGGGCGACCTGCTCTTCGTCGGCTGGGGCTCGACCTACGGCCCGATCAAGGAAGCCGCCGAGCGCCTCCGCAACGAGGGCTACAAGGTCGGCTCGATCCACCTGCGCAACATCCATCCGCTGCGCAACGGCATCGGCACCATCTTCCGCCGCTTCAAGCACGTGATCGTCCCCGAGATGAACGACCCCGGCATCTACGGCTTCGGCCAGCTCGCCACCCTGCTCCGGGCCGTGACCTGCAACCCGAACATCCGCTCGCTCAACAAGATCCAGGGCCTCACCTTCCGCGTCCGCGAAATCCAGGAGGGCGCGCTCAAGATCCTCAACCAGAACTGAAGCTCCCCCGCTCCCGAACCCATGAGCACCTCCACCGAGAAACTCACCAAAAAGCAGCTCAAGGCCGACCACCCGACCTGGTGCCCGGCCTGCGGCGACTTCGCCGTGCTGGCGTCGTTCTTCAACGTCGTCGAGAAGCTCCAGATCCCGCACGAGAAGATCGTCTGCGTCGCCGGCATCGGCTGCTCGTCGCGCTTCCCCTATTTCGTCAACGCCCACGGCATCCACTTCATCCACGGCCGCGCCCTGCCGCTGGCCACCGGGATCTCGCTCTCCCGGCCGGACCTGCACGTGTTCGTCTTCGGCGGCGACGGCGACGGCTACTCGATCGGCGGCAACCACCTGACCCACGCCGCGCGGAAGAACGTCAACCTCTCCTACGTCATCATGGACAACTTCGTCTACGGCCTGACGAAGAACCAGACTTCACCGACGACGCCGCTCGGCCGCAAGTCGAAGACCGATCCGCGCGGGGCGATCGACCGCCCGATCAACCCGATGGCCCAGCTCGTCGCCAGCGGCGCCACCTTCATCGCCCGCACCCATGCCGCCCAGGTCAAGCACATGAACGAAATGTTCGAGCGGGCGATCCTCCACCCCGGCTTCGCCGTCGTGGAAACCCTCTCCGAATGCACCATGTTCTATCCCGGTGCCTTCGATGCCGGCAATCCGCGCAAGGGCGGCGCCTTCGACCTGGTGGACGAGTCCACTCAGGATCTCGAATCCACCGCCGCGGCGATGGCTCTGGCCGAGGAAGACTTTCCCGGAAAGTTCGGCGTCTATTTCGAAACCCGCCTGCCGACGAAGAACGAGCTGGAGTGGCGGTGGGTCGAGGACGCCCGCGGCAAGACCCCGGATCTGTCCGAAAAGGACCTGCTGCGCCAGCGCTTCGCGGGGATGCGGTGATGGGAGGCGGGGCGCCCCCGCCCCGCAATGGAGGCGACACCCCCGGCCTCGCACGAACGCGGGGCGAGGGCGCCCCGCCTCCAAGCCTCCCTCGGACGGCGTTTTCGTGTTCTCCGACGCCGGAATCGGAGGAACCGCAACTGGCTCCGCGGCACCTTGGGCCACGGTCGCCCCCGCTGCTGGATCCGGCTGCGGCGGCGCGGCTCCGGGCATGTTCGCCTGCGGAGCCTTCACCCAGGCCGGCGCCTTCGGCGTCACGTCGGCATAGACCGCGACGAGGCCCATCCCCACCAGCCCGACGAGGCCGGCGAAGCCGGCGGTCATCGCCGTGGTCATCCCGACCACGAAAGGCGTGAAGAACAGCAGCCCGACGACCATGAAGCTCGGTTTCACCTCGTAGGCGTGCACAACCAGCCTCAACCGCGAGCGGGCGAGGCCGAGACCCATCATGATGAAGCAGACCGTCGCCGACAGGGCATTGAGGTGCCAGAAGACGCCGGCACCATCCGTCTGGGCTCCGCAGGCCGCCAGCGCGACCCCGCCGGCCGCGAGGGCCGACCCGAGGAACAACACCATCACCGCCAGCCGGGCCCCCAGGCCGCGAAACGAAGACGCTCCGATCGCACCGGCACAGACCACACCGGACAGGCCCAGCACCGTCAGCGTGCAGGCCAGGTCCCGCACCAGCTCGATCCCGCCGATCTGATAGCGGACCAGCACGTAGGGGAGCAGCGAAAACAGGGTGAGGACGCACAGCGACCACAGGCTGAAGAATTTTCCCCGGACGACCTTCCACCGGCTGAGCTTCGTCAGCAGCAGCAGCTCGTGGTTCCCCTCCTCGAGCTCCTGGCCCATGAGCACCAGTCCGCCGAGCGGCATGATCACCACGCAGACCAGCGTGATCGCCAGCCACAGCGGACCGGACGTGCCGAGCAGGATCACGTTCATCATGCCGACGCTTTCGGAAAAGCCCTCCGACGCCCCGGTCTGGAACTCGATGATCACCGCCGCCACCGCCAGCGCGTGGACCGCCAGGAACGGGATCACGAAGCTGCCGCGCCGCATGTTCTGGCGCAGTTCCTTGACCAGCATCGACCCGAAACGGTCCGGGAGGTCGTTCTTCAGCACGGCTTCCACCCCGCCATCCTTTGCCGCCGCCACGTCGTCCGGCAAGGCGGGAGGTGGCATTCACCGGATTTTCATCGACCCGCTCCGGCGGCGCCGGCACTGAAAACTCGTTTGTCATCGCCCGGATTCGCCGGTAACCATCCCGCTGACCCGATCAACGGAAATCCATGCCGCGCCTTCCCCTCCCGCTCCGGCTCGTCATCCTGGCTCTCGCCGGGGTGGTGACGGCTCATGCCGGCTGGGAGGAGCGGACCCTGCACGGCCGCGGCTACGTCAGCGTCAACTCGATCAAGGAGTTCTACAACTTCAGGCAGTTGCAGCAGTCGGGGAAAAGCATCGTGCTCGAGGACGCCAAGGTCGAGATGCGGATGCAGACGAATTCACACGAGTGCCTGATGAACGGTGTGAAATTCGTCTTCAGCTATCCCGTCGAGACCTCCGGCGGCAAAGCCTGGGTTTCAAAGATCGACCTGATGAAGCTCGTCCATCCCGTGCTGCGCCCGAGCATCATCGAAACAGCCGGCAACTTCCGCACGGTGATTCTCGATCCCGGCCACGGCGGCAAGGACCCGGGCGCGACGAACTCGCTGGGCACCGAGGCACGCTACAACCTGATCGTGGCACAGCACCTCAAGGAACACCTCGAGCGCGACTACAAGTACAAGGTCATCATGACGCGCGATGACAACCGTTTCCTCTCGCTGCAGCAGCGGGTCGATATCGCCAACCGCATCCGCGACAACGCCGTCTTCGTCTCGATCCACCATAACTCCGGCCGCTCGGCCGCCCGCGGCATCGAGACCTTCACCCTCTCGCCCGTGGGCGTGTCGCACTACGGCCGGGGCCTCAAGGCGAGCGACTTCAGCCCGAAGACCGGCAACCACCACGACTCGGCCAATGTCGCCCTCGCCACCGCCATCCACGGCACGTTGCTCACGACGCTGAAGGACAAGAAGACCGGCAAACCCTACACGCTCGACCGCGGCATCAAGCGCGCCCGCTTCAGCGTGCTGAGCGGGGTGAAACATCCCTCCGTCCTCGTCGAGTGCGGTTTCATGACCCATCCGTATGAGGCGCGGCTCATCAACGACGCCGGCTACCAGCGCACGCTGGCCAAGTCGATCGCCTACGCGATCCAGAAGTACCGCGTCGCGGTCGGAGGCGCCAGGACCACGACCACCTCAGGTGCTCCTCCGAAGAAGGGGCGGATGCAGACGAACTGAGCCCGCCAGCCACCTTCGGCCGCTGAGCCCCCCGTTGCTTCCGGAGAAAACATCGGGGTTTCCCGGGCTGAACCACGGCCGGGAGTGACGGGATCGTCGCCGAAATCCGCCCCGCACGCGCCTTGAACACTGGTCGTCCGGCTGCTACACGCCGCCCGCCAACCACAAGAACCCCCTCATGAACATCACCATCATCGGCACCGGCTACGTCGTGCTCACCAGCGGCACCTGCTTCGCGGAGGTCGGCCACCACGTCACCTGCGTCGACAACAACGAGGAGAAGATCCAGACGCTCCTGAGGGGTGAGATCCCGATCTATGAACCCGGCCTTGCGGACCTGGTGAAGGCGAACGTGGACAGCGGCCGCCTGAAGTTCACCACCTCCACCAAGGAGGGCGTGGAGGCCGGCGACGTCGTCTTCATCGCGGTGCCGACCCCTCCCCAACCAGACGGCTCGGTGGATCTTTCCTACATCGAAAAGGTCGCCCGCGAGATCGCCGAATGCCTCACCCCCGAACTCGGCTACCGCGTCATCGTCGACAAGTCGACCGTCCCGGTGAAGACCGGCGAGAAGGTCAGGCAGACCGTGCTGCGCTACGCGCCGGACGGCGTCGAGTTCGGCGTCGTCTCCAATCCCGAGTTCCTGCGCGAGGGCTGCGCGGTGGAGGACCTCCTTCACCCCGACCGCATCGTCATCGGCTCGAATGACGAGAAGGCGCTGTCGATGATGCAGAAGCTCTACGAGCCCTTCGTCGCGCCGGTTCTCGTCACCGACATCAACTCGGCCGAACTCATCAAGCACGCGGCCAACTCGTTCCTGGCGCTGAAGATTTCCTACATCAACGCCGTCGCCAACGTCTGCGAGGCGTCCCACGCCGACGTCGAGAAGGTCGCCGAGGGCATCGGCATGGACAAGCGCATCGGCCGTTCCTTCCTCAATGCCGGGCTCGGCTACGGCGGCTCCTGCTTCCCCAAGGACATCAAGGCCTTCATCGCGATCGCCGAGTCCCTCGGCCAGCCCTTCGGCCTGCTCAAGGAGGTCGAGCGGATCAACGCCGACCAGATGAACCGCTTCCTCGACAAGATCCGGGAAAAGCTCTGGGTCTTCCGCGACAAGAAGATCGCGCTCTGGGGGCTCGCCTTCAAACAGAACACCGACGACGTCCGCGAATCCGTCGCGATCAGGATGGCGAAGGTCATGCTCGGTGAAGGCGCGACGATCGTCGCGACCGATCCCCAGGCGATCGGCACCGCGAAACGCTTCGGCGAGCTCGACGGTGACATCACCTACACCGACGACATGTACGCCGCGCTCGACGGGGCCGACGCATTGGTGATCGCCACCGAGTGGCCGCAGTTCGCCAACGCCAACCTCAACGAGATCGCCAGGCGCCTGCGCACCCCGCTCGTCTTCGACGGCCGCAACCTGCTCGATCCCGCGGACACGAAGGCCGCCGGGCTCGAGTACGAATGCATCGGCCGTGCGGCGGTCGAGGCCTCTTGAAGCGGGCCGTGGCGCCCTCCGGGTTTCACCCGATCTTCATCAACTTTTCCACGGAAGAGGCTTCCCGTGCGACTTCGTCACGGCTAGACGGTAAGGAGTTGTGCCTCTCCCCTCCCGCATTCTTGGGACCGTCCTCGCGCTTTCGACGCTCGTCGTCAGCGCGGACGACAAGCCGGCGGACTATTCGGAAGGATTGGAGCGCCTCCACGAACTGGGTCTTGCGGACCTGAAGGGCGCCGAATGGATCGAGGCGCCCGGGGGCAACGACGGCTCGGGGCCGTTCGGCGACTACCGCATGCAGCAGCTCGGCATCCGGCTGAAAGGCGGCGGCTGGCGGACCACCGACGGCCGGTTCGTGCCCATGGGTGGTCTGGAGGCGGTCGAACTCACCGAACCGGCCGAGGCGACTCCCGGAGCCGCCGGATCGCTGATCGGCCGGATGATCGACAAGTACCGCAGCGAGAACCCCGATCCTGAGAAGGAAGAGAGGAAAGCGGAGGCCGGCCCGGTCGACTCGATGCTCGTCCGCGACATCGACACGCTTGTCGGGAAACTCGGTGAATCGGAGAACCGCCAACGCTTCGAACAATGGATCGAGTACGGCGAGATGGACCTCACCGGTCCGCTGCTGATCTTCGCCGCCCAGGTTCATGCCGCAGGCCATCCGGAGCTTGCCAGCCGCCTGGCGGGGCGCGTTTTCGACCTGTCGCCGGACCGAACCGCGATCATCGACGGCGCGGTCTCCGCCATCGCCGACGCGCGCTACCAGGGTCTCGCCAGCGCGTTCTTCGAGAACCACGACTGGAAAGCCTTCCAGACCGGCCTTGAGGGACTGCTGGAGACCTTTCCGCGCGGCTGGCACGGCCGCCTCGCCGCCGCCATGCTCCTCAAGCAGGTCCGGCCCCGCGCCGAAGGAGCGCCCGTTCCCGAGCCCTCCATCGAGGGGATCGAACTCCCCGAAGAGGCGCTGGAATGCGTGGCGGGATGGACCGTTCCTCCCACCGGCAACGCGGATGCAGCCGAGATCCAATTGCCGGATGGCGTGGATCTCTCCGACATTCCGGTCCAGTTCCGCGCCCGGTTTCTCGCCTCGCTCCGCGGCCAGGGGGGCTGGGACAACGACTCCGGTGTCTGGACCCTGCCGGAGGCCGGCGACGAAGCCTCCTCCAACGACCCGGTCGGTGCCATCAAGGCCCTGGGCATGGATGGCCTCATCACGCTCACGGCGCTTCTCGGAGACGAAACCCTCACCCATTTCCCCTCTTCATCCCGCTCCGGTTCCTACTTCAGCTCCTCGGAGTCCATGGCGGAGAAAGCCCGCCGCATCTACCAGTCCATGCACCGGCCCATGGCGCGCGGTGAAATCGCGGAACGGCTGCTCTCATCCGTGGTCCCCGGCGACCATTCCGATCCCTACGGCCGGGGCACCGAGTCCACGATTCTCCGCGAGCGGGCGATCGCTTTCTGGAAAAAGCACCGCGACTCCGGCCCCGTCGAACTGGCCGCCGCCTACCTCGCCGACGGTGAGGATATCCAGCGCCACCACGCCGCCCGCCATCTGGCGACGAGCGACGATCCCGAGGCCGCCCGGATCTTCGAAAAGACCGCCCTCGAAAGTGCCGCGCCGCTTGAAATGCTCGACCCCGTCGAACTCTACCTCCAGTCCCGCAAGGCCGCGGCCCGTCCCTTCTTCGAGGCCTTCGCGAAGCAGCTCCGGGAAACCTGCGGCTCCCTCACCAAGGACCAGCTCACGGATTTGCCCGGCGGCTGGGAGATCGCCCACGAGGGCGGCATCGAGGGCCGCATCAAGAAGCTCGGCGTGCTCGCCGGCGCCAGCTCGGTCGAGGACCTCATCGCCGAAGCCCTCGCCGCGGAAAACGATGACCAGACCCGTTGGAGCCAACTGAGCAGCTCCCTCGCCTCCATCCCCGCGGCCGAACTGCTCGTACCTTTCGCGGAGGCCGTCGCCGCCGCGGAAGAGGATCCGGAACGCGGCGCCCTGCTCGGAACCTTCGTCCAGCTCACCGGTCCCGGCACCGCCCTGGAGGAACTGTCCGACGAGGCGATCGCCGCGTGGAAGCCGCTCCTCGACGACAACCGTCCGATCCCATCCTCGGACACCAACCGCTGGTTCACCCATCTGGAGTGCGACACCACCGCCAAGGCCGCCGCCCTCGCACTCGAGCTTCTCACCAATCCGGAGTCCTACCAACACATCCAGACCCACTCGATCATCGCCGATGAGCCCGTCATCGATCTCATCCTCCGCCGCGTCCGGGCGCTGCTGGATGGCGGTGAAGGCCCCGCCTACATCTCGTCGGAGGGGGTTTCCGACGCCCGCCGCGCCGAACTCGCCAAGCTCGCCGACGACACGACCCCGCTCGAGCTGCGCTCCAGACTGCTCGCCCTCCCGCCGCCGGAGCGCGCCGCCTGGCTCGAATGGTTCCAGTCCCTCGCCGCGGAGGAGCAGGAACCACCCGAATCCCTCGTCAAGGCCGCCGACATGGTCGTCGCCATCGATGCCGGCGCCGACACCGCGGAGGCGCTCGGCATCGGGATCGGCGACACCCTCGACCCCGCCACGCTCGAGAAGCACGCGACCACCCTGCTCGCCAGGGCCGGCGATCTCTCCGGCCTCCATGTCCACGCCCGCCCCGCCAGGATGAATCTCGGCCTTGAGCTGTCCGTCAAGCGCCCCGGCGAGGAGGCGTGGCTGCGGGAATGCGCCAACCACCATGAGATCCAGCGTGCCGAGGCCGATGCGTTCGCCGCCGTCTTCCTCGCCTACTCGGGATTCGCGGTCTTCTGGCAGGTCCGGGACGGCGAGATCACACCCGTCACCGAAAAGCAGGACGACCGCTTCCCCGCCTTCGTCCGCTACGAGTCGATGGCCGGGCAGCGCCCCTTCTTCCCGATGGACCGCCACATCATCATCCTCACCCACGAAGACCTCATGAAGCACCGCAGCGAAGACAGCAGCCCGCTCAACCCCTTCCGTTAGACACCATGACCACCGAAGCACCCGCAGCCCGCTGGCAGGAGATCCAGGACCGCGTCGCCGCCGTCCGCAAGGAAACCGCCCGCGTCATCGTCGGCCAGGACGACATCGTCGAGCATCTCCTCACCGCCCTGCTCTGCAAGGGCCACTGCCTGCTCGTCGGCGTCCCCGGCCTCGCCAAGACCCTGCTCGTCTCGACCCTCGGGCGCATCCTCGGGCTCAAGTTCCGGCGCATCCAGTTCACGCCCGATCTGATGCCCACCGACATCGTCGGCTCGGAAATCCTGCACGGCGGCAGCGACGGCAACCGCGAGTTCCGCTTCGCGCCGGGGCCGATCTTCGCCCACCTGATCCTCGCCGACGAAATCAACCGCACCCCGCCCAAGACGCAGGCCGCCCTGCTCGAGGCGATGCAGGAGAAGCAGGTCACCGTCGCCGGCGAAACCCGCGCGCTGGAGGAACCCTTCACCGTCTTCGCCACCCAGAACCCGATCGAACACGAAGGCACCTACCCGCTGCCCGAGGCGCAGCTCGACCGCTTCTTCTTCGAGCTCCGGATCGACTATCCCAGCCTCGCCGAGGAAGAACAGATCGTCGGCCGCACCACCGGCCGCGGCATGCCGGAGGCGGAGACGCTGCTCGATCCCGCCGGGGTGCTCGAACTCCAGGACGCCACCATCGACGTCCCGCTGCCCGACTCGGTCGTCCAGACCATCCTCAAGCTCGTCCACTCGACCCGTCCCGACTCGGAGTTCGCGACCGAGGACGTGAAGAACTACGTCGCCTTCGGCGCCGGCCCCCGCGCCTCGCAGTGCCTCGCCCGCGCCTCGCGCGCCCTGGCACTGCTGCGCGGCCAGTCCGCCGCCTCGATCGACGAGGTCCGCGACCTCGCCCTGCCGGTCCTGCCCCACCGCGTCATTCCCAACTACAACGCCACCGGCGAGGGCGTCTCGACCGACGACATCATTC
>CALGOH010000213.1 GCA_937957985.1 uncultured Verrucomicrobiae bacterium
GTCTCCGAACGCCGAATGACTGCTACCTATCGCCGCGGGCCTACCCGGTCGCGGGGGACCCCCTTTGCGTGTGGAAGGAACTCATCCGCTGGGTCTTCGCCTTCTACATCGGCGGCAAGCTCCTCTACGCCCAGGCCACCTCGTCGAACGCCGCGGCGCCCGACGGCTCGGTGCTGCGGGAGATCCAACTGGCCTTGAGCCAGCTCGCGATGCAGGGGCTGCCGTCGAGGCCGTCGCTGGTCCGCATCTGGCCGCCGGAGGGCGAACTGGGCGAGGCCGGGGCGCTGGCGGATGCGTTTTCCACCCGCCCGCGGGTCGAGGCGCGGCCCGATCCGGTGATGCCCGATCCCTTCAGCGACCTGCTGCCCGAGGACGTGCGGGCGGCCCGGGTCGCCCGTCAGCGGCGCAACCAGCGGGTGGCGCTGGTGTCGCTGCTGATGCTCGCCTACCTGGGAGTGATCGGCTGGTTCGGCTACCAGTTTTGGGAAAAGTATCGTGAGAAGGAGGCGCTGGCGGCGGAACTCGTGCAACTCCAGGGCGGCACCGCCGAGATGCTCGCCGAGCACAACGCCCGCTGGACCGAGCTGGGTCCCGTGGTCGATTCAAAGTTGAGCCCGCTGGAGGTGATGCTCGCGGTGAAGAAGGCGATCCCGCAGGCCGGCGGACTGCGGCTGGACACCGCCGACCTCAACATCGACGGCGGTGAGATCAAGTTGTCCGGCACCGCCCTGCAGTCGGCGCCGGCGACGCAGTTCTACAGCGGTTTGCGCCGCAGCAACGAACTCGGCTGGCTGGAGTGGGAGGTGGAGCCGCCCTCGAAGTCCGCCAAGGGCTGGGATTTCCGCGCCCAGGGGGTGCCGGTAGGAAGCAGGGAGACCTATTGATCCGATGAGCACCGACAAATCGAGGCCTTTCCGGCATTTCATCAGCGCAGACCGAGCATGAAGACCCGGGAGAAACGATTGCTGATCCTCTTCGGCGTGGTGATTTTCGCCATGCTGAACGTCTATGGATACAGCATCTACACCCAGAAGATGCAGGCGTTGGACGTCCAGATCGGTGACGAGGGAAACGTCAATCTCGGCAAGGATCCAACGGGCCTGATCGGCGAGATTTCGAAGGCCGAGAAGAACCTCGCCGAACGCGAGAGCAAGGAGCGCGAGATGGCGTGGCTGGCTGAGGTCGAACCGGAGCCGCAGGAGGGCGGGGCGGTGCAGTCGAACCTCCAGCAGTTCGTGACCAACCAGGCCGGTGCGGCGGGGCTGACCACCGACCGTCCCAAGATCCTGCCGAACGACGAGACCGGCCTCTACTACCACCGGGCGATCTTCGAGATCAAGGTGACCGGTCGCGAGGACGGACTCTATCGCTGGCTCGTCCAGCTTCAGGACCCGAAGTCGCTGCGTGCGGTGACCTCGCTGCGTCTCAACCCGAACCGCGAGGACGACACGCTGATCGATGCCGTGGTCCGCGTGCAGCAATGGTACGTGCCCACCGAAATCTGACCGACCGATGATCCGCCTGCTGCCGCTGCTGTTGCTGCCCGCCGTCGTCCTTGCCGATGTGCCGGTGAAGCCCACGCTGACGCGCTATGCCCCGCTCTGGACGGATTCGCCCTTCACCACCAAGCCGGAGCCGATCGACACGGGTCGTCCGCCGGAGGAGAACCCGCTGGAGGACTATGCGCTCGGCGGCATCTCGAAGCTCAAGGACGGCTACTATGCGGTCCTCATCAACAAGAAGAAGCCGGAGGAGCGCGAGGTCATCAAACCCGGCACCGACTCGGATTTCCAGGTCGTCAGCGTGCAGTGGGGCGAGAAGAACTGGAAGGACACCGTCGCGACCGTGAGGTCCGGGTCCCACACCGGTTCGGTCGGTTTCGATGATCAGGTGCTGGCGGTGAAGAAGACGCCGCCGCAGCAGCCGCCGGCCCAGCAACCGCAGCCGGGACGGCCGGTCATCCCGGGGCTCAATCCGAACAATCAGAACCAGCCCAACAACGTCCGAAGTCCCCGTCCACGGGTCGTCCGTCCGCCCACGCCGCCGGCTGGGAACAACAACCGCGGGCGATGAGTTTCGCCTTGCTCCACTTTCCTGAGAAATGATGCTTCCGCCCCGACTTCGCCTTTCCATGCCGCGCTGCTGCCTGTTCGCCCTCGCCTTCCTCGGTGTCGCCCTCGCCCAGGAACCGCCGCCGCTTCCCGGACTTCCCGCCGCCGACAACAACGCGCCCGGAGTTCCGAATCCGGACCAGCCGGTGCAGGAGCCGATGCTTTTCCCCAAGATCACCGGCAACGACCTCGCCGATCTCTACCGCAAGTTCACCGGTCGCCGGGTGACGGTGAGCGTGGCGGCCGCCGACGCCGAGTTCCGCTTCGTCCAGCCGCCGCCGCTGACCTATGGCGAGGCCGCGCAGTTGATCAAGAAGGCGGCGCTGCTTGAGGGATTCGTTTTCGTGCCCGACGCCAACATGGAGAACCACGACGTGCTCGTGATCGCCACCGGCGGGGCCAACCCCAAGGGCGAGGGCCTCGAGGTCATCATCGATCCCGCCGACCTGCCCGAGGACGACCGGGTGGTGAGCTACGTGATGAACCTGAAGTTCATCAAGCCCGAGGAGATCGTCCGAACCTTCACCACCGTCGTCGGACAGTTCGGCGCCTACGGCTCGATCACGCCGATTCCCAACGCGGGCGCCGTCGTCATCACCGAGAAGACCTCGCTGATCCGCCGCCTGATCGAGCTGGTCGAGGAGATCGACGTCTCGTCCTCGGTCGCGACCCGTTTCATCAAGGTCCAGTACGCCGACGTGCAGGAGCTTTCCGACACGCTCAACGAGATCCTCAACACCCAGCAGCAAAGCCAGACGACGGCGAATCCGCAGCGGGTCCAGAACAACCAGCCCGCGACCCCCCAGATTCCCGGGCTGCCGAATCCCGCCCTGGCGAACGCCGCGGCGGCGGCCGGTGGCGAAAGCAGCGCCGCGGAGGAGGTGCCGATCCAGATCGTCCCCGACACGCGCACCAACCGGATCTTCGCGATGGGGCGCCCGGTGGACATCGTGTTCGTCGAGGGGCTGATCCGCGAGTTCGACACCAAGACCGACGAGCGGAACTTCCTGCGCCGCAAGCTGCGCTTCGTGGCGGTGGCCGATTTCCTCGAGATCGCCGAGCCGGCCCTGCAGCGGACCTTCGGGTCGTCGGACTCGACCAGCGCCGGCGGCGGAGGCGGTCGCGACACCGGGGCCAACTTCGGCAACAACAGCCGAACCTCGAGCAGCAGCCGCAACAGCAGCTTCGGCAGCACGAACTCCCGCAACAACAATTTCGGCGGCAGCAGTTTCGGCGGCAGCAGCGGCGGAGGGTTGTCCGGAGCGGGCAGCAGCCTCGGGGATCCGAACATCAACAGCGCGCCGGAGGCGCGGCTGGTCGGACGGACCCTGCTGGTGGCCGACAACATCACCAACTCGCTCGTGGTCCAGGGGCCGCCGTCGGCGGTCGAGGTGATCACGAACCTCCTCGACGAGATCGATGTGCGGGCGGAACAGGTGATGATCTCCGCGGTCTTCGGCCAGTTGGCGCTCGGCGAGGATTTCGATTTTGGCGTCGATTTCCTCCGCACCGTGGGCGCCAGCGACGGCTGGGCCGGCCAGAACCGGACGAGTGACGGTGGCAACCTGCTTGATCCGACCTCTCTCATCTCGCCCGATTTGTTTCCAAACAGCACCGGCCTGAGTCTCTACGGACTCGTCAACGACAACTGGAACATCTACCTCAACGCCTTGCAGTCGGACACCCGGTTCCAGGTGATGTCGAGGCCGACCATCTACACGGCGAACAACCGCAAGGGCGTGATTTCGGCGGGCCAGCGGATCGCGGTGCCCACGAGCAGCAATCAGTTCAACAACAGCTTCACGCAGAACATCGAGTATCAGGACGTGTTGCTCAGCCTGGAGGTCATCCCACTGGTGAACTCGGATGACGAGGTGACGTTGGAGATCGCTCTTCTCAATGATGAGGTGATCGGCTCGCAGTTCATCGAGGATGTTGGCGAGATTCCCACCATCGGCCGCCGGGAAGTGCTGACGACCGTCACGGTTCCCGACGGCGCGACCATTGTGCTCGGCGGGTTGATCAACTCCAGCACCCGGGAATCCGTGAACGGGATCCCTCTGCTCAGCGACATCCCCGGCCTGGGCAAGCTCTTCTCGAGGACGACCACCGAGGACGACCGGCAGGAGTTGATGATCTTCATCCAGCCGCGGATCGTCAAAGGCGCGGCATCGCTTTACGATGCCCAGGCGGACATGGACAGCCGCTACGATGTCGCCCCGGAGTCCCGGAATTTCTCGAACGGTCCGGGTGTGCTTCCGGACCGCGGTTCCAACGGCTCGTCGGCGACCCGGGAGTATCCGGTGGCCATTCCCGTCGAAGAGACCCAGGAACGCAGCGCCAGCCGTTTCCTGGGCCGTCCGGGATCCCTCCGGAGGGGTCGCTGACCGCCGGGGGCGGTGACCGTCCATGGGTGTAACTGAGAGTGGTGGGCAAGCGGGACAAAAGGGCCAACGGCCCGGCGGATACCAGCCCGGCCTGAAGGGCCGGGTTGCGGAAGAGACCGGATTCGAGGGCTGAAGGCCCGAAACATGCGCGAAGGGTTCCTCTTGCGCCTCCCCGCATGTGCCGGGCCTGCGGCCCTCGGGGGCCCTTTCGGCCTGGCAACCCCGGGCGTCGCCCGGGGCTGGTATCTCCCGGGCCGTTGGCCCTCCCGGCCCTCCGCTGCCGCAATCTACCGCCCAGCACTTTCAGCAGCACCCACCGTCCAGCGCGGACTTGCCAAGGGGCGGGGTAGCGAGCAACTTCGGTGGGCACCGGCCCCCTGTCCTGGCGGGGCCGGACGAACGCAAAGACCCTGTCATGTCCGAAATTTCCGAAGCTGATCTCGATTCCAAGACCAAGCCCGTCTGGCTCAAGGCCATGACGGCCGTCCAGACCAAGAACTACGGCTACGCGATCAAGCTGCTGCAGTCGGTTCTCAAGGACGCCCCGGGTTTCCTCGATGCGCGACGTTTGCTGCGGAAGTGCGAGAGCCAGGAAACCGGGGGGCCGAGGAAGCGGACCGGCCTGTTCGGCATGAAGTCGGGCGGCGGCCTCGGCACGATGAAGCTGGCGGGGCAGGTCAAGAAGGACCCCCAGGCCACGCTTCCGGCCATCGAGGCGGAACTGGAGAAGGATCCCTACAGCCCGGAGCTGAACGACCTGCTCTTCGATCAGCAACGGCTGATGCAGGAATACAACATAAATGACAAGGAAGAACGGTTTGGGCTATACGAGCTCGACCGGCCAAACAAGTAGCTGTTTTACACCGACGCCGACGGTGAGCGGCAGAA
>CALGOH010000214.1 GCA_937957985.1 uncultured Verrucomicrobiae bacterium
GCCCCCGCGACCGCCACCGCGGCGCTGCTCGCCTTTTTCCTCCTGGCACCCGACCTCGGGGCGGCGAGCTTTTCCGACGCCCGCCAGGCGCTCAGGGAAGAACGCTTCGCCGATGCCGCGGCGGCCTTCGGTTCGCTGGCCCGCCAGCATGCCGATACCGAGAAGGGCTTCCGCGAACCCAACGCCGAGGGCACCGCCGCCTATCGCAATCGTGATTACCCGACGGCCCGCCAGGCATTCAGCGAAGCGCTGCGTTCGAAAAGCAGCGAGGTCGTGCGGGCCGCCCATCACGGCCTTGGCAACACCCTCTTCCAGGTCGGCTGGCAACGGCTGTCCGGCGGCCCGTCCTATCCCGAGATCCCCGAGGAAAAGGATGAAGCCACCGCGGAGGACGATCAGGAGGCCGAGGCCTTCGACCGCTTGTCGGACGCGCTGCTGAACATGCCCGAGGACGAGGAACTTGATGAGCTGACGCTCGGGCCCTTCGAAAAGATGGCCAAGGAGCGCCTCGCCGAGTGGATGGCCGAGGAAAGCGCGGAGGACGATGAAAGCCGGGGCTCGCAGCGATTCAACGCGCTCTTGAGCGACTGGATCGACGCGGTGCGCCACTTCGACGGGGCGGGCGATTTCGAGGACTCGAAGCACAACCGCGAGCTGGCGATCGAGCACCTGAGGAAGCTGCGCGAGATCTTCGAGCAACTCGAGGAGAACGCCCAGCAGATCCAGGCCATCCCGCAGCCCGGTCCCGGCGAGCAGGGCGAAGGACAGCCCCAACCCGGCGAAGGCGGCGGCGAACCGCAGGATGGCGAGGGACAACAGAACCAGAGCGAGCAGCAGGACTCCGGAGAGGAACAGGAAGGCGACGGCGGCGAACAGGAACAGGACGAAGGTCAGGGGGACGAAGGTGACGAACAGGAAGCCTCCGGAGAGACCGAGGATGGAGATGAAACCGGGGCCAAACCCGGAGAAACCGAGGAGGAGGCCGCCCGCCGGATCCTTCGCGAAAACGCCGACCTGCAGCGGGGTGCCCTCTCGCCCGGTCGCATCGAATACCGCAGACCCGAAAAAGACTGGTGATGAAGCATCATTCCCGAATCAACCCGATCGCCCTGGCCCTGCTCGGCCTCTGGCTCATGCTGCCCGCGGCCTTCGCCCGGGTGGACGTGCAGGTTTCCTCGCAGTTTCTGGTGAAGGGCGAGCAGGTGCTGGTCGAATACGTCATCCCCGGCAGCCTCGATCCCGGCGCCCGGTTGAGCGTGCCCGATGTCGAAGGCCTGAGCATCCGCCCGATCAGCAACGGTCCCGAGCCGCGTCGCAGCTTCGGCAGGCGCGGCGAGTACGTGTTCCGCTACACGATCACCAGCTACGAGGCGGGCACCTATCGGGTTCCGCCGGCCACGCTCGAAGCCGGCGGAGTGGTGGAAACCACCGAGGCCTTCAAGCTGCGCGTTTTCGACGAAACGGAACTCAAGTGGTCGACGGCGGACCTCGGCGGCCTGTCCATGCGCTACGCCGCGAAGTTTCACTCGATGGAGGAGCGGCCTTTCGTGAAACAGGTCGTCCCGACCGAACTCAAGCTCTACATTCCCGCCGACCAGTCGGTCGAGGATTGGGGCATCCCCGAGTTCGAACGCGATGGCGTCGCCGCGTGGCGCTTCGAGCCGAAGCCCTCGATCGGCCGCGCCAACCTGCTCGGACGCCGCTACTACGCGGTCAGCTACCCCAGCACCCTATCGCCCACCCGCGAAGGACCCGTCCTTCTCGGTCCCGCCACGCTGCGCCTGATCACGGTGCAACGCTCGGTGCGCGATTTCGGCAGCGCCTTCTACGCCCCGGCCAACCTTTCCATCCCCGCGCTCGAACTCGACGCCCGCCCGCTTCCACCCGGCGCGCCGGAGGGCTTCTCCGATGCCGTCGGCAAATTCGAACTCAGCGTGAGCGCCGCCGAAACCGAGGTCCGCGAGGGCGACCCCATCAGCGTGAACGTGATCGTCAGCGGCACCGGCAACCTCGACACGCTCGACTGCCCCGAGCCGATCAGCACCGAAGGCTGGAAGCTCTACCCGCCGAGCAGCGTCGACCTTAGCGAGCGGCGGGCGATTTCCGGCGCGGCATCGTTCCGCCAGTTCATGCGCCCGCTCGCTCCGCAGCCGCAGATTCCGCCCTTCCGGCTCGTTTACTTCGACCCCGAGGAGGAAAGCTATCGCCGGCTGCTCAGCGAGCCGATCGCGCTCGACATCCTGCCATCGACCAATCCGGCCGGCGGCATCGCGGCGGTCCCGCCGGCCATGCCGGTGCCGATCGAGGAAATGACCGACATCCTCGGTGTCGTCGATGCCGGTCGCCGGCTCCTGCCGCCGCCCGATTCCTTCTCGCCCGCCCGCTGGTGGCAGCTCGTCCCCGCGGCCGCCGCGCTGTTGCTGCTCGGCCTCGCCTTCCGGCTCCACGTCGCGCCCCGCCTGCGCCGCGATCCGGAGGAACTCGCCCGCCGCCGGGCCTTTCGCAAGCTCGAGCGCGCGCCCGGCGATCAGAGCGGCTTCTACCGCGCCGCCGGACACTTCATCGAGCGCTGGCTCGGCGATCGCGATGACGACCTGGTTCGGGACGTGCTCGCCAAGCGCGACCAAACCTGCTTCACCAACGAGGTGGCTTCGGAGAAACTCAACCGCTCGGAACGTCAGCGCATCCTACGCGGACTGCGGCGTCTCGCCCTTCCGCTCATCGCCGTCGGAGCCTTGCTGTTCCCTTCCGCCGTCCGGGCGGCGGAGCAGGAAGCCGCCGATCCGATGGCCTCCTACGAGGAGGGCCGCTACGCCGAAGCCGCGGAAGGCTGGCTGGCCAGCGGCGACTACGACCGCCTCCCCGCCGACACGCTCTACAACATCGGCAACGCCGCCTACCGCCTCGGGGTGCCGGGCGAGGCCGCCCTCTACTGGCGGCGGGCGCTGGTCCGCGACGCCACCCACGCCGAGGCGCGCCAGAACCTCCGCTTCTTCGAGCGCAAGTTCGGCTCGATCACCATCGAGCGCCCCGAATACCAGTACGCGCTGGCGAAGCTGCCGCTCGGACTCTGGAAGAACCTGATGTGGGCGGGCGCGTGGCTCTTCGCCCTCGGCGTCCTGGTGTTTCCCGCCACCCGTCCGACCGCGCGACTCCGCATCGCCGCCATCGCCGGCCTGGTCACCGCACCGCTCGTCGCCGGGGCAGGATTCTGCGGCTGGTACTACTATCCGGACGACGCCCGCTTCGCGCCGTTCGAGGAACAGGCCGTCGTGGTCGCCGACCGCGCCTCGATCCGCACCGATGCGGCACGCAACGCGCCGCTCGTCATCGAAGCCCCGGCCGGTTCACTCTGCCGGCTGTTGAAACGCTCGGGCGACTGGGCATACATTTCCTTCACCAACGACACCCGCGGCTGGGTCTCGGCCGAGACCATCGAGCCCGTCATTCCCGACACCCAGCCCGAGGCGCCTCGCATTCCCGATCAAACCGATGAAGGCCGCAGCGCATGAAGGCATGAAGGACCGCCGATTATGAAATCGGCACGCCCCACTCGCCCCGCCTTTCCCCTCCCCTGATAGAAAGCCTCCCCCTCCGCCCCGCCTCCACTTTCCACTTCCCGCACCTCACCCGCTCCGCCTTCCCAACACCACCCATCAACCCATCAACCGCCACCATGAAACGACACATCGCCATCGCACTCGCCCTTCTCGCTCCCTTCGCCATCGCGGCGGACGAGGAGAAGACCGAGGAATCCAAGCCCGCCGAAGTGAAGGACATCCGGATCAAGATGGAGACCACCAAGGGCACCATCGAGGCTACCATGTTCGCCTCGAAGGCACCGGTCACGGTCGCCAACTTCCTCAACCTCGCCAAGCGCGGCTACTACGACGGCATCACCTTTCACCGGGTGATCGCCGACTTCATGATCCAGGGCGGCGATCCGACCGCCACCGGCACGGGGGGGCCGGGCTACAAGTTCGCCGACGAGTTCCACCCCACCCTGAAACATGACAAGCCGGGGGTGTTCTCGATGGCCAATGCGGGGCCGGGAACCAACGGCTCGCAGTTCTTCATCACCCACGTCCCCACTCCCCACCTCGACGGAAAACACTCCGTCTTCGGCCAGGTGACCAAGGGCCAGGACGTGGTCAATGCGATCGAGAAGGGCGACAAGATCAAGAAGATCGAAATCCTCGACCCCACCGCCGACCTCTTCAAGGCGCAGGCCGAGCACATCGACAACTGGAACGAGATCCTCGACTCCAGGGCCGGCTGACCGTGGCCGGGGTTTCCGGCCCCGGAGCCATTCCGCAAAAAAGGCAGGGCTGACGCCCTGCCTTTCTTCGTGGTTGGAAACGGGGGCCGGCTCAGCTTCCCGCCTTGAACTTGCAGGTGCCGTAGATTGCATCGTCGCCCAGTTCCTCCTCGATGCGGAGGAGCTGGTTGTATTTCGCGATCCGGTCCGAGCGGCTCATCGAGCCGGTCTTGATCTGGCCGCAGTTGGTGGCGACGGCGAGGTCGGCGATGGTATTGTCCTCGGTCTCGCCGGAACGGTGGCTCATCACCGCGGTGTAGCGGTTCTCCTTGGCCAGTTCGACGGCGTCGAAGGTCTCGGTCAGCGAGCCGATCTGGTTGACCTTCACCAGGATCGCATTGGCCACTCCGAGGTCGATGCCCTTCTGCAGGAAATCAACGTTGGTGACGAACAGGTCGTCGCCGACGAGTTGGACCTTGTCGCCGATCTTGTCGGTGAGCGCCTTCCAGCCGTCCCAGTCGTTCTCGTCGCAGCCGTCCTCGATCGAGTCGATCGGGTACTTCGCGCAGAGCTCGGCGAGGTAGGCGGCCTGCTCCTCGGAGCCGCGCTTGGACCCGCCGTCGCCTTCGAACTTGGCGTAGTCGTAGACGCCGTCGGAGAAGAACTCGGACGAGGCGCAGTCGAGCGCGAACTTGATGTCGTCGCCGACCTTGTAGCCGGCGGCCTCGACCGCCTTGCAGATCGTGTCGAGCGCGTCCTCGGTGCCGTCGAAGGTCGGGGCGAAGCCGCCCTCGTCGCCCACCGCGGTGCTGAGTCCGCGGTCGTGCAGGACCTTCTTGAGCGAGTGGAAGACCTCGGCACCCATGCGGAGGCCCTCGCGGAAGGTCGGCGCGCCGACCGGGCGGATCATGAACTCCTGGAACGCGATCGGCGCGTCGGAGTGGGAGCCGCCGTTGATGATGTTCATCATCGGCACCGGCAGCACCTTGGCGTTCGGCCCGCCGAGGTACTTGTAAAGCGGCAGGCCGCAGGCTTCGGCGGCGGCCTTGGCCACGGCCATCGAGACGCCGAGGATGGCATTGGCGCCGATCTCACCCTTGTTGCGGGTGCCGTCGATCGCGATCATCGCGGCGTCGATCGAGGCCTGATCGGTGGCGGACATGCCGCACAGGGCGGGAGCGAGCTTGCCGTTCACGTTCTCGACGGCCTTCAGCACGCCCTTTCCGAGGTAGCGGCTCTTGTCGCCGTCGCGAAGTTCGTGGGCTTCGTGTTCGCCGGTCGAGGCACCGCTCGGCACGGCGGCGCGGCCGATCACGCCGCACTCGAGATGGACATCGACCTCGACGGTCGGGTTGCCGCGGGAATCGATGATCTCGCGGCCGCGGACTTCAACAATGGTGGTGTGTTCCATGGTGTTTATCAGGGATTGAAGGGAGTGATGGACTCGACCGTCCATTGTTCGAGCTGGTCGGTGTCGTGATTCCGGATCTCTACCTGCTCTCCGGGCTTCGCCCCGAACAGGGCGGCTCCGGTTTCCGAAAGATAGGAGACGATGTGCTTGTCGGGATCGGAATCCCAGGCACCGAGCACCGTGTAGGTGCCTTCCCGGCCGTCGGAACTCCTGAGCGTCACGATCGTGCCGATGTTGACGACCGAGCTGTCGGCCCCCTTGAAGTCGGTGCCGCGGGCCAGGTCGACCTCCTTCTGCAGCTCGCCCTTGCGGCGCATCAGGACCTTCTGCATGTCCTTGGCGGACTTGTATTCGAAGTTCTCGCGAAGGTCGCCGTAGGAACGGGCGATCGCGATGTCCTTGGTGTTCTGAGGGATCCGGTTGCGGATGAGGTCGTCCAGCTCGGCCTTCTTCCGCTCGAGGCTTTCCCACGAAACCACCAGGGCCTCCTGCCGCTTCTTCGACTCGCCGCTGACCAGTTCGCCGGTTTCGGGACGGGCCTTGATGACGCGGGCCATGAGCGACTTGCGGTCGAGGTCGCTGAAAACCGGGCATTCCAACAGTCGGCGACCGAAATTGCGCGCCTCGGTGACGCTCATTCCCTCGACGATGTCCGCGAGGAGCCCCTTGTCATCGCTGAGCAGGCTCTGCAGGCGCGTCGTGGTCCTCGGTCCGTCGGCCAGGTGGTCGGTTTCGAGGCGGTTGAGCACGGCGGCTCCGACCTCGGGTCCGAAAATGCCCTTGCCGAGGCCCTTGCGTTCGCGGGAGAGCCAGATAAGGGCATCGGTCCCGAGCATCCGCTGCGCGAGCTGCGCCCGGAAGTATTCCTCGAGTTCGGCAAGCCGGCCCTTTTCCTCGATGAGCCTCGCGACCTCGGCGACGCCGCGGGTGCCGACGTGATCGAGCAGTCCGAGGATCACCTCGACCCAGCGCTCGGCGAAGGCCTCGGGAAAGATGTCGAAGAGCGACCGCTGGCGGGCGGCCGGAAGCTGCGAGACGACTCCGTGCAGGCGGGCCTCCTCGGCGAAGAGCAGATTGGCCAGACGAGGAGCCTCATCGGGGAGGTCGAGACCCTTGATCGACCCGACCAGTTCGTCGCGGAGAACCAGCAGTTCGATCGCCTCGGCCAACTGGAGCCGGGTCCCCTTGAGCGCCGCTTCGTGGATCTGATCCACCACCGCCTTGAGCGGCTCCGGCTCCTTCCGGAAGAGTCCGGAGTCCGAAACGATCGCCTCCAGCGCCTTGGCCATGGATTTCAGATCGCGGGCCTGCTCGAAATCCTCCAACAGCGCCTCGGCCGGGCTGAGGTCGCCTGATCTGAGCGTGAGGGCCTCCGTCCGGCGGCTCGGCACGATCACCCGTTTGCTGTCGCGCAGCGCCCGCTTGGCGCTCTCCCACCACTTCTTGAACTTCGCCTCGGGAATGATCCCGCCGGAGACCTGCTTCTCCATCGCGTCCACCGTCATCGAGCCGCCATGGCTCTCGAGCATGTAGACCACCAGGGCGACCGGATCATCGGCCGCGAGTTCCTTCAGGTGTTCGATCTCCTCGACCTTCTTCGCCCGGAAATCGTCGGCCTCGAGCGGCGTCGTCTTCTGCAGGGCGAACTGGAGATCCATCTCCTGGCCGCTCTTGTTTTCAAAATCGATCGTCAGCTTCTTCGAGGGAAAATCCCAGTCGATCACCTTGCCGGCACCCCAGGCATTGTGCAGCAGAAATTTCCCCGGGGCGAGCTGATCGAGCCTCTCGGCGACGGCCGCCTTGATTTTCCCGGCTTCGACCAGTTTTTCCAAATCGGGATGCATCGGCGCGAAGTTGCGAATCCCTCCCGGAAAACGCAAGGCCCATCCCGTGCATTTCGCCGCATCAACCGCCGGACTGTCCGACCGATGGCGGCTTTACCACCCTCGGCCTCGGCCGGCGGAGGTTCGAAGCGTCGGCCTCCGAGCGATGGATCGTCCTCAACAGCGCGCCCACCGTGCAGCGCCAGTCCTCCGGCACGGCGAACCTGCCGTCCTGCCGGATCGGACCATCGAAGATCAACTCTCCCTCCTCGTCCTCGATCCGCACGATCGCCACATCCTCCTCGTAACGCAGGCGGGCGATGCTGCCGTCCTGACGCGTGATCTCGGCGGTGCGGTCGCCCGGATAGACGACCTGCCGCGGCATGCCCGGCACGCCGCTCGGAAAGATCGGGATCTCCGCGGGGTTCAGCCCGGTGAGCGGACGCGCCGCGGGCATCCGCCCGATGGTCACTGCGAGCTCCTGCGACTTCCCGCCCCTCACGATGCCCAATGAAACCTCGTCGCCGGGGGCCTTCATCCGGATCAGGGTGCCGAACTGGGCCTCGTTGATCAGCAACTGGTCCTCGAACTTCCAGAGAATGTCGAACTTGCGCAGCCCTGCTCCGGCCGCCGGCCCGTCCTCCTCGATCCGCGTCACGACGAAACCCACGCCCTCGGGCACTTCCGACAGGTGCGCCCGCATCGCCTCGTTGAGCTGGGCGACCTCGAGCCCGATCCAGGGCTCGGAGTCCTGCTTCTTCTCGCGCAGATCCGACAGACCGGGAATCACCGCCTTTTCGGCCTCCGGTTCTCCGGCCGCACCAGCCGCGGAAAGCGACCAGGCGAGCAGGATCAGCATGGACCACCTCATCATCGCTCGAAATCAGAAGGTTGATACGGGCACCAGGACCAACTCGTCGCTGGGCCGGACGACCCGCACCTCGTGACCCGTCTCGGCGTCGAGAAACCGCTCCTCGCTCACCACGGAAAGATGCCAGGCCTGCATCAGTTGCCCGTCCACTTCGCTCCGCAGGCGCTCGTCTGGTTCGGCGGCGACCACTCCGATGCTCTCCGAAAGCAACTCCAGATCATCGCCGGGAGGCGTGGTGCCCGCTACCTGCCGGGACGCCGGATCCGCAGGCCACCAAACGATCGATGCCATCATCGCCGCCGCCGCGGCGGCACCCCACCACCAGACTCGGCGTGGACCGACCGGACCGGACTCCTCCTCGCCGGCCAGCTCATCGAGCAGCGCCTCGATCTCCCGGCCTCCCTTCTCGCTGAATCCGCGAGGGATCAACCGCTCGGCCAGCGCGCGTTCGATTTCCTCAGGCGTTCGCATCGCGCACCTCCTTCACTCCGCGCATCGCATGCGCCAGTTGTTCCAAGGCGTATCGATATCTCGACGCCGCCGTGTTGGGCGAAATCGCCAGACTTTCCGAAATCTCGGCAAAGGTCAGGCCACCCCAGATCTTCATCGTCACCACCTCGCGCAGCTTGGCGCTCAGGTTCTCCACCGCCCGGCGCAGGATCAGCGCCTCCTCATCGTCCTCGAGGGCGGGATCCAGCCACACGTCCTGGAAATCGTTCAGGTAGACGATCGATTCCTCACGGCGACGGCGGCGCTTGTCGGACCGATGCCGGTTCAGCCCGCAGAAGCGGATCGTCGAGAACACCAGCGGAAGGTCCGGCGGGGAGCCGTCCTTCTCCTTCTGCACCCCCCAGAGCCGGATGACCGCCTCCTGGACCAGGTCTTCGGCATCGGCCTGAGCCGGTGCCCAGCCGCGGGCGTAAGCGAGCAGGCGGTGACCGTGATCACCGAGCCAACGCTTCCACTCCGCGGATTTTGCCCTGTCCATTCATACCAACAATGCCGTCCCCCTCCCCATTTGTCTGCGAAAAATTCAGCCTCCGGCAAGGTCCGCGCCGCACGGGAAGCCGGCATCTTGTACGGGGCTCATCACCTGTCATCCGAAATTGACTCCCCGTCCGTTTTTCGGCTGCGCGGTCGGAATCAGGTGTTCCCTTGCGCCGTCCATCGAAAACATGGCGGAGCCGGACACTCCGCGATCAACAGCAATTCCACACGAAAATGAAGAACACACTGAAATGCATTGCCGCCGCCCTCGCCGCCACCGCGCTGATCGCGCCGGCCCAGGCGGAGGAGAAGAAGGACATCGTCGATACCGCGGTCGCGGCCGGATCGTTCGAAACGCTCGCCAAGGCCCTCACCGCCGGCGGGTTGGTCGACGCCCTCAAGGGCGACGGACCGTTCACCGTCTTCGCCCCGACCGACGAGGCCTTCTCGAAGCTTCCCGAAGGGACCCTCGAGTCGCTTCTGAAGCCGGAGAACAAGGAGAAGCTCGTGGCCATCCTCAAGTACCACGTCGTCAGCGGCAAGGTGATGTCGAAGACGGCCGTGACCCTCGATGAAGCCGAGACGCTCAACGGCGACACGGTGGCCATCGAGAAGAAGGATGACGGCCTCTACGTCGGCGGTGCCAAGGTCGTGAAGCCCGATGTCGAGGCGACGAACGGCCTGATCCACGTCGTCGATGCGGTGATCCTGCCGCCGTCGAACTGAGGCACGACCACGATCCAATCCCAAGCCCCGTCGGCCATTCCGGCCGCGGGGCTTGTCGCATTCCGGCATCCGTTGATTCCGTGCGGGCCCGCACTGGCCAGTTGGCCGCATTCCTGCTCCATTGGCCGCCCGCATGAGCCGCGAACACCAACGCCTCGCCGAATCCGTCATGGCCGACTCGCCATGGCGCCAGTGGGGGCCGTACCTGAGCGAGCGCCAGTGGGGCACGGTGCGCGAGGACTACTCGGCGAGCGGTTTCAGTTGGGGGGCCTTTCCCCACGACCACGCCCGGATGCGCGCCTACCGTTGGGGCGAGGACGGACTCCAGGGATGGTGCGACCACGAATGCCTCCTGTGTTTCGCACCCGCCCTCTGGAACGGCCGCGACCCGATTCTCAAGGAACGGCTCTTCGGCCTCGGGGGCCACGAGGGGAACCACGGCGAGGACGTCAAGGAATGCTACTACTACCTCGATTCCACGCCGACCCATTCCTACACCAAGGCGCTCTACAAGTATCCCCAGTGCGAGTTCCCCTACGCCGAGCTCCAGCACGAGGCGCTGCGGCGCTCGCGAAAGGAGCCGGAACTCGAACTCGCGGACCTCGGAACCTTCGACGAAGGCCGCTACTTCGACGTCCTGCAGGAAGTCGCCAAGCGCACGCCGACCGACATCCTGTGGAAGCTCACGATCACCAACCACGGACCCGAAGCCGCGGAGCTCCATCTCCTGCCGCAGCTCTGGTTCCGCAACGTCTGGTCGTGGAAGGGCACCCGCGATGAACCCGCCGCCAGGCCGACCCTGCAGTTCAAGGACGGCTCGGTTCTGGTCCACCATCCGAAGCTCGGCCGCTACCGGTTCCACGCCGAATCGCCCGACGCCCGGGTGACGCGCTGGCTTTTCACGGAAAACGAAACCAACCACCCGGCGGTCCACGGCATCGACCCGCTCGGAAAGCACACCAAGGACGCCTTCCACCGCTACCTGGTCGATGGCGAAAGACAGGCGCTTTCCCCCCGGCGCATCGGCACCAAGGCGGCGGCACACCTCAGGTTCCGCATCCCCGCCGGGGAATCGGTCACGGTCCGCTGCCGGCTCCACCCGGTGAAGGACCCGGTTGCGGGATTCGACCTCTATGACGAAACCTTCGCCGAGCGCATCGCCGAGGCCGACGAGTTCTACAACCTCACCATCCCCGCGGGTGTCGATGAGGAAGAGCGCCGGATCTCCCGCCAGGGCTACGCCGGACTCCTCTGGACCAAGCAGTTCTACTACTACGCCATCGACGAGTGGCTGAAGGGCGACACCAACGCGCCCCCGCCGCCGAAGGAGCGCCTCCGGGGCCGCAACCACGACTGGCACCACTTCCACGCCCGCGACATCCTCTCGATGCCCGACAAGTGGGAGTACCCCTGGTTCGCCGCGTGGGACACCGCCTTCCACATGATCCCCTTCGCGAAGATCGACCCGTCCTTCGCGAAGCATCAGCTCCTGCTGCTACTACGGGAGTGGTACATGCACCCGAACGGACAGCTCCCCGCCTACGAGTGGAACTTCTCCGACGTGAACCCCCCGGTCCACGCCTGGGCCGTGTGGCGCGTCTACAAGATCGCCGACCCCAAGGGCCACCGCGACCTCATCTTCCTCGAACGCTGCTTCCAGAAGCTGCTTCTCAACTTCACCTGGTGGGTCAACCGCAAGGACGCCGACGGCAACCACGTCTTCGGCGGCGGCTTCCTCGGGCTCGACAACATCGGCGTCTTCGACCGTTCCCACGCGCTGCCCGACGGCTCGCGGCTCTATCAGGCCGACGGCACCGCATGGATGGGCGGCTACTGCCTGACCATGCTCACCATGGCCCTCGAACTGGCCGAGCACAACCGGGCCTACGAGGACATCGCCTCGAAGTTCTTCGAGCACTTCGTCAGCATCACCGACGCCATCAACGCGCTCGACGAGCGGGGCCTGTGGGACGAGGACGACGGCTTCTACTACGACCAGTTGATCTTCAACGACGGCAGCGAGCCGACTCCGCTCAGGACCCGCTCGCTGGTCGGACTGCTGCCGCTGTGCGCCGTCACCGTGCTCAAGCAGAAGCACTTCGACATGCTCCCGGACTTCAAGCACCGGGTCGACCGCTTCCTCTCGAAACGCCCCGAGCTGGTGCGCTTCATCAGCGTCCGCCGCCGCGAGGGCGCGAAGAACCCGGGCCGCTGCCTGCTTGCGATTCCCACCGAGGAGCGCTTCCGCAAATGCCTCGAACGCCTGGTCGATCCCGGCGAGTTCCTGTCCGACTTCGGCGTCCGCTCGCTTTCCAAGGCCCACGAGAAGAAGCCCTTCGTCTTCGAATGCGGGGGACGCCGCAACGAGGTCCGCTACACGCCAGGCGAGTCGGATACCGACATGTTCGGCGGCAACTCGAACTGGCGCGGTCCGATCTGGTTCCCGATGAACTACCTCATCATCGAGGCGCTCCAACGCTATCACTACTACTACGGCGACGACTTCACCATCGAGTATCCGAAGGGCTCGGGTCGGCAGGCGAACCTGCACGAGATCGCCGCCGACCTCTCCGAACGGTTGATGAACCTCTTCAAACCCGGCGAAAGCGGTCAGCGCCCCTGTTTCGGCGAGGCGACCCGCTACGCGGAGGATCCGCACTGGCGCGACCTCCTGCTCTTCCACGAGTACTTCCACGCGGAAACCGGCGAGGGCCTCGGCGCCTCCCACCAGACCGGCTGGACCTCGCTCGTCGTCCGCCTGATCCGTGAACGGCGGAGGAAACCGTAGGAGGTCGGTTGTTTCAATCCGGCCACGGCCTGCAGGACTCGCCCTCGCAGGCGACCACCTCCCCCGGCCCCTCCGATCCCGTCCAAACCGCCCGCGGCAGGAAAGCGGTCCGCGCCTTCTCCGCAAGGTCTCCCGGCAGCTCGCCCCGCACGTCCATCTTCACCACCCCGCGCAGCCATCGGTCGTAAACGCCTAGCAATACCGGGCAGGCGAAGCCCTGTTTGTCCATTCTCCGGGCCCCGGCCCGCAACACCGCCTCGGCCCGCTTGGCGAAACGCTCGTCTCCGGTCAGCGCGGACAGATCCAGCAGGTTGTCCGCCGCCACGTGGCTCGCCGCGGGCTCCGCCCCATCGTAGTCCTCGAGTATGGTCATCAAATCCTTCCCACCGAGTTCGGCCTTCATCACGTAGCCGCCCCTCTCCCCGTCCCAGAACCGGTCATCCATCTCCTGCTGCAATGCCAGCGCCCACGAAAGCCATTCATTCTCCAGCGCGCTCAGCTCGATGAGTCCCCGGATCACGCACGCATGGTCGATCGCGAAACCCGCCGCTCCACCGGCCTCGCCGCGCCACGATCTCCGCAATCCCCCTTCCTCCGACCACAGCTCCCGCTTCAGAAAAGCCGCCGCACCGACCGCAATCTTCCGCAGGTCATCCCGATCCAAGACGCGGCCTCCCCGCGCCAGTGCCGCGATCATCAGGCCATTCCACGCCGCAATGATCTTGTCGTCCCGGTGCGGCAGGGGGCGTGTCGCCCGCCGCTCCATCAGGATCGACCGGGAGCACTCCAACGAGGCACGCACCGCCTCGACATCCATCTCGAATCGTTCCGCCAGGCTCACGTCGGAAGCCGCCCGGTAAAGCGTGTTCCTGCCCGCAAGCTCGCCGTGCGGGTCGCTCTCGGCCCGCGCGTTGCCATCCTCCTCCACGCCATCAGCCACGCAGCAAAGCGCGGCTTCCTTCGGCTCCAGCAGTGCGTGGATCTCCGCCGATCGCCAGGTCCAGTAGGCACCCTCGATCTTCGGTCCCTCTCCCTCCTCCGAGTCCGCATCCTCCGCCGCGTGAAGCGCCCCACCCCCATCCCTCAGGTCCCGAACCACATACTCGAAAATGCCCTCCGCCACCTCACGCCACTCGTCGTTGCCGGTCGCCTGCCAAGCCTCCAGGTACAGCAGTGCGAGCTGCGCCTGATCGTAGAGCATCTTCTCGTAATGCGGCACATGCCAGTAGCGGTCCACCGAATAGCGGTGGAAGCCGCCACCGAGTTGATCGCGCATCCCGCCCGCCGCCATCAGCTTCACTGTGCGCTCGACCATTTGCAGGCACGCTCCCCCTTCCTCGCTCCGCGACCCGAACCGGTCCGCAAGCTGCAGCAGCAGCCGCGGCACCACAGGTCGCGGGAACTTCGGCGCCCCGCCCCATCCGCCCCAATCCGGGTCGAACATCGCCTCGCAGCGGTCGATGAAATCGCCGAACACCTTCTCTCCCGGCAAACCCTGAACCACGGCATCCGCCGTACTTTCCCGCCTCAGGTGGCTCATCACCTTCGCCGCACTTTCCTCCATCTTCGCCCGGTCCTCCCGCCACAGCCGCGCCAACTCCAGGCACACCCGCGTGAACCCCGGGCGCCCGCCACGATCCGTCGGCGGAAAGTAGGTTCCGCCGACCACCGCCTCGCCCTCGGGCGTCAGCCACACGCTCATCGGCCAGCCACCCTGCCCTGTGGTCGCCTGCACGAAGGCCATGTAGGTCGCGTCGATGTCCGGGCGTTCCTCGCGGTCCACCTTCACACAGACGAAGTGCTCGTTCATCACTGCGGCCACTGCCTCGTTCTCGAAGCTCTCGCGCTCCATCACGTGGCACCAGTGGCAGGTCGAGTAGCCGACCGACAGGAACACCAGCACGTCCCGCCGCCGCGCCTCCTCGAAGGCCGCGTCCGACCACGGCACCCAGTCGACGGGGTTGTCCTTGTGCTGCAAGAGGTAGGGGGATGTTTCGTTCGCCAGCGCGTTCGCCATGACGCGACCCTGCACTCCCCCGGCCGGCCTGTCGCCCGGAAATCAATCCTTCTCCGCGGTCACGCGTGCCGCGAACTGAAGCAGCAGCGGGAATCCGGGCACGGTCATGTCGTGACCGTAGCCGCCGAACTCGTGAAGGGTCACGTCCTCGTGCCCCGCGACCTTCATCATCCGCCAGAAGTAGGCGTTCTCCTCGTAGCGACCGAGCATCTCCAATTCACGGTCACCCGTCATCAGCAGCATCGGCGGCGCCGCCTTGCGGACGTGGAAAAGCGGCGCGAACTCGTCGATCACCGGGCGTTCCCCGGGCAATCCCCGCTCCTTGCGGATCGTGAAGTGCGTGATCGTGTGGCCGCTGAACGGAGCCACCCCGGCGAGCCGGTCGGCATCGACCCCGTGTGCCTCCAGCAGGCGCTTGTCGAGCCCGACCATGCTCGCGAGGTAGCCGCCGGCCGAGTGGCCGCTGACGACGATCTTCTCCGGCGACCCGCCGTGCCGCCCGATGTTCTCGACGACCCAGGCCACCGCCGCCGCCCCGTCCTCGAGGCAGACCCGGGCCTTCACCTTCGGGTGCAGGCGGTAGTTGGGCGCCACGATCACCGCCTCGCCGCCGCGCAACGGACCGGGCACCTCCTTTTCTCCTTCCACCAGGCCTCCTCCATGGAACCAGATGATCACGGGAAGCTGCCGGGCGGCGTCCGGTGCGAAGACATCCAGCCGGCATCGTTCGGCGGCGTAGGAACCGGGAGGCTCTCCGTCGCGATACGGCAGGTCACGCATCCACCGCCCCGGGCCGGGCTCGGCCGCGGTGAGCGGCGCGACCAGGACAACGAGGACCAGCAGCACTTTCATGGCTGCACCGTAGCACGAAGCGACACGAACTGTCGCGGCAGGTCTCCGGCACCCTGGTCGAACTCGAGGACGACCGGAACGTGACCATCGACCGCCACTCCCTCGGACCTGGAGAAGCCACTTCCCTCGACCACCAGGCCCAGTCCTTCGAGCGTCGTCCCGGCCAGCACCTCAACCAGGACATCCATCGGGGGCGACTCGGGACGTGCATACTCGACCGTCAGTTTCGGCGAAGTCGAGGTCACCACCGGAAACAGGCTTCCCGCCGTGACTTCCCGGGAAACCTCGGCCACCAGGGGATTCAGGCCGAGATAGTATTCCCAGACGTTGGCGATGCCATCCTCGTCCGGGTCCGCCTCGTCCCCCCACAACGCGGACTCCTTCAGCGGGTCGGCCAGGTCGCCGGGATCGAAATGGATCCCACGCCACTGCGCGATGCCCCCGGCCGGTTCGCCGACCCTGAGCTCGAAGGCGTTGAGATAGCCGAAGCCCCCCTCGAGCACGGTCATGTCGATGAAGATGTCACCGAAGACATTCGGGCGAATGGCCGACACCACCGCGACCGTGTCGTCGTTGCCATCATACGAGCCGTCGCTTCCAATGTCGGTCCCGGAGGTCTGCAACACCACCGTCTCCGCATTGTCGCCGCTCACCGCGAACTCCACCCGCCGGGTTTCGGTGGTCGATCGGGAACCAAAGAAGCGCAGTTCATATTCCAACCCCGGATCCAGTCCCTGGAGGGCCAGCCCACCCGGAACGTCGTCGCTGCTTCCCCCGGCGACACCGTCGGCCGTCGAGAAGAAGTAGTCCTGCGTCGCCGTCTCGACCGCCAGATCACCCAGCAGCAGCGGGTCGGGGCCGTCCGGGGCATCGAGTCCCCCGTTGACCTTGCCGTTGCTGGCAAAGCCCCCGGTCACCGTCAGCCGCACGCCGGTCGCCGCCCCGCTCGTGTCCACCAGCCCCGCCAGGCGCTCGCCCGCGTTCACCGCCGCACCGCCGATCGCGTCCGGCCAGCTGTTCCAGTGCCGCCCGGAACCGTCGGGATTCGACGTCCGGTCCCCGTCCTCGGCATTGTCCGGGCCGAGATCGAAAAGCAGGCGGTCGCCATCCCCGGGCGCCGAGGGATTCACCGCCGTGCTGCGGTTCGGAGCGATCACGGCCTCCAGCGCCGGCCTGACGATCTTCCGCCACTCCTCGTAGCCGGCCCGGTTGAGGTGCAGCGCATCGACATAGTAGCTTTCCAGTTCGGCGGGCGTGAGGTTCTCGAAGAAGGCCGGAAGGTCGACGTAGTGCAGCTGGGAGTCGGCCGCACAGAGCGCCTGGATCTGGCTGTTCGTGCTCAACCGCTCGGCGATGGTCGGGTCGTTGCCCAGGTTCCGCGTGATGCCCAGATAGAGGATCTCGATCGCCGGAAGCTCCGTTTTCACCTCGCTGACGAAGGTCTGGAAGTCGGCCACGACCTCGGCGGCGGGCTCCCCGGTGTTGAGGTCGTTGGTTCCCTCCCAGACGACGATCGCCGACGGCTGATAGGGCAGGACGATGCGGTCGAGGACCGAGTTCAACTCCTCGAACTGGGAGCCGCCGAAGCCGCGCTGGATGATCCGATAGTCCGCGAAGTGCTCATGCAGGTCCTCCCAGCGGCGGATGCTCGAACTGCCGACGAAAAGCACCGCACCCGGAGCGGGAGGGTCCACCAGGTCCTGCCGGACCCATCGCGTGACCGCATCGGACTCGTCGATCAACTCGACCGACATCACCCCGAGGTAACCGAATCCTCCGGCCTGGGCGGTGACGTCGATGAGGATCTCGCCGTTCGAGTCCGGCCTGACCCGGTTGAGTTCGACGATCGTGTCGTTGTTGCCGTTGTAGCCGCCGTCGCCGATACCGATGCCCGACGTGTCGAGATCCACGAAGGCGGCGCCCGCTTCCCCGGTTGCCGTGTAGCGGGTCGTCCGTGCATTGGTCGTCTCCCGCGTTCCGAAGAAGCGCAGGTCATAGACCCTGGCCGGATCGAGATCCTTCAGCTTGAAGGAAATCGTGCCGCCGCTGGCGAAGAAGTAATCCTGGGTCGCGGTCGCCACCGCGAAGTCACCGAGCAGACCCGCATCGGGAGCCAGCAAGCCCCCGTGATTGATCCCGTTGGTGCTGAAATTGGTCGTGAACTGGAGGTCGATGCCACTCGCCGTCCCGGAGGAGTCGAGGAGATCCGCGGCCGTTGGCCCGGTGATGTTGTTCCAGTTGTTGCCGGAACCATCGGGGCTCGATGTGGCGTTTCCGTTGACGCCGTCGTTCGGCCCGAAGTCGAGCAGGATCGGCACGGCGGAAAGGGAGCCTACTAGGAGTATCGAAAGGACCGGACCGCACAGACGGCCCGCGGAGACGGATGGTAACTTCATGGGTTTGGGTTGAAGCCAAGCTCGCCTCCAACCGCCGCCTCGCCCAGACGGAGTTGGGATTTACGTAAATCCAGGGGATGACTCCGACTCGACTTCATGGCATCCGGAGCCGGTAGAAACGCGTCGGGTGTCCGGCGGAACCCGTGTCCGTGAAGCTTGCCGATCCGCCCGAAAGCTCCAGCACGGAGTGCGTGATCCACGGACCTGCGCCAAGATCATCCACCACCTCGACGCGCACGGCGAAGTCGGCCGACCCGGAGATCGTCAGGACGAAGTTCCCGCCAACAAAGCCCGTCGAGACCACCTTCGGGTTCCAGACCACGGTCGGCCAGCCGTTCCAGGGGTCGGTCCAGCCGACGGCTTCCGGGGTGCGATAGACTAGCGCCTGGGTGTTGCCCTGCAGGATCGATGGCCCCGCCGCCGGCGGCCCTCCCGGAAAATAGAGACCCTTCAGGTTCCCGCCGAAGGCGAAGGCGAAGGATCCGATCGTGGTCACGCTGGACGGCACGGTGACGTGCTCGAGACCCGCACAGGCTTGGAACGCCCCCTGCCCGATCGTCTCGACGCCCTCCTCGAGGGTCAGCGAGGCGAGTGCCGTGCAGCCGTAGAATGCAAAGTCGCCGATGCTTGCGACACCCCCAGGGACGGCCACCGCCACAAGCGCCACACATTCCTGGAAGGCCGCATTGCCGATCGCGGAAAGACCGGCGCCGAGGGTGACACTCGACAGGCTCGAACATCCCCAGAAGGCATTCGAGCCGAGCGTGGTGACCGAATCCGGAATCACCACCGCAGTCAGGTCGACGCATCCCTGAAAGGCGGCGAAGCCGATGGTGGTCACGCCTTCGCCAAGGTCGAGACTCTGCAACCCGGAGGCATTGCGGAAGGCATGGTCCCCGATCAGCGACACGCTGTCCGGGATCACCAGGTCGGTCAGGCCGGAGCAGCCGAAGAAGGCGTAGTTGCCGATCGTTTCCAGCCCCTCCGGCAGACTGAGACTGGTGATGGCCGCATCCCCGTTGAAGGCGTTCGAGGCGATCGCCACGACCGGCTTGCCGTCGATCCCGGCGGGAACGGTCACAGGCCCACCGGCACCGAGGTAGTCGTCGATGGTGATCGTGTCACCGGGGTTGAGCGAATAGCTGAAAGGGGGGCCGATCGTGCCATTCCAGAGGTAGGCATCCGTCGGAATCGCTCCCGACGGCAGGTCGATGGCGAGGGTCCCGTCAAGCACCTCGGTCGGAACCACCGGCCCTCCCTCCACCCGGACCGTGACGCTTCCCGCGATGCCGTCCGGCACCTCGATGACCACCGCGCGGCCGCCTTCGGAATGGATCCAGAACTCCCCTCCGCCGCCGCCATCATCCTCCACGACGAAGCGAACCGCCTCGGTTCCGCCCGGCTCGATGAGATGCCCCGCGACCATGCCCGGCGTCTCGGCAACGAATCCGTGGGGCGCAAGCGTCCGGCCCGTTTCCGGAAGCGGGTCCGCCCCGAGGTTCGCGATCAGGTCGACGCCGCCGTAGCTCGCCGCGATCCGGCCGGAATCCGCGGCACCCCACTGGTGATCGAAGGCACCGACTCCCCCGCCGATGTAGCGCGCCGCCACCGACTTCTGCACGCGGTCGATCCAGCCGAGCCACTGCCTGAAGCCGTTCTCATCGAGCTTCGATTCATCGAAGAAGTAGGTCATCCCATACCCGAGCCCGAGCGCCCACGCGACGGTCTCGTCGGTGGCGGTCGAGGCCCCGAGGTTGTTGTAGGTGAAGCCGAGCTTGTCGTGCGCGAGATGCTGCGCGAGCGGGTAGATCTCCGAGGTCGCCGGATCATAGCGGGAGATGAGAAAGCGTCGAGAGAACGGGGCACCCGGAG
>CALGOH010000215.1 GCA_937957985.1 uncultured Verrucomicrobiae bacterium
GGGGCGGCGGCGCCTAACCGCGGGGCGCCCCGGCGGCTACGGCGATGCGGGCTTCGAGGTGGTCGGGGGAGCCGGCGGCGGGCCCGGAGGCTCTGCGGGGAGGCGCGACGAGGGTGGAGCGGTGGTGATCTCGGAGGAGGCGGCCGACTACCGGCGGGAGATGGAATGGCTGGTCGCCGAGGCGGGAGGCGGGCGCCGGGTCGTGGCGGCGGAGGATCTCATGGGCGATGAGCCGGCGGTCTATCGGTTCTTCGAGTGGTTCGACTGGGAAAGCCTGCCCCTTTTCCGCCGGCTCGCGGAAGCGTCGGTGACGGGCGGAGTCTCGATGAATCCTCCGTGCCTGCCCCATCTGGAGGACAAGCTGTGGCTGGCCCTGTTGTGGACCCCGGCGCTGCGGCCGCTGTGGCAGGAGATGCTGAGGGGGAGCCACCTCGAGCGGATCCGCGAACTGGTGCCCTTCAGTTGGGTGGTCGATCCCTCGCCGCTGCCGCCCCAGGCGGCGCTGCCGCGTCTTGAGGTGCATTCGTGGGATGAGGTCGCCGACCTCAGCCAGCGCGAGCGGCGGCTGGTGCTCAAGATCAGCGGTTTCCATGAAACGGCCTGGGGTTCGCGGGGGGTCTTTGTCGGCCATGATCTGTCGGGACCCGAGTGGAAGCAGCGCCTGCGGCACGCGCTTGGCGAGTTCAACCAGCAGCCCTGGATCCTGCAGGAGTTCCGGGAGACCCGGGTGGTCGAGCACCCGGTCTATCGCGAGGATGGAGAAGTGGAGGTGATGAAGGGACGGGTCCGGCTGTGCCCGTACTACTTCGTCGATGGCGGAGGAAAGACCGCGCTCGGCGGTTGCCTGGCGACGCTGGTGCCTCTCGACAAGAAGAAGATCCACGGCATGCGCGACGCCGTGCTGGTCCCGGTGGTGGAGGCGTGAAATGAAGGCAGCCGCCCGAAACAAAAAGGCCCGGAAATGATCCGGGCCTTTTCTGAGAATTTGGATCGAGGGACCGCGTCAGACGAGCCCAGCCTTCTTCAGCGTGACGTAAGCGCCGTTCTTGTTGATCGTCTTGAGCGCGCGGCAGGAGAGCTTCACGCGGACCCAGCGGCCGAGTTCGGGCACCCAGATGCGCTTGGTCTGGAGGTTGGGCGAGACCTTGCGTTTCACCACCTTGGTGACGTGACGGCCGATGCCGCCCTTTTTCTTGGCCAGACCGGAACGGTTGATCCTGCCGCCGGTGCGGACTCGGCTTCCTCGAATGCTGCAGACGCGTGCCATGGTGGGAAAGGGGTCGGGTTGAAGGGGCGCGAAGGATGCACGCGGCCCCCCGGGGGTCAAGGGAAATCGGCGTGCGGAAATCAGCGGATCCGTTTGCCGGACGAGGGTTCGATGACGACCGGCCATCCGGGGTAGGGCTGATTGTCCGGGGCATCCTTTTCGGGCGACGCCCAGTAGGGCCAGTTTTCAAACGTCACATGACCGGAGGAGGGGTCGAAGGTGACGACGGCGTAGCCGACGGCGCGATCGAAGAGGCGGCTTGGCTCGCGCTCGATGTCGTGGGGATTGGCGACCGCGTGGAGGGTGAAGGGATTGCCGAAGCCGTCCTTGAATTCGCCGAGCCATTTCGGGTCGCCGGGGCGGCGGTTCCTGCCTTCCTCGGCGGGCATCCAGCGGCGGGGCCAGATGTTGGCGATGGCCGGGGTGGAGATCCACCACGGGCCGTCCTTCCATGTTTCGATGCCGTACTGTCCGGTGGTGCCGAGGTGCTGGTCGCCGGTCAGATGGACGGCTTTCGCCTCCGCGAGGAGTGCGAGGGCGAGGTCGCGTTTCGCTTTGGGCCAGGCATTCGTGTCGAAGTCCGGCTTCGGTTCGTCGTCGGGAGCATACTCGCCGGGCTTGTAAACCGGTAGCGAGGGAACGGCGCGATCATGGTGGACATCCTTCGGCAGCGTTTGCGGTGCGCACCATGGCGACTGGGAGATGGCGACGCGGAAGCGGGTTCCTTTTTCCGGATTGCGGGCCCACCGTCGCAGGAACGCCTCCTGCCGGGGCCCGAGCAGTTCGGCTTCCGGATGTCCGGACTGCGTGACCGGATCCCAGCGAAGGTTGCCCGGCCAGCCGTTCTCGATCTCGGCCTCCGGCAGCAGGTCGCGGGGAGCCGACTTGAACTGGCGGTCCGCCAGCACCGCGATGTCGAGCGGTCCGAAGATGAAACGGGTGAAGTACACGCGCATTCCGCTGCGGCAGGGTGCGGGATCCGCCGGCTCGGGGAGGTTGCCGGTCTGGCTGCGGTGGACGGCGTTCACGAACTCGGTGGACATCTTGTAGCCACCGGAGTCCTGCGACGGGTTGCCGAAACCTTCGCTGGTGTCGGAAGGTTCGCCGCCCGCTCCCCAGAGGTTGCCGTGGAAGACATCGTGGTCGTCGGGGATCGTGATCGAAGGCCGGTCGCGCAGCAGTTCCCGCCAGGTCCAGCCGTGCATCGCATATTTCCTCTGGTAGGAGATCAGCGAGCGGTCGTTCGGCTTCTGGTCGTAGATCAGGCCGTAGCCTCCGATCCCCTCGTAGATCTGGTCGCCGTGGAAGGTGATGAGGTCCGGATCCTGGGCGGCCACGTTGGCGACAAGGTCCTGGTGGGGGAAGCCCGTGGCGTCGTTGCATGAAAGGGCGGCGATCTTGACCGGCCCCGATTTCGGCAGCGCCCGGATCGTTCCCTCCCAGGTGCCTCCCGCCAGTTCGACCTTGAACGGGGTGTCGCGGTCGGTCGGCAGGTTGCGGACACGGAACAGGGCCGTGCGCGAATTGCCCTCGAGATCCGCCACCACCGCCTCGCGGCCGGGCAGTTCGAGAGTCGCTTCCAGGTCCGCCTTGCGGTCGAAAGCGGCCGCCTGCACCAGCAGGCGCAGCACGCCGGCGTTGTCGAGGGTGTAGGTCGTCCAGAGGATCGGTCCGAAGGCGCGCTCGGGCCGGGCGACGATGCGCTCGCCGCTGAGGGTGATGTCGGAGAATGCGAACCGGCCCTCGTCGCCGCGCTCCTGGCTGACGGGCTTCTGGCGGGGCGGACGGGGTTTCGCCGTATTCATCTCCGGCGGCATCCGGGTGGTCGCCATCAGCGCGATCAATCCCCTCAGCCGGCTCTGGTGGACCGGCTTGGTCACCTTCGCCAGCAGTTGCCCGGTGCCGTCGGAGGCCCGGAGCGTGCACTGGAAAAGTTCGCCCTCGGAGGGCTCGGCCTTCAGTTCGAGCCGGATGTTGCGCAGCGGCATTTCGACTCTTTCGTCGGTTTCGCCAGGCGATCCGATCATGAGCCGTCCGTCGAAGCCGATGCCGACCGGAAGCCCCGCGCCGTTGACCGCCGAGTCCCGGTAATCCCCGAAAGACCCGAGGCGTCCGATCTCGAAACCGACGTAGCCCTCGCCCCGGGTCTCGAACGAAATCTGATCGATCGTCGTCTGGACCGTGAAGGCCTCGCGCCGGTCGGTCAGTTCGGCGGTCAGGATCACCAGGTTGCGTCCGCCGCCGGAGAAGCGGTTCTCCAGCCGGCCGTTGCTGAGTTCCCAGTCCTCGGCGGGATTCGCCCAGAAGTCCGCGCCCGGCCACGGGCGTTCTTGCTGGGGCGCGATGGCCGGCACGACTTCGTCCGCCAGGGCGGTCAGCGAGGAAAGCAGCAGGAGGGTGAAGATTCTCACGGCGCGCAGCTTGGAAGTCGTTCCCGGGATTGGCAACCCCGGCGATCCATCCGTCCTCAAGCGGATGTTAGCACATTGTGAAGTCAGATATTGAAGTTAACAAAAGTATCTAAATATCAGCGATTTATGGCTTGTCAGGATATGTGGATAAGTTTTTAATCAACCCCGTTCACCCACACACCCGCATGGCCACCGAGCCCGTACCCCCCAGGGAGCGAGCCGGACGGGAGTCGAGGTTCTCACCCAACCCCAACTTCCCACCATCATGAGCCGCCAGGCTGTCAAACGAGTTGTCTTCATCGGCAAGGCACCCAACAACCGTCAGGATCTTCATCGAATCCTCCAACTCGCGAACCGTCTCGTCGACCGACCCGCCCGCCGGCCCGACGTGATGCCCGCCAATGTGATCCCCTTCCCGGGACCGTCAGGTCCCGCGCGGAAATATTACTGGGAATAGGCGGCTGGGAGATGCTCTCTCATGCCCGCAGATGAGTGAGTTCGAGGAGCTGGTCGATGCCCACTACGAGGCGCTCTACCGATTCGCGCTCTCGATGTCGAAGAATCGGGAGACCGCGGCCGACCTGGTGCAGCAGACCTTCTGCATCTGGGCGAAGAAGGGCGACCAGCTCCGGGACCGCTCGAAGGCCAAGACCTGGCTGTTCACCACCCTGCACCGGGAGTTTCTCGCCCACGCGAGGAAGGCCCGGCGCTTCTCCGACGAGGAGCTGACCGAAGCGGTGGCGGGCCGGGTGGAGGTGGCGGAGGATGATTCCGACCGCCAGCTCGACGCCCAGCGTGCGTTGGAACTGCTCGGCGAGCTCGAGGAGACCTTCCGCGCTCCGATCAGCCTCTTCTACCTCCAGCAGCACAGCTACAAGGAGATCGCGGAGATCCTCGACGTGCCGATCGGGACCGTGATGTCGAGAATTTCGAGGGCGAAGGCGATGTTGCGGAGGCGCATGACCTCGGAGCCCTCGAGCGCACCCAAGAACATCCTGCGCCTGCAGCGCGAAGCATGATCAACGACCATGGATAAGCACGAAGCGAAATTCATCCTGAGCAGTTTCCGGCCCGACGGCGCGGACGCCGACTCGTCGGACTTCGCCGAGGCGTTGCGGCTGGCGGCGGCCGATCGCGAACTGGGCGACTGGCTGGCGGCCGAGCGTGCCCGTGACGCGGCGTTCGCCGGGGCGCTCTCGCGGGTCGAGCTGCCGGAAAGCCTGCGGGAGGAAATCCTTGGTTCGCTGGCTGCGGAGCGCGGCGAGATGCCCGGGCCGGATGGTGTCGATCGCGCGTTTTCCGACGCACTGGAGGGCCTGCGTCCGCCGGACGGACTGCGGCGGGAAATTCTGATCGCGATGGAGAAGTCAGCGCCCCGGAAGACCTGGTGGTCCTGGAAATGGGCGGCGCCGCTGGCCGCTGCCGCCGGTGTCGCGGTGGCACTGCTGCCGCGTGGGGAGCAGGGGCCCGGCGTGGAGATCCCCCGGGTGGCGGGAGCGGTGCCGGTCAACCACGTCGAGGAAGTGGCGATCCGCACCCTCAGTTCGCCCGATTTCTCCTTCCACCTGGAGAACCCCGACCGGGGGCAGCTCTTCCACGACGAATTGTTCCGCTTCATCCGCAGCAAGGGCAGCCCCTGTCCGGAAGGGTGCCTGCCGAAGGGCCTCCGGGACGTTCCGGGGATCGGATGCCGCAAACTCGAGATCGATGGCAAGGCGGGCGCCCTGGTCTGCTTCCTGAGGGGTGAAGGCGACGTGGTTCATCTCGTGGTGTTTCGCACCGACGACGTGGAGGGGATGGATGCCGAAAGCACGTCCCCCCGGATCGAGCAGCACGGGAAATGGGCCGTCGCCCGATGGGCGGAGAAAGGGCGCGCCTTCCTCCTGATCAGCACCAGCGACCGGGAGCACCTCGGCGAACTGTTCTGAGCGCAAGGTCGCGGACGGGGGATTGACCCGGAGGCGAAATTCTGGCGTCATTGCTTAAGAAAACTTAAGCATATGGCGATTCCCGAGCGAATTCTGATGGGTCCGGGTCCGGGCACGGTGCCGGACCGGGTGCGGCGGGCGATGGCGGCCCCCACGCTCGGGCATCTGGACCCTCGCTTTCTTGAGATTCTTGATGAGACCAGCGGGATGTTGCGCGAGCTCTTCGGCACCGCGAACGAGCTGACCTTTCCCGTCTCGGCGACCGGAATGGGCGGCATGGAGTGCGTCGTGGCCAACCTGCTCGAGCCCGGCGACCAGGCGATCGTGTGCGTGAACGGTCTCTTCGGGGAACGCATGGTCGACCTGATGGAGCGCTACGGTGTGAAGGTGCACCGCCTCGACAAGCCATGGGGCGAGGTCTTCAGCGTCGGGGAGATCGAGGCGGAGGTCCACCGGCACCCGAAGGCGAAGGCGCTGGGGATCGTCCACGCCGAGACCTCGACGGGCGCCCACCAGCCGCTCGAGGGAGTCGCGAAGATGCTCCACGAGGAGGGAATGCTGCTGATCGCCGACGTGGTCACGTCCCTCGGCGGCCACGAGGTGACGATCGACGACTGGCATGTCGATGCCGCGTATTCGGCGACGCAGAAGTGCCTGTCGTGCCCGCCCGGGCTTTCTCCGGTGACCTTTTCACCGGCGGCCGTCGAGGTCATGGAGCGTCGCAAGACCCGGCCGGTGAGCTGGTATTTCGACGTCGCGATGCTCCGGGACTACTATGAAGGCCGTAGCGACCGCGCCTATCATCACACGCCACCGGTCAATCTCATCTACGCCCTGCGCGAAGCCCTCGGGATCATCCTCGAGGAGGGGATCGAGGCGCGGATCTCCCGCCACACGGCGGCCCACCGGCGCTTGCGTGCGGGGCTTTCCGAGATCGGGCTCGAATACCTGCCCGAACACTCCCTCCACACCCTCAACTGCGTGAAGATCCCCGACGGGATCGACGATGCCGGCGTGCGGGCGGCGATGCTCGACAGCTACGGCATCGAGATCGGCGGCGGGCTCGGGCCGCTGGCCGGCAAGGTCTGGCGCATCGGCCTGATGGGTCACACGGCGACGCAGGCGAACGTCGATCTCGTGCTTGCGGCGCTCGTCGATTGTCTCGAGTGAGCGGGACGCTCACCCTTTGCCGGAGGCTGCGGAAGGAAAGGCGGCGGGGGCCTCGAGCACGCCCTTCGCGCGGCGCCAGGCGCCGAGCGCCTCGACGACGATCCAGCCCTCCAGGGCCAGGGTGGCGACACCGAAGAAGCCGAGCAGGTAGTTGGGCTTCCCGCCCGTGATCCAGGCGCCCTCGCCGACGAAGAGCTGCATGACCATGGCGATGGCGGGCAGGATCAGCATGAAGACTGCGGGTAGCGCGACGAACCACAGCGGGAGATTCCGCCGGTGGAGCCAGAAGAGGATGACGAGGAACGCCAGGCCGCCGAGAAGCTGGTTGGTGGCACCGAAGAGCGGCCACAGGATCATCCCGCCCTTGCCCAGGTTGGCCAGTTCCCACGACGCGCCCGGCGCGGGCAGGGCGGCGATCGCCCCGGCGACGATGACCGCGAAGATCGTGGACGCGTGCTTTCCCGACAGGGGCCGGATGCCGGTGGCCGCCGCGAGTTCCTGGGTGACGTAGCGCTGCAGGCGGCAGGCGGAGTCAAGGGTGGTGGCGGCGAAGGAGGCGACGAAGACGCCCATCAGCGCGACCGCGAATTCCGGCTTGAGCCCCAGCGCCTTGAGGAAGTTCGCGCTGCCATCGACGAAGGCGCCGACCTTGGCCGGGAGGCCTCCGGCGGCCTGCCAGGATCCGTAGCGGGCATGGTAGGCGGCTTCGCCGGTGAGGACGGCGCCGGTTTCCTTGCCGTCGATCATTTCCGGGATGCCTAGCCCCAGGCCCGCGACGCAGGCGAGGATCACGAGCACGGCGAGGAAACCCTCGGTGAGCATCGATCCGTAGCCGACGAACTGGGCGTCGGCCTCGCTGCGAAGCTGCTTGGACGAGGTGCCCGACGAGACGAGGCAGTGGAATCCCGAGATCGCGCCGCAGGCGATGGTGATGAAGAGGAAGGGAAACATCATCGGCGCGCCCGCCGGGGCGCTTGCGCCGAGCCGGACCGGTTCCGCCACGATTTCCAGCGCCCGCTTTTCCTCGCCGAAGCCGAACAGCCCGGCGACCACCAGGCCCATGACGACGAGCCCGAGGGCGGACAGGAGCTGCAGCGAGTTGATGTAGTCGCGCGGCTGCAGCAGCACCCACACCGGCAGCACCGAGGCGAGGTAGGAATAGAGCAGCAGGATGCCGACCCAGGCGATGACCGGCAGGTTCGAGAGCGTCTGGTTGAAGGCGTGCAGCGGGCCCCAGTCGCCGTACCAGACCGTGAGGTACATGATGCCGAGCGCCAGCAGCGAGGGGACGAAGAGCGACAGCCCGTGCCGGTGCAGCCAGAGGCCGATCGCGACGGCGATGGGGATCTGGATCAGGCAGGGGAAGATCGACGCCGGGAACATCCGGAACACCGCGGCGATCACGAGCCCGAAGATCGCCAGCACGATGGTCAGCGCGAGGAAGAGGATCGAGAGGAACAGGATGCGGGCGCGGGGAGCGAGGACCCGCCCGGCGATGTCGCCGACGGTCTGCCCGCGGTTGCGCATGGAAACGACCAGCGAGCCGAAATCGTGGACCGCGCCGATGAGGATGGAGCCGAAGAGCACCCACAGCAGCGCCGGGACCCAGCCCCAGATCACGGCGAGGGCCGGCCCGACGATCGGCCCGGTGCCGGCGATCGAGGTGAAGTGGTGGCCGAAGACGACCCCCCTGGAAGTCGGCACGTAGTCGGTGCCGTCCTCATGCTCGACCGACGGCGGCACACGGTCGGGATCGAGTTGGAAGATCCGCCGGGCCAGCCAGCGTCCGTAGGTGTGGTAGGCGACGAGATAGAGGACCAGCGCGCCGAGGGCGATGAGCAGGGTTTCCATGGGCCGCCCGATAAGTGTCGCAGCCGCCCGCGGGTGTCACGTCCGGAGTGGAGGCCCTTCAGGGTGCGGCGCGGGCGTCCATTCCCAGATCCTCCGGCCGTTCGGCGCTCTGGATGATGTTCAGGGCGTGGTTGCCCACGGCTTCGAGGTGGTTGTTGATTTCGGTGTAGAGCATCTCCGTCTGGACGGCGGTGCCGCCCTGCATGCGGCGGACGGCGCCCTTGTTGTGCTTCTTGCGCAGGCGGTCGATGCGGTCCTCGACGCGGCAGGCGTTCTCGAGGAGTTCGCCGCTCGCGCCGGAGAGCGAGTTGGCACCGAGGTCGAGGATGGCCCGGACCTGCGAGCAGATGGCGTCGAGTTCACGGTGCTGCTCGGGGGTGAACTCCCGGCCCTTCTCGTATTTCCGCTGCACGATCTTGACCAGCCTGTAGATGCGGTCGGCGGCTTCCTCGTGCTCGGAGACGATGCGTAGCATCGCGGTGACCCGCTCGGCGTTGGCCGGCCCGATCTCGTGGGACGAGCACTGGATGAGATAGGCGGTGATGTCGTGGAGGAGTTCGTCGCACTGGTCCTCCATTTCCTTGAGCCGGGCGACTTCGGCGGAGAGGTCCTCGGCCGGCCGGTTGAGGACGTGGACGAAGCCGTCGTACATGCGGGAGGTGAGCTGGTTCATCCGCCGGGTGGCGGTCTCGGCTTCGGCGAGGTTGAGCTCGCCGAGGTCGACGAGTCCCTGCGAAATGTATCGCAGTCGGCCTTCCGCGGTGACGGGTCCGCGGTCGCGCACCCAGACGCCGACGAGGCGGGCGATCTGCGGGACGAACCAGACGAGGGCGAGGATGTTGGCGAGGTTGAAGGCGGAGTGGAAGATCGCGGTGGCGAAGGCGATCTCCGAGGTCTGGAAGCCCTCCGAAGCCGAGCGCAGGCTGTCGGGGAGCATGCCCGCGACGCTCCACGACATCCGGGTGAAGGGAACGAAGAGGGCCAGCATCCACAACACGCCGACCACGTTGAAGGTGAAGTGGGCGCGGGCGGCGCGCTTGGCGTTGGCGCTCGAGCCCAGCGAGGCGAGCCAGGCGGGGGCGGTGGTGAACAGGTACTCGCCGATCCCGATGGCCGCGGACATCAGGAACACGGCCACGGGGTCGGAGAGGTCGCCGAGCCAGCCGTTGAGCGCGCAGGTGATGGTGATGGCCATGGCGGCGGACGACGACTGAACCATCAGGGTGAGGATGATGCCGCCGATGAGGTAGAGCAGCGTGGAGGCGAAGCCGCGACCGCCCATCCACGTGACCACGTCGCGGATGACGTCGGCGGTGGCGGGATCGGTCTTCATCAGCTCGCGGAGGTCCGGCACCGAGTCCTTGAGCAGCCCGAGACCGAAGAAGACGAGACCGAAGCCGAGCAGGGTCTCGCCCCAGCTTCTGCCCTTGTCCTTGCCGATGAAGACGAAGGGAAGGCCGATGCCGATGAGCGGCAGGGAAACGCTGGAAACGCTGAATTTCCCGATCAACGCGACGATCCAGGCGGTGATGGTGGTGCCGAGGTTGGCGCCCATGATCACGCCGATGGACTGGATGAGCGTGAGCAGGCCCGCATTGACGAAGGAGACCACGAGCACCGTGGTGGCCGACGACGACTGGACGAGGGTGGTCGTGAAGAAGCCGGTGAGGATGCCGCTGAAGCGGTTGCCGGTGACGCTCGCCAAGGCCTGGCGCATGCGCTTGCCGGCGACGCGCTGGATGGCCTCCGACATGATCTTCATCCCGAAAAGGAAGACACCGAGGGCACCGAGAACCTGAAGAATTCCGAAAATGACCGAGAACGGGGAGATCGAAGCGAGCAGCGGCATGGATTTGTGACGAAACCGTCACATTCACCCGCCGACGGCGAGAAAATTCCATCCGGCGGCAGGATCGGGTCGCGGAGGGCTCAGTCCGCGAGTTTCTCTTCGAGCGCGGCGAAGACCGGGCCGGGAACGTAGCGGTGGACGGTGTCGCGCCAGCCGTCGGGGCCGATGAGGTTCTTGACCATGCTCGAGGACACCTCGGCGATGTCGCGCGGAGGCATCAGGAACACGGTGGTGATGTCCGGCGCCATGTCGTAGTTCACGTGGCGCATCATCCGCTCGTATTCGTAGTCCGCCTGGCTGCGGATCCCGCGCAGGATGAAGCGCGCTTCGTGATCGACGGCGTAGTCGACCAGGTAGCGATTGTCGAAATGGGTGACCGTCAGCCGCTCGCAGGAGGGGAACGAGCGTTTCAGCAGATCGAGGCGTTCCGGGATGGTGAACGTGTAGCTCTTGGCCGGGTTGTCGCCGATGGCGACGACGAGGCGGTCGAACATTTCCAGGCCCCGCTCGACCATCCAAAGATGACCGTTGGTCGGAGGATCGAAGGAGCCGGCGTAGACCGCGGTGCGCATGTCCGGAGGCTATGCGCCCGGGGTTCGCACTGAGAAGCGCCAAGTTCCAGATCACCGTCCCGTACGACAACGGGCCGCCCCTGTTCGGGGCGGCCCGTCGGTAAGTGGGGTCGGATCAGGATTCCGACTTGTCTTCAAGCGTGACGATGGTCTCCGCCATCAGTTCGCGGCTATCCCACCAATCGTTGTTGATGTTGCCGGTGACGCTGACGCGGTCGCCCTTGTCGAGCTTCTGGTAGCCTTCGTCGTCGAAGGGATCATAGCCAAGCTCGTCGGTATCGACCCGCATCTCACGCCGGCCGGTGTCGAGGGTGAATTCGCTGCCGTCCACGTCGTGAATGGTGCCGGTCAGCTTCAGGTCGTAATCGATGGTGTGCAGGGTCACCACGGCGGGCAGTTCCTCCTCGTCCGCCGAGTTGGCGAAGAAGTAGGTGTTGAGCCCCTGCACCCAGACGCTGCTCGCCTCGATGCTGGTGGTTTCGAAGGTATCATCGTCGATCCGGCCGTAGACCGTGACCTCATCACCCTCCAACAGCTTGTAGCCATCGGCATCGGGGGCAAAATCGTCCATCTCGACGGTCACGAAACCTTCACCGTAGTCGAGTTCGAAGGCGTCGGCGGTGACCGCTCCGACGGTGCCGCGGATGCTGATCCAGCTTCGGTCTTCCTTGGCATAGGGGTTGGGGGCGGCCGCAGCCGCGGTGGTCAGTCCGATGCCGAGAGCGGTGGTTGTCAGTATGGTTCGCATATCTTGTGTTATCATCATTTGTTCTTGGTTCGGTTGTCATCCGGTCCGCGGGGCCATGCCCTGCGCGATACCGGATCCTTTCGTTCGTGCCTCTCAACGCCCGACGAGGGCGGAGCGGTCGCGGTTTGTTGACCCGCGACTTCCGGGCAGCGATGCACCGTACCCATTGATTCCGCGGCCTTTCAAGGGGTCGATCGGGAAAGATTTTGTAATGCCGGCAACTCGCGAACTTTCGGGCTTGGCGGATGGATGCGGAGGCGGAGAGTGGCGCCGTGGATTCGATCACGCAGGCGGCTTTGGGCGCGACGGTCGGGGCGCTGGTGCTCGGCCCCAAGCTGGGCCGGCCGGCGATCGGCTGGGGCGCGCTGTTCGGGACCATTCCCGATCTCGACGCCGTGCTGCTGCCATTCTTCGACACCGCCGTCGATCTGCGCATCCACCGCGGATTCTCCCACTCGCTGCTGGTCATGCTGGCGGTCACCTTCGGCCTGGCGAAGCCGCTGTCGAAGCGATGGAAGCGGCAGAAGGTCACGCCGCAGCATGCCGGTTGGTTCGTCTTCCTGGTGTGGTCGACGCACGTCCTCATCGATTGCTTCACCGTCTACGGAACGCAGGTCCTGTGGCCGTTCTCCCGCCACCCGGTGTCGTTCGACAACCTTTTCATCATCGACCCGGTGTTCACGCTGCCGTTGCTGGTGGCGATCGTCTGGGGCCTGAGGATCGAGGGAAAGCGATGGAAGAAGCGCGAGGGATGGCGGATGACGCTGGTGTGCGTCGGCATCAGCCTGCTCTACGTCGGGCTCAGCTTCTGGGCGAAGCATGCGGTGTCATCACGGGTCGTCGCGGATCTGGCGGGGCGCGGGATCGAGTGGGAGCGCAGGATGGAGGCGCCGGCGCCGTTCTCGATCCTGCTCTGGCGGGCGGTGGTCGAGCGGGACGACGAGTTCTGGGTGGGCTACCGGGCGTTGCTGGACGGCGAGGAACCGATGGCCTGGACGATCTATCCGAAGGGCGGAAGCCTGCCGCCGGAACTGGCGGACGACTTCGAAGTCCGCTCGGTTAGGGATTTCTCCAATCAATGGTGGCTGACCCGGCACACCAAACGGGGGGTGTGGCTGGTGGACATGCGCTTCGGGGAGTATCGCGAGTGGGACGACCGCGGCCTCGCATTGAGGCCGACCTTTGCATGGGAATATCAGGTCGATGGTCGCGGCGATCCGCTGAAGCGGACGCTCAAGGATGACCGGGAAGTGGGTCCGATGATGGGCCGCCTGTGGGAACGGATGCTGGGCGGCTCCGAGCGGTGGGACGAACGCCCGCGGTTGATCGGCAGTCCGGCCGTCACCAGCGAGGCCCTGCCGACGGTCAGGTGAGCACGGTCCGCCCTTGCCGCCACCCGCGCGCTTGCTAGGGAAGGGCATGCGCACATTGATCCGGGACCTTCTCGCCGCCGAGGCGCCGTCCGATTCCATTCACGCCGCGGGATGGGTGCGGACGCGGCGCGACTCGAAGGCGTTCTCCTTCCTCGAGATCAACGACGGCTCGTGCCTGGGCAACCTGCAGGTGATCGTCGATCGGGGAACGCCAGGCTCGGACGACCTTCCGGAGATGAGCACCGGCGCCTCGGTCGCGGTGGAGGGGAAACTGGTGGCCTCGCAGGGAGGCGGACAGAACTGGGAGGTGCAGGCCTCCTCGGTGAGGCTGCTCGGAGATGCTCCGGACGATTTTCCGCTGCAGAAGAAGGGCCATTCACCGGAGTTCCTTCGCTCGATCGCCCACCTGCGCCCGCGCACGAATCTCTACGGCGCGATGTTCCGTCTCCGCAGCCGGATGAGCTTCGCCGTGCACCGCTTTTTCCAGGAGCGCGGCTTCCACCACATCCACACGCCCATCATCACCGCCAGCGACTGCGAGGGGGCGGGGGAGATGTTCCGGGTGACGACGCTCGACCCGACCTCGGGAAACAAGCAGTCCTTCGGCGACGACTTCTTCGAGAAGGCGACGCACCTCACGGTGTCGGGCCAGCTCGAGGGCGAGACCTTCGCCTGCGCGCTGGGGAACATTTACACCTTCGGTCCGACGTTTCGGGCCGAGAACTCGAACACCTCCCGGCATGCGGCGGAGTTCTGGATGATCGAGCCGGAGATGGCCTTCTGCGACCTGGCGGGCGACATGGATCTGGCCGAGGAAATGGTGAAACATCTCGTGCACGAGGCGCTCGAGAAGCAGGACGGCGATCTCTCGATCTTCGAGAAGTTCATCGACAAGGGGCTTCGACAACGTCTCGAGTTCGTCGCCTCGAATCCCTTCGAGCGGTTGCCCTACACCGAGGCGGTGGAGATCCTGAAAAGGAGCGGCAGGAGCTTCGAGTATCCGGTCGAGTACGGCCAGAACCTGCAGAGCGAGCACGAGCGCTGGCTGACCGAGGAGCATTTCAAGCGGCCGGTCACGGTCTTCAACTATCCGAAGGAGATCAAACCGTTCTACATGCGGCTCAACGATGACGGCCGAACGGTGACGGCGATGGACCTGCTCGTGCCGGGCATCGGCGAGATCGTCGGCGGCAGCCAGCGGGAGGAGCGCCTCGACGTGCTCCGCGCGAACATGGAGCGCCACTCGCTTTCCGAAGAGGAGTACGGCTGGTATCTCGACACCCGGAAGTTCGGCACGGTGCCGCACGCGGGCTTCGGCATGGGCTTCGAGCGGCTGCTGATGTTCGTCACCGGCATGCAGAACATCCGCGACGTCATCCCCTTCGCCCGCACGCCGGGGCATTGCGAGTTCTGAGGAGTGGCGCTTTGAAAGCGCCATGAGCGGGGGAGGCGATTTCCCAATCGCCCGTGAAGACTGGTGCGGCCGAAGGCCGCCCGCCCGACCATCATGGCTCCTTCAAGGAGCCACTCCCTTCCGGGAACGCCGGCAGACGGGCGCCGGGATTCAGGGTTTCCGGAGCGACGATGGTGAATGCGCGGTCTTTCCCGATACGGCCTTCACCTTGCCACGGGAACTTTGCTTCGGCTAGCCTGTCTCCGTGCTAACAGCACGGCATTCCCCATGCACTGGACCGAACCCGCCTCTTCCGACGACTCCCACTCCGAGCTGGAAACCAAGCTCTGGGGCGCCGCCAACCAGCTCTGGGCGAACGCCGCCCTCAAGCCCTCGGAGTTCTCGCCCATCGTCCTCGGCCTGATCTTCCTCCGCTACGCCGACGTCCGCTTTCAGGCCGCCCACGAAGAGCTTCACCCCTCTACCTCTGGGAGAGGGGCAGGGGGTGAGGGCTCTTCGCCGCGAAGGCGAAGAACAATCGGCCCGGCCGACTACCATGCGAAGGGCGTGCTCTACCTGCCCGAGGAGGCCCGCTTCGGCCACCTGCTCCAGCTCCCCGAGGGCGGCAACATCGGCCAGGCGGTCAATGACGCCATGCGCGCCGTCGAGAGGGAGAACCCGGACCTCGCCGACGTCCTGCCGAAGACCTACCAGATCCTCGAGAACCGCACCCTCGCCGAGCTGCTCAAGGTCATGGCCTCCATCCCCATGGACAAGGGCGGCGACACCTTCGGCCTCATCTACGAATACTTCCTCGGCAAGTTCGCCATGTCCGAGGGGCAGAAGGGCGGGGAATTCTACACGCCCACCTCCATCGTCCGCCTCATCGTCGAGATTCTCGAGCCCTACCACGGGCGCATCTACGATCCCGCCTGCGGCTCCGGCGGCATGTTCGTCCAGTCCGCCCGCTTCGTGGAGAACCACCACAAGAACCCGATCGCGGAAATCTCCTGCCACGGCCAGGAGCGGGTCACCGAAACCAGCCGCCTCGCCCGGCTCAATCTCGCCGTCCACGGCCTCAGCGGCGACATCCGCCAAGGAAACACCTACTACGAGGACCTCCACGACTCCGTCGGCCGCTTCGACTTCGTCCTCGCCAATCCGCCCTTCAACGTCAGCAAGATCGACAAGGAGCGCCTCGCCGACGACCCGCGCTACGCCTTCGGCCTGCCGCGCACCGACAATGGCAACTACCTCTGGATCCAGCACTTCCACTCCGCGCTGAATGCCACCGGCCGGGCCGGCTTCGTGATGGCCAACTCCGCCGCCGACGCCCGCGCCTCCGAGCAGGAGATCCGGGAAAAGCTCATCCGCAGCGGCCACGTGGACGTCATGGTCAGCATCGGGTCGAACTTCTTCTACACCGTCACGCTGCCCTGCACCCTCTGGTTCCTCGACAAGGGCAAGGGCGATGCTCGCCTGCCTGATGGCACCCCGCGCGAGGACACCGTTCTGTTCCTCGATGCCCGCCACGTCTTCCGCCAGCTCGACCGTGCCCACCGCGACTTCACCCCGGCGCAGAACGAGTTCCTCGCCAATGTCGTCCGCCTCTACCGCGGCCAACCGATCGAAACCGAATCCGGTTCCGGTGAAAAGCTCCTCGAAATCTTTGGCGAAGCCGGCAAGCAGGAACTGAACGCTGAAAACTTGAAACTTCTGACTTACAAAGACATCCCGGGTCTTTGTAAGGCAGCCTCCCGCGATGAAATCGCGGGGCAAGGCTGGTCGCTCAATCCCGGCCGCTACGTCGGCGTCGCCAAGGGCGAGGAACTCAGCGACGAGGATTTCAGGGAGCGGCTCGAAGCCCTCAACGAGGAACTCGAAGTGCTCAACGCCGAGGCGCGGGAGCTGCAGGAACGGATCGCGGCAAACGTGGCGGAAATTCTGGAGACGGCATGAACGGCGGAGAAACAACGCTCGGAGAGCTTGTCATCCTCCAACGGGGCTACGATCTAACTGAGGCGCAACGGCGACCCGGAACGGTGCCGATTGTTGGCTCAGCGGGAGTGCTGAAGGGGCACCGAGTTGTTGCGCCAAGTGCCGAAGTGCTGGAACGCTTTGAGGGCATGGCTTCCCCGATGCTCGCCGAGATCCAGACGCTAGTGTCCCGCGCGGCAAGTTCGTCACCTTTCGAGACTATGGGGGTTCTTTTAAAATCAGCTCGCTGCGCTCGTCCGCCCAAGGGGTCGCGGATCTTTTTTCCAACTGCGGCGTTGTTCCTCGGTCACAAATCTCGATTTGCTCCCTCGTCACGCCTTGCATTTGGAAAAAATCTCTCGCGCGAAAGTCAACGCTCTTGCCGCGCGGGACACTAGCTCACCGAAACGAAAACCTCCGCCAAACCCGCGACCTGCTGCTCCCCAAGCTCCTTTCTGATTCATGAGCACAACCCTATTCAAAGAAGTTGGCTATTCGCTCTCGAAACTCATCGACGACATCGAGATGGGCGAGATTGGCCTGCCGGACATCCAGCGACCGTTCGTCTGGAAAAACGCGAAAGTGCGGGATCTTTTCGATTCGATGTATCAGGGCTATCCGGTCGGATATTTGCTATTCTGGGAAAATCAGGTGGGGGAGAAGACGAAACGGATCGGCGCAAACCAACACCAGAAGGTGCCGAACCTGCTGATCGTCGATGGCCAGCAACGCATGACCTCGCTCTACGCCGTTCTCAAGGGCATTGCGGTGAAGCGGGAGAATTACGAGGAGGAGAACATCGAGATCGCGTTTCGCCCGGTCGATGGAAGGTTCGAGGTCTGCGACGCCGCCATTCGGCGTGATCCGGAGTATCTTCCGAACATTTCCGAGCTTTTCGCCAAGGGCGCGAGCCAGTTCCGCATCGTCGGGGAGTTCCTCGAAAGTCTCGCGGCTCACCGGGAGAAGAACGGCAAGGAGTTCACCGAGGACGAGCGGAAGGGTTGCGAGCAGGCGTTGCAACGCCTCTTCAACCTCACGGGCTTTCCATTCACCACACTCCAGCTTTCGGCCAGCATCGACGAGGAGCAGGTTGCGGAAGTCTTCGTGCGCATCAACAGCAAGGGCAAGACGCTTAATCAGGCGGACTTCATCCTGACCCTGATGTCGGTCTTCTGGGAGGACGGGCGCAAGGAACTCGAGCAGTTCTGTCAGGATGCGCGCAAGCCGACGAAGGGACAGGCAAGTTCATTCAATTACTTCATCGAGCCGTCGCCGGACCAGCTTCTGCGCGTGTCAATCGGGCTGGCGTTTCGTCGGGCGCGGCTCAAATCCGCTTACTCGGTCCTCCGGGGTAAGGACATGGAGACCGACGAGTTCAGCGAGGAGATGCGGGAGAAGCAGTTCGCCCTGCTCCAGAAGGCCCAGTCGCACGTGTTGAACCTCCAGCACTGGCATGACTTTCTCGGCATTATGCGCCAGAGCGGCTTCCTCGGCGGCCACATGATCAGTTCGTCGACGACGGTGATCTACACCTACATCCTCTACCTGATCGGCAGGATTGATCTCAAAGTGGTGCCGCATACCCTTTCCCAGGTGATCGGGCGCTGGTTTTTCATGGCGTCGATCACGTCACGCTACACGGGCGGCTCCCCGGAAACCTTGATGGAGCGCGACCTGGCCGACCTGCGGGAAGTTAAGGATTCAGAGAAGTTTCTGGCCTGGATCGAGCGGGTGATTGCCTCGGAGCTGACGCCTGACTTCTGGTCGGTAACCCTGCCGAACCGTCTGGAGACTTCGTCGGCCACGAGTCCGCTGCTGTTCGCCTACTATGCTTCCCTGAACCTGCTCCAGGCGCGGGCTCTCTTTTCGAAGAAGCACATCCGCGATGTCCTCGACCCGGCGCTGAAATCGAAGAAGTCGCCGGTGGAACGCCACCACCTTTATCCGAAGAGCTACCTGGGCACGCTCGGCTTTTCATCGACCCGAGACACCAACCAGATTGCGAACTACGCGCTGGTTGAGTGGAATGACAACATCGTAATCTCGGATCTGCCTCCGTCGGAGTATTTCCCTCTCTACTGGGAGCGGCTCACTCCAAAAGAACAGGCTGACCAGGCCTACTGGCACGCCCTGTCCGACGGGTGGGAAAAGACGGACTACAAGGTCTTTCTCGATGCGCGGCGCAAGGGCATCGCCAAAGTGATCGCGGATGGGTTCGAGCGGCTTACCCACGGGGAGATGGTGGAGGAAGAAGAGGACACCTGGGAACACCGCATCGACCGCGGCGAAGGCATGCAAGTGGAATTCAAGTCGACGCTACGCGTGAATCTGCACACCAATCAGCCTGATCCGAAGATGGAGTATGCCGTGCTCAAAACGCTGGCGGCTTTTTTCAATTCCAAGGGAGGCACCCTTTTCGTCGGCGTTGACGACGACGGCAATGTGATCGGTCTTGAGCAAGACAATTTCCCGAACGAGGACAAGATGCTGCTGCATCTCGACAATCTGATCAAAACAAAGCTCGGGGGTTCGGTGTTTTCTTGCCTGAAGACCGAGATTGGGGAGATCGGAGGAAAGAAGTTCCTCGCCGTCGAGTGTCAGCCGAGTGATCAGCCGGTGTTCCTGAAGAATGGTGCCGACGAAGCGTTTCACATCCGGGCCGGAGCATCGTCGCCCGCGCTGCCCGGCAAGCAGGCGCACGAATACATCCAGCAGCATTTCAAATCATAGATGCCTGTGGGCGACCGACTTCACATTCAATCGCTCGACCCCTCGCACCATGATCGCGCGGGCTTCGATTGCGGGGTGCTGGAGTTGAACGAGTATCTCGCCAAACAGGCGAACCAGGATGTGAAGCGGGGTGCCTGCGGATGCTGGGTCGCGGTGGCGTCGGAGGAGAGCGCGGAAGTTCTCGGCTACTACACGTTGTCCGCCGAGGCGGTGGAGATGAGCGAGCTGCCGGAGCTGCCGAAGTCGCTCGGGCGGAAGCTGCCCCGCTATCGGAGGATCGGGGCTGCGTTGCTCGGGCGTCTGGCAGTGGCGAAGTCGGCGCAGGGCCAGCGAATCGGCGAGCGCTTGCTCTGTGACGCCCTGACCCGCTGCCTTGTATCCGAGATTCCCTTTGTGGTGGTCGTGGTCGATCCGAAGGACGAGCGGGCGGCGGCGTGGTATGAACGGTTCGGGTTCCGCCCGATGAGCGGCAACCGGATGGTCGTCACGATGGTCGAACTGCGGGCCTACTTCGCCGGCTGATTGACATCGCTGACGACCGTTTCCCGATACAGCTTCAAGGCGGCCAACATCTCCTTCGTCGGCTTGCGCGGCGGGGCGTTGAGGATCTCGACAAACCGGCGTGACTCCTCCTCGTTGAGCCGGATGACGGTCCGTTCCTCGATGACCTCGCGGGCCTTGGCGAGCAGGTGCTCGACGGTGAAGGCGGCCAGCGAGCGGCCTTCCATCGCGGCGGCGCGTTCGATGGTCTCCTTGTCGTCCGGGCTGATCCGGGCGACCAGGCGCTCGGATTTCGCCTTTTTGACGGCCGTGCTCATGAGAGAATGTGTGCCACGGTGTCACCCATCTTGCAAGGGGGAACTTGAAGTGCCTGAGGAGGAGACAGGCTGTGTTCACGGAGAAGGGCTTGTTCACGGATGCTGTGAACATGGGAATTTCGCGAACGAGAAACGCATGGGGTGCCCGATGGGTGCCTGGCCGCCGTTCAGGAGCGGTAAGTGAAGAGTGGCGCCGTTGTTTGGCACTGGGTGGTGGGGATCAAGGATCGATACGGTCACACCGTGATCCTCGACCCCAGGAAGGCGGTGAAATCGGCTCGGCGGACGGATCCCGGTCGGATCGAATTGAGGGCTTTTACCATTGGGTGTGGTGATCGCCACGGCCTATCCGATGAGGTTTACGGCTGGTATCTCGACACCCGGAAGTTCGGCACGGTGCCGCACGCGGGTTTCGGCATGGGCTTCGAGCGGCTGCTGATGTTCGTCACCGGCATGCAGAACATCCGCGACGTCATCCCCTTCGCCCGCACGCCGGGGCATTGCGAGTTCTGAGGAGTGGCGCTTTGAAAGCGCCATGAGCGGGGGAGGCGATTTCCCAATCGCCCGTGAAGACTGGTGCGGCCGAAGGCCGCCCGCCCGACCATCATGGCTCCTTCAAGGAGCCACTCCCTTCCGGGAACGCCGGCAGACGGGCGCCGGGATTCAAGGTTTCCGGAGCGACGATGGTGAAGGCGCGGTCTTTCCCGATGCGATACTGGCCCATCGCGATGGGAACGACGGTCAGGCGCACGATCGGCGTGTCACCGCCGTCGTCGCGGGCGACGTGCATCAGCATCGCGCAGTTGGGCACCTTGGCCACTTCGAGCCGGTCGCCGGCGCTGAACCAGTCGGCGGCGACCGAATTCCGCGTGGGGAAGAGGTAGTCGATGCTCACCGGCCACGGCGCGGCCTCGCTGAACTCGTCGGGCCTCACCATCGCCCGGGCGCGCACCGCGAAGCCCGGCTGGAAGAGGTCCTTGTCGTCGAGTTCCCGGACGTGGGTGATCTCGAAGTCACCCTCGACGTACTGGATCAGCCCCGTCTCCTCGAGGCCGGTGAGGTAGTTGCGCATCAGCGCCTGGTTGAGGCGGGCGGTGGCCGTCTCGTTGAGCTCGGCGTAGCGGCGGTAGAGCGCCCGCGGGTCGGCGGCCTCGCCGGGCGGGGCCTGCTGGAGGGTGAAACCGACGGCGGGTTCGGCGCGGCCGAGCTGACGCAGCCATTCGTAATACTTGGGGATCTCGGGGTGTCCGAAGACGTGCAGGCACAGCACCCAACTCAGCACCGCCGCGCAGGCGGCGAGCACGTTCGCCAGCGTCCACCAGTAGAAGTGGGCGCGGCGCCGCCTTGGAGCCGCCGCGTTCATCCGGGATTGCCGCAGTCCTCGACGTCGGACGGGTCGGGCGCCGGATCGCCGGCGGTTTCGAAGGAGGTGCCGCAGCCGCAGGAGCGGGTCGCCTGGGGATTGCGGATGCGGAAGCCGGCGTCGGAGAGCGAGTCCTCGTAGTCGACCTCGCAGCCGTCGAGCCTGTCGCGGCTGTCGGCGGCGACAATGAGGCGTCCGCCCTCGAAGTCGGAGACCTCGTCGCCTTCCTCGGGCTCGGCGATCTTCATTTCGTACTGCCAGCCGGCGCAGCCGCCGCGTCGAACGGCGAGCCGCAGTCCGGCCTCGGCGGCGGCCCCCTTGCTCTGAAGCAGGGACCGCAGGGCGTCGGCGGCGGGTTCGCTGATACGGATCATGGCGGGGGACTGATAATCGTGGATGGGGAGATTGGGAAATTGGAAATTGGGAGATTGGGGCTTTGACGGTGCTCCGACGCGGCGGGCTTGCATCTTGGAACGTGGAACTTTCCACTCGGGCCGTGCCCGTGATCCGCGTCCTGCCCGACGTGCTGGCCAGCCAGGTGGCGGCCGGCGAGGTGGTCGAGCGCCCGGCCAGCGTGATCAAGGAACTGGTCGAGAACAGCATCGACGCCGGGGCCGGCGAGGTGCTGGTCGAGATCCGGCGGGGCGGTGCGGCGCTGATGCGGGTGAGCGACGACGGCTGCGGCATGTCGCGCGAGGACGCCCTGCTCTCGCTCGAGCGTCACGCCACGAGCAAGCTGGCCGAGGTGGGCGACCTGCAGCGGGTGATGACGCTTGGTTTTCGCGGCGAAGCGGTGCCGAGCATCGCCAGCGTGTCCCGTTTCCGGATGGTGACGCGCCCGGAAAGCGAACTGGCCGGAACCGAGATCCGGCTCGAGGGCGGCGCTCCTCCCGAGGTCCGGGAGGCGGGATGCGCCGCGGGCACCATGATCGAGGTCCGGGACCTGTTCTTCAACGTGCCGGCGCGCCGGAAGTTCCTGCGCACCGAGACGACCGAAGCGGCTCACATCGAGCACCAGCTCCGGCTCCACGGGCTGGCGGCGGAGGGCGTGCGGTTCCGGTTTCAAAAGGACGGCCGAGAGGTCTTCGAGCTTCCGGCGGGAATGTCCCGCCGCGAACGGGTGCGCTGGAGCGTCGGGACCGCCCTGGGGGGTGAGTTGGTCGAGCTGGGCGCGCTCGAGGGTCGGGGCTTCAAGCTGATGGGTTTCGTCCTCCCGGCCCGTCACGCCCGCAAGGGCCGGCGGCACCAGTGTGTCTTCCTCAACGGTCGTCCGGTCGAGGACTCCGCGATCTCGCGGGGGCTGGCGGAGGGTTTCCGGGGCGCGGTGGCGGACGGCCAACACCCGGCTGCCTGGTTGTGGATCGAGATCGACCCGGCGCTCGTCGATGTGAACGTCCACCCGGCGAAGCGCGAGATCCGTCTGCACCGTCCGCACGACCTCCGCGAGGCGATCGCCGCGGCGGTGCGGGAAGGTCTCGCCGCCGACGAGCGTCGCCGGTTTCCGGCAGTCGCACCGCCGCCGCGGGAGAGCGCGGTGTCCGAGGCACCCGCTCCGGCGCGGCGTCCGGTCACGACCCTCGAGCGCCCGCTTCCGCTTGCTTCCCCGGAGCCACCCGAACACCGCTCCACCCCGGCGCCCCGATTCCGGATGATCGGCGAACTTCTCGGTCGCTACGCGCTGATGGAATCCGAGGACGGCCTCGTGATGCTGGATCCGCGCGCGGCGCGGGAGCGGATTCTTTACGAACGCTGGCTGGCGGGGGGGGCAGGCGGTGGGGCGACGCAGGCGGAACCCCGGGCCGGCCCCGTGAGGGTGCACCCGGGCCCGGCGCGGGCGCGGTTTCTGTCCAAAGGCTGGCTGGCGGGGGGGGAGGGCGGGGTGGCGACGCAGGCGCTGCTGGTGCCGGTGCTGCTGGAACCCGGTCCGCGGGAGGCGGACCTCCTGCTCAGGCACCGGGATCTGTTCCAGGAAGCCGGGTTTGAGATCGAGGACTTCGGAGGCGGCAGCGTGCGTGTGGGCTCCATGCCGTCGTTCCTTCACGACGAGGACCCCGGGGGGCTGCTGATGGAGGTGGTGGACGAGTTGGCCGAGGGCGGCGGGGCTTCGGCGCGCTTCGCGCTCGAGAAACTGGCGGCCGTGCTGGCGCGGCGCACCGCCCGTCGCGAGGCACCCCGCCCGGCGGAGGCGGCGAGGCTGCTTGACCAACTCTTCGCCTGCGACCTGCCCTACTGCGCGGCGGACGGGCGGCCGACGCTGAGCGAATTCTCGCTGAGCGAGTTGGAAAAGCGCTTCGGGCTCTGAGCGGGAGCCGGATTATCGAAAAATTCGGACTTCCCACCCACGCCCCCGATATTTTGGCGTTCGAGAGGATGGATGGTTGGATTATTTGGAATTCTAAAATTTTCATTGAGCCATCCGGCCTCATCTGCTTCAATGCGCGGCGGATGGTGAGGATGATCGATGGAGTCTCGCGCGGGGAGATCCCCGGGGTGACATCGGGAACCTCGAAATCCCCCGAATCATTGGATTTCAGGGCCTCCCGCGGGCGGCTTCGGGGAATCCAGGTCCCGAGCGGGTCGGCCGTTTGGAGGTCGGAGGGGTCTTGAAAGACCGCTTAGACAACTGGTTTTTTAAACCGTTCAAAATTTCCTCAGAAATTTCTTGTTTAGATTTCTGAATGAAACATACTCGATCACGTAGGTCACACGATCTGCGAATTTTTTTAGAGCGTGAACTTCCTCGGATCAGCTTTGTTTGTCGGACTCGTCCTGTCGCTCGGGCAGGCTCCGGCGGCGCTCTCCCTTGAGGAGCGGCTCACGAGCCGGCACGAGGCCCTGCTCGAAGACCGGCGCGAGGCCTTCCCGTCCCTCAGCGATCCCTTCGGAGTCCCGTCCGCGGCGCGGATCGTGATCGAGAACGACAACGAGATCTACCGCCGCGCGGCGGCGTGGCGCGGAAACGTGGTCGCCACCATCTTCTGGGTCGGTGAGGAGCCGACCGAGAACAACCCGACGCCGAACGATGCCAGCGCGTGGGATCCGAATTGGGAGTCGAACTTCGGCGGTTACGACGACCCGAGCCAGCGGGACGGACTGCTGCCGGCCGGTTTCGTGCCGCGCCTGAAGCCTTTCTACATCGCCCTGCCCTACAACGACATCGGCTCCGACTGGCGGCACCGCCCCGAGGCTTCGGAGGTGATTCCGTGGTTCTGGCGCGACTATCGCGGCGAGGGCGTGTCCGTCTGCAAGGGCCGCTGGGTGGCGATCCACCTCGACGGCCGCGTCTGCTACGCGCAGTGGGAGGACGTGGGTCCCTTCGAGACCGACCACTGGGAGTATGTCTTCCGCGGGGCCGAGCCTCGCGACAACCGCAACGGCGGCGCCGGGATCGACATCAGCCCGGCGGTTCGCGACTACCTGCGGTTGAAAAGCGGCGAGCGCGTCCAGTGGCGCTTCGTCGAGGCCCGCGACGTCCCGCCCGGTCCGTGGAAGGACTGGACTCCCTGATTTTCCCACCCGGCTCACCCAAGCTGCTGTTCAACCACCAACCCTTACACCCGCCCCACTGATCTAACGATTCCCACACCCAGCGAAGATGTCCGGAAGCCCGCGGTCCCGAGCGGCGTTTCCGGCGGTCCGGAGAGGGGTTCTGTCCCGAACCGGCAGAGCGGATTCCCCAGCCAGGAAAGCTCTCTGCCTTTGCCTCCTCCGGACCGTCTTCCCGGCCGATCCGTCCCGATCGACCGACCCGTGAAGCCCTTCGCTTCCCACACCCACACCCAAACCAGCCATGAAGACTCGCAAAAGCGCGACCCTTGTCGTCGGCCTGATCGCCATGATCGTCGTCCTGCCGGAGCCCTGCCACGCCAAGCGGCGAAAGAACAACGACAACAACTCGAATTCCAACAATGGGAATTCAAGCACGGAGAAGACCTATCCGGCGATGCCTTCCGGATGGCTCACCGCCTTCCCGACCATGGTTCAGACCGGAACTCACCCGACCCTGACATGGGGGATCAATTATCCGTCGATCGTTGAGGACTACATCACCATCGAGCAACCCGCCACCATCGAGGCGGACGAGGATATCGAGTGCGAGATCCGCGTCCTGGGCGCGGGGGTGACGGTCAGTCGTTCGGGGCAGTCCGGCTACGAGTTTGTTCCGACCGAGGCGTGGATGAACGTGGATGGAGACGGCTGGGATCGCTTGTTCTGGGGCACCAACCACAACGTGAATCCGAACCAGGTGGTGGAGTCCTTCACGCTGAAGAAGAACGAGACCCTGAAGTTCGGCGGACGCTACTACTACAATGGTTGGGGTCCTTGGTTCCACTCCGACAGCGGCGGGGACAACGTGCGGACGCTCGTCAATGGAGACTTCCCGCCCGACAACGTGCCCGACTACGGCGCGCCGTCGCTGGAGAGCTTCCTCCAGCCCTACCTGAACCCGAACGGGAGGGTGAATATCGGTCCCATGGACGTGATCGTGTTCATGGAACTGACGCACTACGACTCCCAGAAGTCCAATCCGGGCTATGACCTGCAGGACATGGTGCTGCTGGTCACCTTCAAGTCCCGGGCCCGGACCAACAACGGCCACGGCAACAACCTCGACGGCATCGATTCCAGCAATCCCGGCAATGCCCCCTTCATCAATCTCGACACCGACCCGAACGTCGATGACGAGGGTTCGGGAGGTGGCGCCGCGCCGAGCAATCCCTGAAACCCCGACGATTCCGACTCGCCATGAAGCCGATCATCGCCTGTGCCTGCCTTTTCGGAGCAGCCGCCACCTTCGCTGGAGGTGAAGACAAGCCCGTCTACCGTGACGCGGCAACCCATGACCAACTCGCGCTCGAACTCCGCAAGATGGAGCGGCGGGATCCAATGCGGAACCGCGAGGCCGTGACCGGTGCGGATCCTTCCAAGGTGAACCGTCCGGTCGATCTGCTCAAGCAGTCCGACATGATCAGCTTCGGCGGTTACGCGACGCTGGTGCCCAAGCGCGCGATCCTGTCGGTGCCCCAGAACTACCAGCGCTACCTGACCCTGGAGCCCGGCGCGAAGATCATCGGGTGGCGTGATTTCTACCGGAAAAACCGCAACTGGATCACCACGATCGAGGTCGTCCGGGCCGAGGCGGAGGGGAACCAGAAGATGCCCGAGAAGACCCTGGAGAAGGTGGCGAAGAGCACGAACCTGGTCGTGGCGACATGTCACGGGGGGCCGATCTCGGTGCTTCCGCTCAAGGAGGATGCCGAGGATCTGGAAACCGCCGGAACCGGCGACACCGAAAAGAAGGACTCATGAAACCACAACTCATTCTCACGACTCTGCTCTTCTGCGGCGGCGCGATCACGGCGCACGGTCAGGCTGCGGACTACTACACCAACTTCGTTCGTCAGGTTCAGCTTCCCAGCGGGGTGATCTGGGATGTCTCGGTCGATCCGAGCGGCGAACAGTTCTCACCACTTGCGATCGATCCGGGCGGCGCGCGGTTCGAATTGTGGACGATTCAGAACGACCCCGTGACGGTCTATCTGCTGGATACCAAGTATGTCGGTACTTACGTGCCGGTGGCGGATGTGATGATCCGGACCGAGGACCCCTACAACTACACCGGTGGAATCCCTCGGACCCGCGCCGATCGTCCGTTCGTGGTCGATGTCACGGTTTCCGGTCTGTTGAGTGGTGACGAGTACCCGGACGCATCCAAGAGCGTGAACCTGTTGCGTCACGTGCAATCGTACGGCGCCGGAGGCACCGGGCAGAACATCGACCGCACCCAGGCCACCCTGATTCACCAGGTCTCGCTGGTGGACAACGCGATCCACCGGCTGAGCTACACGGTCAGTTCGATCCCCGGTGCCGACCGCTCGAAGGTTCGGGGTGAGGAGAGGTTCTCGGCCTTCTCGCTCGACGACTACCAGGCGCCCGCGTCGCAACTCGGTTCCATGTTCGTGCAGATCTGGCCGGTGGCCGACGGCATGATCAGCGGAATCGAGGACGGTGACAACCTGCGCTTCAGCGTGCCGGATCTGACGGTCACGATGAACGACCTCTATCCGGACTCGCGGACGTATGTGCAGATCTACCCCGGAGGTCCGGCGCTCGGTACCGAGGGAACGGTTATTTCGGGCTCAGGCTACGTGGTCTATGACTCGGTGCCCCATGACAAGACACTCGTGATCGATGAGTGGGACACGATGATTGATGCCAGCGGCGACTACACGTTGGAACTCCTGACGGCGACACCCTTCGGGATCGACCGCCTCGACTACGTGACTTTCCACATCGACCGCGACATCGAGGTCAACGGCAGCGTGACCACCGTCGAGTAGACGGAAGAAATTCCCAGCAATGAAATCCCGGCCGTCATTCCCCCAGGGATGGTCCGCCGGACCGGCGGGCCTCGTTCTCCAGCCGCACGCGGAGGTTGTCGTTGCGGTAGATCACCGAGAAGGTGGCGCGGCCGGACTTGCGCAGCAGGTCCTCGACCTCCGTGAAGGCCATCAGGAGGAAGAGCCCGCGCACCGGTTCGCGGTGGAAGGACAGGGTGCGGGTGGCGAAGTCGTCGTCCACCGTCCGCTCCTGCTGGTTGGCGGTGAGGGTTCCGTGCTCCTTCCCGAGCTTGCGCTTGAGTTCGTTGAATTCCGCTTCGACCGCCCCGGCCTTCTGGCCGGGCATGCCGTGGTGGACCGTGACCTCGATCAGCCGTCCGTCGAAAAAGCGGGCCTCGACGGCCCTGGCGGGCGAATCGGGCAGCGCGGCGCCCTTGCGCTCGATGCGGAAGATCCGCATGGCCGGCGCGTCGCCGGGCAGGGTGATGCGGATGTCGAGCTTGTGCCGGTCGGCCCATTCGAGCAGGTGCTCGGGCGAATCACCCCACTTCAGGCCGAAGGGGGGCTCGAGGACGGCCTGGCCGGAGAGCGGCGTGGCGATCATCAGCCAG
>CALGOH010000216.1 GCA_937957985.1 uncultured Verrucomicrobiae bacterium
GTCAGGCCGGCGAGGTTGCCCAGGATGTTGCCCTTGAGCTGCTCGGTGACCTTCGCTCCGTAGGCGGTGAAAGAGGGACCCACCCGCATCAGATCATCGCGCGCAAACCAGCGTCGTTCCTCGGCATGGAAGAAGACCACCAGTCCGGCCATCAACAGCATCGCCCCCAACCACGCCGGTCGCATGGCACCGGCAACGGTGCCGCACATCAACCGGCTCTCCAATCGACCGAATGCACCGCGCCATCCGCGCACAAGAAACCAGATCAGCGACCAGGCACCGAAAACAATACCCGCCAATCCCAGCCCGACCGACGAAGATCCGGGCGGCACGGCGAAGCTGAAACACAGCATCCCGGCGATCGGCGCGATCATGGCCGACCAAGTCCACCAGCCCGGGCGCTTCCAGCGCAGGATGCCGAGGTTGCGAGCCGCAGCCCAGTCCGCCAACGCCACCGGCCAGACGATCCACATCAACAGCAGGCCGATGAAATGCGACAGCGGCACCGCATACATCGTCAGCCGCGGTCCCCAGTCCAAGCGGCCTAGCGGCGTCGCATACCGCAGGATGAGATAGATCGCGAGCGGAGCCAGCACCCCGGCCGCACCGATCAGCAGGACCTTCCTATGTTCGAAGATCCTACCGAAACCGATCGACATGCGGCGCGTCAGTGGTGCCTGTGCCCGTCCCGCCAAAAGCGATCCAAGCCCCAACAACCCGAGCAGCAGCCAGCCCGCACCTGCCATCATCCGACCAATCAAAGCCTGCTCGACTCGCGTCGCCGGGAGCAGATCGGCTTTTGTCACCGGAGGCGTTTGCATGACCTGCCGGGAAATCATCGGCAACGAGAGCGCCGTCATCATTGAGCCGTGACGGGTCACCCGCTCCTCCAGTTCCGCGTCGGATCTGGACTTGAGCTGATCCTTCCGCGCCTGCCACTGATCCGCACGGTCTTTCCACAGGTCGGCGTCGATCTCGAGCGACGACGCCGCATCGCTCATCGCCGGCAAGGTGGCACCCAGCCCCGCATTCACGAGCAGGCATTCCACCAGCGTGTGGGCTTCATCGAGCGATCCCTCGAAAAATCGTTCCCAGACCATCGTGAGCTCGCGAAAGCCATCCGGATCCCACTCCCACTCGCAGCGCTGCGCCTCAACCTCGATCAGATCCACGACATGGCGAGCATCCATATCGATCGTCATCCCCGCCATGTAGGCGACCACCGGAATGAACTCGGTGAATTCCCGCGGGCGGGGAAGCTTGGAGAATCTCAGCTCCCGGAGTCGGCCCTGGTAGGACTCGATCCGCTCCGCCATCGCGCCTTGCTTGAGCAGGGCGATCCGGCGGGCCAGCTCGGCGTCGTCGTGGGCGGTCCTCTCCGTCAGCTTCACGCCCGCCTTCCGATCGCGGCTGTTCTGGCGAGCCCTCTCGACCACCTCGCCCGCCCCGGTCGCCGCCGCCTTCAGCGCAAACCAGCCGTTGCCTGGATCGAGACGCTCCCCGGTCTCCAAGAAATGCTTTGGCGGCTCGCCGTGCTTGGAGGCGAAGGCCAGCGCATGCTCGATGTAGAACATCGGATTCTCCGGCTCGGCCTCCCACAGGGGAAGCCAGCGATTGGCACCGCCCGGAAGCGTCTCATCGCCGAAGAGCAGCAGCCGGTCCTCGCTCGAAAGCGAGTCCCGGAATGACAGCCGGGGTTCCGGTGCGAGCATCATCAGGGGCGTCATCAACTGCCGCGCCATCAGCCATCCGCTCACGAGTTTCCGCATCGGTTGGAAGACCAGCACGATCGACAGGCCCACCACCACCGCCGCCCAGATCCAGCGCCAGCGGCCATTGCCGCCGCGTTCCAGCCGCGACGCGGCATCATTGAGATCCTCGTCCGACGCCGTCGGCGAAAGCCCGGCCTCAAGTCGCTGACGGGCGGCAAGCTGCAATTCGGCGTTGTCGGCCAGCGGCTCGACCGCGGCATCGAGGAAGCGCTCGCGCGGATTCACCCGCGCGGTCTAACCCGCCGGACGGGCCGCGCCAAGGCCGGACCCATCGGCTACGGTTGCAGGCAGCCGTGCCACTCGTGCTCCAGCATCGCGCGTTTGCAGTCGCAGCCCCAGCGGAAGCCGCCGAGCTGGCCGTTTCCACGGACCACCCGGTGGCACGGGATGAGCCATGCGATGCGGTTGGCGCCGACGGCCGAACCGACCGCGCGCGACGCCCCCGGGTGCCCGACCCGTTCGGCAAGCTCGCCGTAGGAAATCGTCTCCCCTTCCGGAATCCGCAGCAACTCGCGCCACACCTCGAGCTGGAAGGGGGTGCCGCGCACGCAGACATCGACCTCTCCACGCGAGAGGACCGCCGCGGCGAGCGGGGCCAGCGCCGCATCGTCGCGCACGATCTCCGCCTTCGGCCAGTCATGCGCCAGCTCCCCCTCGATCTCGTCGCCGAATCCGATCCGGCACACGCCCCGCGGGCCCGCCGCGAGCGTCATGCGCCCGCACGCCCAATCCAACCTCCCCCACCGGACCGTCCCCCCCGCTCCCTCTTCCCTCGCCCCGAGCTCGCAAACCTTCATTGGCCGATCCTACCACGGAGATCCGGGCATGTCAGCGATCCAGCCCGAAATCCGTTGGATTGACGCCCCGGCACTCGTGGGTTACGCATCCCGGCCCAATGTTCCGGTTTTCGCCCCTCCTTCTCGTCGCCCTGCTCGCCCTTCCGGGCGAAGTGCGTGGCCAGGTCTCGGTGGACCTGCAACTGGCCCGCCGGACCTTTCTCACCGGCGAGGCGATCCCGCTCACGGTCTCCGTCACCAACCTCTCCGGCGGCGAACTGGTCTTCCAGGGCAACGAGCAGCAGCCGTGGATCGACTTCATCGTGAAATCCTCGCGCGGGGTGCCGCTGAGCCCGGTCGGCCGGCCCGCCTTCGGCGCGATCCGCATCCCGGCGAGCAAGACCCTGTCGCGCACGATCGACCTCAACCAGCTCTTCGGTTTCAGCGAACTCGGCAACTTCTCGATCTACGCGATCGTCCGCCTGCCGGAGCAACGAACCGGCGGATTCCAGTCGCGACGCCACCTTTTCAACATCGCCACTTCCAAGCCCACCTGGTCGCAGGTGGTCGGGGTCCCGGGAGAAAAGGGCCGCAGCCGGGAGATGCGGCTGGTCCGGTTTTCCGCGGACCACAAGGACCACCTCTACGCCCAGGTGGCCGATCACAAGACCGGCCGCATCCTCCACACCCACCACCTCGGGGAGGCGCTGAGCCTGCGCAAGCCGACCGTGGCCCTCGACAGCGGGCTCAACATGCACGTGCTCTTTCTCTCGACCCCGTCGTTCTGGGGCCACGCCAAGGTCAGCCCGGAGGGCAAGCTCGTGAGCCACGACCTCTACCAGCCCGGACCCGGCGGCGATCCGGTGCTCGCCCGACTCGAAGACGGCAGCGTGCAAACCGTCGGCGGCATCCCCTACGACCCGAAGGCGGCGGCCGAGGCCGAGAAGAACACCCGGAAAGCCTCGGACCGACCGGGTTTCATTTACGAGTGATCCCGGAGAAATCCGCCTGATCGACGGAAATCCTTTACAGCCCCGCAAAAGTTTTTAATAAAACCTTACCTTTCGGAACGCCAAACCAAATATGCAATCATGATCCGCGCACTCCTGACCCTCGTCGCGGCCTTTGTTCTCTCCGCTCCGGCCCACGCCAAATACTTCCGCACCGTCGTCATCGACCCCGGTCACGGCGGCCACGACAAGGGAGGCCAATGGGGCCTCGTCTATGAAAAGCACCTCGCCCTCGACACCGCCGCCCGGCTGGAGATCGAGTTGAAGAAGCGGGGCTTCCGCACGTTGATGACCCGCCGCAGCGACTACTTCATCTCGCTGCCCGAGCGGGTGCGCATCGCCAAGCAATACCGCAACGCGATCTTCGTCAGCGTCCACTACAACTACACGTGGAAGCAGCACGTCGAGGGACTCGAGACCTTCTACACCTCCGCCGAGAGCCGTCCGCTCGCGCACTACATCCAGTCCGGCATGATGCGCAAGGTGCGCACCAACAACCGCGGCGCGAAGTTCGCGCGCTACTACGTGATCCGCAACGCCACCTGCCCGGCGGTGCTGGTCGAGTGCGGCTTCGTCAGCAACGCCAAGGAGCGTTCGCGGATGAAGTCCGCCTGGTGGCGCCAGGCCCTCGCCGAAGGCATCGCCGACGGCATCGTGCGCTTCCGGCGGGGCTGACCAGGACCGCCGATCTCCGAATCGGCAACCCCGCAGGACGCCTCCGACCGTCCGCCCTTGATTGGGCGTTCGACAAAGGGTGGCCGTCCGCGCCAAGCTCCGGTCATGCACGCGGTCACCGTCTCCCAGATGCGCGCCCTCGAGGAGGAGGCGTTCCGCGCGGGCACCGAGGCGGGCGAGCTGATGGATCGCGCCGGAGCCGGCATCGCCGCGCGCTTGCTCGATCATTTTCCCCGTCCCGGCCGCGCGGTCGCGTTCCTGGGCAAGGGCAACAACGCCGGCGACGCGCTCGTCGTCCTCGACCACCTGCGGCAGCACGGCTGGCGGATCGCCGTCCGCGCCGTGCATCCCGAGACCGAACGCAGCACCCTCACCCGCCGGCGCCTGCGCCGTCTCGACGTCGAGGAAAACACCGGCATCCCCTCCGGGCCGGGGCCGCTGCTCCTGCTCGACGCCCTGCTCGGCATCGGGGCAACCGGCGCGCCCCGCGCTCCGCTCGACGCGCTGGTCGCCGAGATGGATCAACTGCGCCGCGATCACGGCGCGCTCGTCGCCGCCATCGACCTGCCATCCGGACTCGATGCCGACCGGGGCGGTGCCGCCGAAGGCACGGTGACCGCCGACCTGACCCTCACCATCGGCGCGCCGAAGCAAGGCCTTCTCGCCGACGCATCCATCAATCACGTCGGCCGGCTCTTCCTCGTCCCGCTCGAGGAACTGGTGCCCGGGACGGACACGGGACCGATCCTGTTCGTGCCCGAGAGTTTTCCCGGCCTCCTGCCCCCGCGTCCGCACGACTTCCACAAGGGCGACGCCGGTCGGGTGGCCGTCATCGCCGGCTCGCCCGGCATGAGCGGTGCCGCGACCCTCGCCGCGACGGGCTCGCTGCGCGCCGGGGCCGGACTGGTCACCCTCTTTCTCGATCCCGGAAATCCCGCGGCCCCGACGCCCGAGATCATGGTCCGCCATTCCGCCCGGCGGATCGAACATGCCTTCGATTTCGCGGCCGACGCCTTCGTGACCGGCCCCGGACTCGGCCCTCTCAGCGACCCGCAACTCGACGTCCTCTTCGATCGTCTGGAAAACGACACCCGGCCCACGGTGCTCGATGCCGACGCCCTCAACCACCTCGCCGCGGCGGACCGGGCCGGTCTTCTGTGCGAGCACCACCTCGTCACCCCGCATCCGGGCGAGTTCGCCCGCCTCGCGCCCGACCTCGCCGGGCTTCCACGCGCGGAGGCCGCCACGCGCTTCGTCGATCGCCACCCCTGCACGCTGCTGCTGAAGGGGGCGCGCACCATCGTCGCCGCGCCGGGTGAACCCGTCCGCATCAACCCCACCGGCCACGCCGGCATGGCGGGCGGCGGTCAGGGCGACGTGCTCGCCGGGGTTGCCGGTGCCCTGCTCGGCGCAGGCATGAAGCCGGTCGATGCCGCCAGCCTCGCCGCCTGGCTCTGCGGTCGCGCGGCCGAGCGGGCCGTGACGCATGGTGGCGAAAGCGAGCAGAGCCTTGCCGCCGGCGACACCCTGGCCCATCTCGGCGGCGCCTTCCGCGACTGGCGCGAGCGCCGCCGTTGAAACCCCGTTGTCCCGATCCGGAAAAACCCGTAACGTTTCCCATGAGCAGCCGTCCGGTCATCGCCCTTCTCGGCTTCGCATTCGTCGCGATGGCCCGTGCAGATGACGACGCGTGGGGCGCCCGGCTCGAACTGATCTCCGAGCAGGCCGTCATCGCCCCCGGCCGACCCTTCGAGATCGGGATCCACATCCACCACCGCGACGGCTTCCACAGCTACTGGAAGAACCCCGGACTGGTCGGCTTCGCGACGCAGGTCGACTGGAAGCTCCCGGATGGTTTCACCGCCGGATCCCTCACCTGGCCACCGCCCGAACTCGTCGACATGGCCGGCCACACCTGCCACGGCTACCACCGCGACGTCCTGCTCACGGCGACCATCACCCCTCCGGCGGAACTTTCCGCAGAGACGGTCACCCTCGAGGCCCGCATCGCCTGGATGGCCTGCTCCGACGCCTGCCATCCCGGCGACGAAGTCTTCCCGATCACCCTGCCGGTCGGCCCGGAACCGAAGGCCGATCCCGACACCGCGGCACTCTTCAGCAAGGCGCGCGGCGAGCGACCCGGCCCTCTAACAGGATGGAAGGTCGAGCTGCTGAGCGGCATCGATGACCCGCGGATCGTCCTGCGGCTCACCCGAACCGATGCCGGGGGGCCTCTCCTGAAGGATCCCTACTTTTTCTCCAGCGACGGCCAGGTCGACGACGGACGTCCGTCGGTCGCCTCGCGCGAGGCCGGGGTGGAGATCTGGACCTTCGAGCGTGCCGGATTCGGCCCCACGGATGCGAAGGGCCTTCCCGGAATCATCGCCTACGGGCCGGAAGGCGCCCGTCGCCACGGGACGATCGCCCCGTAGCTTGGAAGATCGCGCCGGAGCCGCGGCGTAGGATGTGCCCATGAAAGCCCTGCTCGCGCTGCTGCTCGGTGCCTCCCCGCTGTCCGCCCTCGGCCCCTACCCGCCGGAGTTCGACGATGCCCGCGTCGAGACCTACCGCGAGGTCGGCGACGTGGAGTTGAAGCTGTGGATCTTCGGGGAGTCCGATCCCGCCACGCCGAAGCCCGCCATCGTCTTCTTCTTCGGCGGCGGGTGGAGCAGCGGGTCGCCGGCCCAGTTCGAGCCCCAGTGCCGCCATTTCGCGAAGCGCGGCATGATCGCCATCACCGCCGACTACCGGGTGCGCTCCCGCCACAAGACACCCGCCACCGCCTGCATCAAGGACGGCAAGGCCGCCGTGGCGTGGATCCGCAAGCATGCGAAGCGCCTCGGCATCGATCCGGATCGCATCGCCGCGGCGGGCGGCTCGGCCGGCGGGCACGTCGCCGCCTGCACCGGCACGCTGGGTGGCTTCGGCAGCGACGAACGCCCGAACGCGATGATCCTCTTCAACCCCGCCTGCACCCTGGCGCCCATCGAAGGATGGGAACCGAAAGGATTCGGCGTCGGAGCCGGCCGCGAACGCCTCGGAGCCGAAGCCGAGGCGATTTCCCCGGCCCACCACATCGGCGATCACACTCCGCCGACCCTCATTCTTCACGGCGAAAAGGACACCACCGTGCCCTTCGCCAGCGCCGAGGCCTTCGCCGCCGCCATGAAGAAGGCCGGTCGCCCGTGCAAGCTTGTCGGCTATCCCGGCGCCGGTCACGGGTTCTTCAACCGCGGCGAGGACTACGACCAGACGCTGGCCGAGGCCGACCGTTTCCTCGTCGGACTCGGATGGATTCCCGCCGCCGGCTGATCAGAATTCCCAGATCAGCGGGATCAGGAGGGAGGCGACGATCCAGAGCAGGATGTTGAGCGGCAGTCCGACTTTGACGAAATCCTTGAAGTGGTAACCGCCCGCGCCGAAGACGTAGGTGTTGGTCTGGTAGCCGATCGGCGTGGCGAACGACGCGCTCGCCCCGAACATCACCGCGACAAGCAGGGGCGTCGGCGAGACCTCGACCGCCTCGGCGATCCGGATCGCGATCGGTGCCAGCACCACGGCCACGGCGTTGTTCGAGATCAGCTCGGTCATCACGCTGGCGAGCAGGTAGATGCCGCAGAGAATTCCCCACGGACCGAGCGGACCCAGCCAGTCGGCCACATGGGTCGCCAGCGTCGTCGCGCCGCCGGTCTTGTCCATCGCCGAGCCGATCACCAGCATGCCGATGATCAGCAGCAGGATCTTCCAGTCGACCGCGTCGTAGGCTTCGCGCGGGCGCAGGCAGCCGGTGACCAGGACGAACAGGGCGGCAATGAAGGCGGCGGCGAAGGTGTCGAAATCGATGCCCGGCAGCCCGATCCAGGCGAAGTTGAACGATGCGAGGAAGACGAAGAGGATGATGCCCGCCAGCGCGTACGGCGCCTTCCTCAGGTTGAACGACTCGGCGGTCGGCTCGGAGAGCGTGATGAAGTCGCGCTCGCCCTTCAGGCGCTCGATGCCCTCGCGCGAACCCTCGACGAGCAGGGTGTCGCCGAAGTCGAGGCGGAGGGTCTCGAAGTTCCGCGTGATGTTCTGGCCTTCGCGGTGGATGGCGAGGATCAGCGCCCCGAACCGCTGGCGGAAGGCGATCTCGGTGAGCGTGCGGCCCGCCAGCGACGAGTTCGGACCGATCATCCCCTCCAGCAGGACGGCCTCGCGCTTTTCCATCGGCTGCAGGTCCTGCTCGCGCAGCCCCACGTTCACGTCGTCGGCCTTCGAAAGCTCGGCGACACCCTTCGTCCCGGTGCGGATCAGCAAGCGGTCGCCTTCCTCAAGGACAATGCGGTCGAGCCCCTCCTCCAGCACGTGTCCCCGGCGCCTCACCTCGATGATCTTGAGCTTCCGCGAACGTCCCTCCAGCACCTCGACACCGGGCTTGCCGATCAGCGGCGAGCCGGAGGGAACCGCTGCCTGGATCAGAAATTCACGACCCTTGGCGGCGTCGAGAAGGGTCGCCAGCGTGTCCCGAGCCGGCAGCAGCTTCGCCCCGAAGAGCCACAGGTAGCCGCCTCCGACGATCGCGAACGCCACCCCCAGCGGCGCAATCGAAAACAGCTCGAATTCCGCCACCCCGGCCTCGCGGGCGATGCCGTCGACCAGGATGTTCGTCGAGGTGCCCGCCATCGAGCACACCCCGCCGAGGATGCAGGCATAGGACATCGGCAGCAGCAGGCGCGAGGGCTTCGCCCCGCTGTCCCGGCAGAACCCGAGGATCACCGGCAGCAGGATCACCACCAGCGGCGTGTTGTTCACGAAGGCGGAGCACACCGCGCAGACGATGAGCAGGGCCGCCAGCGCCCGCCGTTCCGAACCCTTCGCCACCATGTTGAAGAGACGCCCCAGCCTGGCGATCTGACCGGTGCGCTCGAGAGCCGCGCTGATGATGAACAGGGCCCCGATGGTCACCGGCGCCGGGTTCGAGAACGCCGCCAGCACCTCGCCGGGCTCGAGGATGCCGACGACCAGCAGCACGCCCGCCCCGACGAGCGCGATCAGTTCGACCGAGAGGCGCCCCCACAGGAACGCGCCGAAGACCCCGAGCACCAGGGCGAAGACGAAGGGCTGTTGCCACTCGGCAGGCATGCCCGGAAGCATCGGTCCCGCGAGCGGTCGAACCAAGCCCGAAACGCCATGGCATTCCCACCCGCCCGTTCCATTTCCGACCCCGATTTCTCATTGCCACGCCCCCTGTGATTCCCGAGCCTGCCACGAACCTCAAAGCACTATCGACATGGGCATCATGGACTTCATCAAAGGGGAACTGCTCGAGATCCTCGAGTGGCAGGACGACTCGCGCGACACCATCGCCTGGCGCTTTCCGGACAACGACGCGGCGATCAAGAACGGCGCCCAACTCATCGTGCGCGAGAGCCAGACGGCCCAGTTCGTCTACCTCGGCCAGTTCGGCGACACCTTCGGCCCCGGCAAGCACACGCTGCAGACCGAGAACATCCCGGTCCTGACGCGGCTCAAGGGCTGGAAGTACGGATTCCAGTCGCCCTTCAAGGCCGACTGCTACTTCGTCAACACCCGCCTCTTCACCGGCAACAAGTGGGGCACCTCCAACCCCATCATGCTGCGCGACCCCGACTTCGGCATCGTCCGCGCCCGCGCCTTCGGCACCTACGACTTCAAGGTCACCAACGTGCAGACCTTCCTCAAGGAGGTCTCCGGCTCCGATCACGACTTCCGCGTCGATGAGTTCGCCGACACGATGCGCTCGCGGGTCGTGAGCATCTTCTCCGAGGCGCTCGCCCAGTCCGGCGTGCCGGTGCTCGACGTCGCCACCCGCTACTCGGAACTCGGCGCCGCCCTGCTGCCGCTGATCAACCCGATCATGGGCACGAAGTACGGCCTCGAGATCGACTCGTTCATCGTCGAGAACGTCAGCGTCCCGCCGGAGGTCGAGGAGGCCATCGACAAGCGCTCGGCGATGTCCGCCATCGGCAATCTCAACGACTACGTGAAGTACCAGATGGGCCAGGGCATGGCATCGGGAGAAGGCGGCGGCGGCGGTGCCGCCGGCATGGCCAGCGAGATGGCGATCGGCTTCGCCATGGCCCAGCAGATGATGCAGCAGACCAACCTCACGGGCACGCCTCCCCCGCTGCCCGGCCAGCCCGGAGCACCGGCCGCGCCGGTGGCGCAAAGCCCCGACATTCTCGACCCGGCGACCGTCGCCCGCATGCTCGGCGTCGCCGAGGCCGACGTGATGGCCGAGATCGAGGCCGGCAACCTCGCCGCCAAGAAGATCGGCTCCGCCCACCGCATCACCCGCGACGCCCTCGACGCCTTCCTCGCCCGGTAGCGCGCCTCACCTGCCAGTGGCATGACCGTCCCGGTCATGAACGTGTGAGCCCGCCATGTCCAGCGAGCCCCCGCCCATCCCCGACGACCA
>CALGOH010000217.1 GCA_937957985.1 uncultured Verrucomicrobiae bacterium
CCCGCCGCGGCCAGCGGCAAGGCCAGCAAACACCCTGCGCCGACCCGCACTGCATTGAGCGAAGCCAGGCCTGCGCACGGACCGCGACGCCGTTCACGCCGGCTCAATGCCCCTCCATTCCCGCCAGGTAGCGCTCCGCCTCCAGCGCCGCGGCGCAGCCCTGGCCGGCGGCGGTGATCGCCTGGCGGTAGTAGTGGTCGGCCACGTCGCCGGCGGCGAAAAGCCCCGGCGTCTTGGTCGCCGTGCGACCGGGATTCTGCAGGATGTAGCCGTTCTCGTCGGTATCCACCAGATCGCCGAGGAAACCGCTGTTCGGCACGTGGCCGATCGCCACGAACACGCATTTCACCTCCAGCTCGCTCTCGCTGCCATCCTGCGTGTCCTTCAGCTTCACGGCGCGCATCTCCCCGTCGTCATCGGTCAGGTACTCGGTCACCACCGCGTTCCACACCGGCTCGATCTTGTCGTTGGCCAGCGCGCGCTCGGCCATGATCTTCGAGGCGCGCAGCTCGTCGCGGCGGTGGATCAGATAGACCTTGCTGGCGAAGCGGGTGAGGAAGGTCGCCTCCTCGCAGGCGCTGTCGCCGCCGCCGATCACGCACACCGGGACGTCGCGGTAGAAGGCGCCGTCGCAGGTCGCGCAAGAGGTCAGGCCGTGGCCGATCAGCTTCTGCTCACCTTCGATTCCGAGGTGGCGCGGCGCGGCTCCCGTGGCGATGATCACCGTCTTCGCCTCCAGCGTCTTGTCGCCGGCCTTGACCTCGAAATGACCGGCCTCGGTCCGCGTGACCGAGTCCACGTTGGCGAACTCGATCCGGGTGCCGAACCTCTCCGCCTGCTTCTGCATGTCGGTCATCAACTGCGGCCCCATGATGCCCTCCGGAAAGCCGGGGTAGTTCTCCACCTCGGTCGTCGTCGTGAGTTGTCCGCCGGGCTGCGTGCCGGTCAGCATCAGCGGCTCGAGGTTGGCCCGGGCGGTGTAGATCGCGGCGGTGTAGCCGGCGCAGCCGGTTCCGATGATGATGACGTTCTCCATGGTCCTGTGAGCGGTTGGCGGGCGGAGTATTCCGGCCGAACGCCTCCGGGGTCAACGCCCGGCGGGAAAATTCACCGTCATTCCATCCCGCGCCTGCGCTTCTGGGCGGCGATCCACTCCTGGTCCTCCACCGACAGGCGGTGCTCCTTGGTGCGGGCCCGGGTTCCGTCCGGCTCGATGAGTACCAGCTCGCCGTCGCGGTAGGCGATCAGTTTGGCGAAGAACTTCCGCCCGAGCGGGTCGGTCCAGGTGCGGTATCCCTTCTTCTCCATCTTCTTCTTCCACTCCGCATGGGACTTCCCGGCGAGGAAGACCGCCTGGCGGAGCTGTCCCCACTTGTATTCCCACTGCCCGCGCTTGTAGCCGCGGTAGCGACCGATCACCTCGCCGGCCGGCGTGAGCACCAGCAGCGTCGGGTGGCCGAAGACCTTGTAGCGCTTCTTCAGATCCTCGACGAAGTCCGCCTTGCGCGCGCCCTGGTCGTCGAGCTTGCTGCCGACCTGCGCGTCGACCTGCAGGCGGACGAGGTTTTCCTGGGCCCACTCCTCGAAATCCTGGCGGCCGGACAGGTCCTCGCTGATGGGCCGGCTCGACATCGGGTTGCCGGAATCGTTGAACCAGATCAGCACCGGCTTGTCGTTCTTGCGCGCCTCGCGGAAGACGCGGGTGATGCTGCGCCCCCACGGACCCTCCTCCCGCCGGGCCTCGAGCAGCTCCTCCAGCTCCGGCACGATGTCCCCGGGATTCTCCGCATCGGGATCGGTGAAGACCATCTCGTCCGGGTTGAGAACCGTCCCCGCGTCGTTGCGCAGCAGTTCGAGCTGGCTTTCCGAGTCGAGCGACCGCCCGTCGCCGCGCAGCGCCGCCGGGATGGCGTCCTCGGCAAACGGATTCGCCGGGATCTGATCGACGGTCGCCCGGTCGCCCCCGGACCCGCAGGCCGCCAGGAGGGCCACGGGCAGCAGCAGGATCCACCGACAATTCATCGCCGGGAGCCTACGGGGGCGACCCTCCCGACCCAAGCGCGAAACCGAGGGCCGCGGCTCTGGTTAGCCTTGCCCCGGCGCGGAACCCGCGCACACTCGCCGCGTTTCGTCACGAGCCTCCGTCATGATCCGTCGCATTTCCTCCGTCCTGCTGCTCCTCTTCACCCTCCTCAGTCCGGTCGCCCTCGCCGCCGGTGGTGGCCACGACTCGAAGCCTCCCGAGTTCGTCACCAAGATGGGCGAATTCCCCGCCCTCGAGGCCGCCGCGGGAAAGCAGAGCATCATGGAGCGCGTCAGCTTCCGCGCCAGCGAGGAGCCCTTCCTGCTGATCGCGACGATCATCTTCGTCTGCGCCATCGTGCACACCTTCTTCGCAGTCCCGATCACCAAGCTCGCCCACAAGGTCCAGCACGATCACGACGCCAGGGTCCGCCGTGAAAAAGAGAAGCTGGGCGAGTCGGCCTACGCCCAGGACATGGTCAGCTTCAAGGCCACCCTGCTCCACTTCCTCGGAGAAGTGGAGGCGATCTTCGGCATCTGGGTCATCGTCCTGGTCGCCGCGATGATCGGCTTCTACGACGTCGACACCGCCAAGAGCTACATGAGCGGCGTCAACTACACCGAGCCGCTGTTCGTGGTGGTGATCATGGCCCTGGCTTCGACCCGCCCCGTGCTCCGCTTCGCCGAGAACTGCCTCGGTTTCGCCGCCCGCATCGGCAAGGAAAGCCCGGCCGCCTGGTGGCTCTCGATCCTGATCATCGCGCCCGTCCTCGGCTCCTTCATCACCGAGCCCGGCGCCATGACCATCGCCGCCATGCTGCTGGCTAGGAAATTCTACCGCCTGCGTCCCTCGCCGCTCTTCGCCTACGCCACCCTCGGCCTGCTCTTCGTGAACATTTCCGTCGGCGGCGTGCTCACCAACTTCGCCGCGCCGCCGGTGCTGATGGTCGCCGGACCGGACAAGTGGGACCTCACCACCAAGGAGATGTTCGTCCACTTCGGGGAAAAGGCGATCCTCGGCATCCTGATCTCCACCGCCGCCTACTACTTCTTCTTCCGCAAAGAGCTCAAGAAACTCGCCGGGCAGTTGGAGGACCACGACGGCGACGGCCGGGGAGACCTCCAGAAGCCCGACCGCAAGATCCCGGTGTGGGTCACGATCGTCCACCTGCTTTTCATGGGCTGGACGGTCTTCAACGCCCACACGCCCTCGCTCTTCATCCTCGGCTTCCTCTTCTTCCTCGCCTTCCGCGAGGCCACCGCGCACTACCAGACCAAGGTCGACCTGCGCGGCCCGGTGCTCGTCGGTTTCTTCCTCGCCGGCCTGGTCATCCACGGCGGCCTCCAGGGGTGGTGGCTCGCCCCCATCATCACCTCGCTCGAGGAATGGCCGCTCTTCATCGGTTCGGTGGTCCTCACCTCCTTCAATGACAACGCCGCGATCACCTTCCTCGCCAGCCAGGTCGACGGCCTCGCCCCTGCGCTCAAGTATGCGGTGCTCGCCGGCGCGGTCAGCGGCGGCGGCCTGACGGTCATCGCCAACGCCCCCAACCCGGCGGGCCAGGCCCTGCTGAGCCGCTTCTTCGGCGACGGCGTCTCGCCCGGCAAGCTGCTCGCCGCGGCGCTGATCCCGACGATCATCGTTTCGATGCTGATGATGCTCTTCCCCGATCCCGATGTGGAGAAGATCTTCGAGAAGCCCGAGTCGAAGGTGGAGGAAACCACGCTTCCGGAGGCGCGCTGATCCATGTTCACCGGACTGGTCGAAGCCTGTGGCAACGTGCGCTCGCTCGAGCGGCGCGGCGACCAGGCGAGGCTGTCGATCGCCATCCCCTTCGCCGGGGAACTGTCGCAGGGCGACTCGGTCGCGATCAACGGCTGCTGCCTCACCGCCGTCGCCGTCGATCCCGTCGGCGCGGACTTCGACGTGCTGATGCAGACGCTCGACGTCACCTCGCTCGGCGACCTCGTGGAAGGGTCAACCGTGAATCTCGAGCGGGCGCTGCGCGCCGGCGACCGCTTCGGCGGGCATTTCGTCCAGGGGCACATCGACGGCACGGGTGTGATCGAGAAGCTCGAGCCGCACGGTCAGGATCACGTCCTCGAAGTCCGCCTGCCGGAAAAGCTCGCCCCGCTCTGCATCGACAAGGGCTCGCTGGCCGTAGACGGCATTTCCCTGACCATCGCGGAACTCGACGGCACCCTCGCCCGTTTCTGGATCATCCCCCACACCTTTGAGCAGACCAACCTCCAAGGCCGCGCCGCGGGCGAGCGGGTCAACCTCGAAGCCGACCTGCTCGCCAAGCACGTGGCGAAGCTGATGAGCAAGACCTGATCACGGCGGCGCCAGCCAGGTGAAGGGCACCCACGGCAGGTTGCGCAGGACCATGAAGCCGAGGATCATCGCGAGCAGCACCACGCCGCCACGACTCCCGATCGGCACCCGCCACTTCACGGGCTCCCCGCGGACCCACCCGACCACCTCGGGAACCAGCGCGAGCAACGCCAAAGGCAGCAGCACGACACCCAGCGGATTGAAGCGGAAGGCGTCGAGAAACCGGCCCTCGAACACCGCATGGGCGGCCCGGGTCATGCCGCATCCGGCACAGTGGAGGCCGGTCAGGTCGTGAAGCACGCAGTTGAGCGGAAGAGCGCCCGGCCCTTTCGTGGCGAGCCACACGGAACCGGCGACCACCACCGCCAGCACCCCGAGCACGATCGCCATCCGCATGCCGGATCGGGTCATCAGTGGTTCACGACTCGGCGGCGATGATGACGATGGCATACAGCAGGATGACCACCAGGCCCGAGATGAATCCCCACATGCACCACATCTTCGCCTTGTCCGAGGCATCGCGGGCACCCGCGAGATCCCCGGCGCTCTTGAGGCCATCGACCCGCGCGGCGAAGACGATCGCCACGATCCCGAAGATCTGGCAGCAGAGCAGGGTCACCACGATCGACTGCCAGAGATAGCTCGGGATTTCCCCACCCGCAGCAGGTGATCCCGGATGAGCCGCGGGGGGCTGATAGGGCGACTGGACCGGTGCCGCCGGAGGACCCGAAGGAATCTCCGGGGCCAGCGCGTTCGCCAGCTCCGGCACCCTGCCGATCGCCAGCCAATCGCCCATCCCGTCGCGCCACACCAGGTTCTCGGCCCCCAGCTTCCCCGAGGCGACCAGTTCCCTCAACTCGGCCTCGGCCACCGGACCGTGCTGCTGTCCGTCGCTCGCGTAATACCACTGCATCACCCGTCCGGCATACCGCTTCCGGCCTCACATGTCACTCGCGATCGCGATCCCCATGAAGACGCCGAAGCAAACGGTCAGACCGATGGTGATGTAACCCGTGACCAGGCCCGCGATCGCCATGCCCCTCCCCGCCATCGGCACGGCGGACTCGTTGATCTGGCGCAGCGCGAGGTGTCCGCAGATCACCGCCGGGATCCCGGCCAGGATGCCGACGAAACAGGTGAACATCAGCAGCACCGAGGAGATCCCGCACACCAGGCTGGCGATGGCGTTGCCGTTGTTGGGCACCACCGGATACGGGCTGTAGCTTCCGGCCGCCGGCGTCTGATAGGGAGACCCCGCCTGGGGCGAAACGATCTGCGCCGACCACTCGGGCACCTCGGACATCGGCTTCCAGTTCTCCATCCCCTCGCGCCAGATGATCGTCGTGGCGTTCACCCTCCCCGTGGCGATCAGACCGCGGAGTTCGTGATCCTCCACGGGACCTCTCTGTTCGCCATTCTCGCCGTAATACCAATGCGCCACGGGAGCGGAGCATCTCCGATCCTTGCGCCGCATACAACCCCGGGCCCGGCGCCGTCCCGCCGCATCCATTCCGTAGCCGCGGGAGACCTCCCGGTAACCGTCCCGTTCGTCATCCCGCAGTTGCCGGGGCTTCTCGAAGAACGTCTCGGTCGCCACCGCGAAGAACTCCGCCGGGCTCTCCGCCCCGTAGGCGTCGAGCACCGTCCGCTTTCCCGCCTCCACATCCTCGCAGAACCGCTCGTAGGCAGGCGCCAGGGTCGAGGACCAGCGCCCGTAGTCCGGCCCCTCGTCGAACTCCGGCACACCGTCCGCCACGCCGTCCTCCTGGTCGATCTGATGCGCGAACTCGTGCAGCACGACATTCAGCCCGTCCTCGGGATTCGCCGATCCCTGGCAGATGCTCTGCCACGAAAGAACCACGCTGCCGGTGCTCCACGACTCGCCGAGCCGAACGTCGTGGTCGCCGGCATGAAAGGCATCCGGATAGACCAGCACGCTGCGCAGACGCTCGTAGTAGTCCTGCGGGCGGTGCGCGATCAGCAGGCAGGCCGGCGCCGCCACGGCCAGGCGCATCTCCTCAGTGACCTCCTCCAGTCCGCCACACGCCTCGAAACCCTTCTCAGAGAGAAACACGCGCATCCAGCCCTCCGCCGCCCGCCGGGTCGATCCCGGCAGCCGTTCCCACAGCGGAAACCGTTTCGCCACGAGGGCCCGTTCGCGCCCGGACAGTTCGGTCGACCGCAGCCGTCGACGCCGACGCGCGATGCCCGAGGCATGCCAGAAGGTCAGGGCCAGCACCAGGGCCACCCCGCCAAGGAAGATCCACAGTCCGGTCATCGCTTCCGCCGCACGCCCTCCCAGCCGACAAGAAACAGGACGATCAGTCCCAGCACGAGTCCGATCGACAGGATCCCCCAGAACCACGGCTGGAGAAATCCGGGAATCTCGACGTTCATGCCGAGCAGGCCCGCCACCGCCACCAGCGGCAGGAAGAAGCCGGCCATCAGGTTCAGCCGGAAAGCGATCGCGTTCAACCGCTCCGCCGCCTGCTGGTGTTCCTCGGCGCTCTCCGCCTGCCAGAAGTCCAGTGTCAGCTTCGCATCATGATAGAGCAACTCGGCCGCGCGCTGGATTTCCCTCGCCCGGTCGCGCAGGCCGATCAGCGTCCGGTTGTCCTCGTCGGCCGACACCGCGGCCTCGAGCGTCGTCTGCAGGTTGCGCGTCGAGCGGGCGATCGGCCCGGCGTGGCGGATGATCTCGAAGACGCGGGTCACCTCCTCGGTCTCGTCGATCTGCGCCTCGTGGTCGTCGATCACGGCCTGGTAGCGGTCGAGCAGCCGCGACATCTCCTTCAATCCCTCGCTGCCCCCCGGGCTCCTCCACGTGCCGTCCGCCTGCATCCAGAAGACCAGCGCCTCGCGCTCGGGAACCTTCGGCTCGGGAACCTCGTGGACGATCAGCAGCGCCTCCGTGGCACCCTGCAGAAAGCGCTGGGCACCCGCACGGCTGCTCAACTGATCCCGCAGGCTTTCCTCGATCTCGAAGTCCCTCGGCAGGTAGCGGATGACTTTGCGGCTGGCCATCGCCGAGATTCAAGCCGCCGGACACCGCCCCCGACAATCGGAAAGACTCGAAGAGATCCTCATTCCGACACCGTTGCTCTTGCGGCGCGCCTGCGCAAGAATGCTCCCATGAACTGGAGAGACCACATCACGGCAGACCCGAAGATTTGCCACGGGAAGCCTTGCTTCAGAGGCACCAGGATCATGGTTTCGGTGGTGCTCGATTGCCTGGCGGCCGACATGTCCGTGGACGCCATCATTGCCGATTATCCCTCACTCTCCAAGACGGCGATCCATGCGGCGCTCGCCTACTCTTCGGAGCTCGCTCAGGAGAGGGTCGTGGTGGCGTGAAGTTCAAGATCGACGAGAATATCTCCGAGAGCGCGAAGCGTTTGCTGCTTGAGCGCGGGCACGATTGCCACTCCGTGTATGACGAGAGGATCGAGGGAGGGTCGGACGATGATCTCATCAGTATCTGCTTACGGGAGCAACGGCACCTGGTCACGCTTGACCTCGATTTCGCTGACATTATCCGCTATCCGCCGATCGACTACCATGGGGTGATCGTGCTTCGCCTCTCCCGCCAAGACGCTTCTTTCGTGATCGACCGCCTCGGTGAAGCACTGAGTGAGATCGAGGAACTGACTTTGCCCGGACATCTGGTGATTGTGGACGATCGCAGAATCAGGTTCCGCTAGGCTGACAACGCCGAATATTTTGCCCTCAGTCAACCCGGCCATTCCAATCGACCAAGTCGGCATAGCCGATTGCCGAACCGCCGAAGATGTCGAGCGCCGAGCCGACGGTGACGTCCACCCTGCCCTGGCCGAGTCGGTCGATGGTTTCGAGATCGTTCATCGACGCGACACCACCGGCATAAGTGACCGGCCGGCCGGCCCATTCGCCGAGCAGCTCGACCAGACCTTCGTCGATCCCTCCGCAAAGCCCCTCGACGTCGGCGGCGTGGACCAGGAACTCGTCACAGAACGGCGCGAGCCGGTCGAGGGTTGCCGGCGAAATCCCGAGGTCGGTAAGCGTCTGCCAGCGGTTGGTCGCCACCACCCAGCCGTCACCGTTTCTCCGACAGGAAAGATCGATCACCACCCGGTTGGCGGAAACGCGATCCGCCAGTTCGCGGACCCGCTGCTCGGAAAGCCTCACGCCGTCCTCGAACAACCACGAGGTGACGATGACGTGCGACGCCCCCGCTTCCAACCACTCGATCGCATTGGCAGCGGTGATGCCGCCACCGACCTGCATGCCGCCGGGCCAGGCGGCGAGCGCCTCGCGGGCGGCCTCGTCATTGCCCGGGCCGAGCTTGATCACGTGCCCGCCGGCGAGGCCGTCGCCTCGGAACATCGCCGCGAACTCACCCGGCCCGCGGTCCGAAACGAAGTTCTCGGTCGGCCCCGGGCCGTCGTCGCGCAGCGTCCCGCCGACGATCTGCTTCACCTTTCCCTGGTGAAGGTCGATGCACGGACGGAAGCGGCAGCTCACGCGGCGAGGCTGCGCCCCGAAGTTCCAAGTGAGAAGTTCCAAGTTCCACACCGAAGGAACGGGCCGGCCCCGGCTGCCGGCGAACTACGGGTCGCTTGATTTCTCGGATCGCCAAACGGTTCGGCGTGTGCTATCCGACCGCCATGAATCTTCTCGCTCTGGCGATGCCGGCGACGGCCACGGTGCTTGGCTGGATCTTCTTCGGCGGCGTTTCGATGATCGCGATCGGCTACGCCAAGCTCAAGCAGGAGTGGTTTGCCGCCATCGTCGGCGTGGGCATCGGGATCTATCCCTACTTCTTCCCCAGCGGTCCGCTGTTCTGGACCCTCGGCATCGGCCTCACCGTGCTGCTCTTCGTGCCGCGGCGGTTTTTGCCGTGGTAGCGCACGGCGGGTGCGATCACATCTCGAGCATCAGGCGCGTCGGGTTCTCGATGCAGTCCTTGATCCGGATCAGGAAGGTCACCGCCTCCTTGCCGTCGACCAGGCGGTGGTCGTAGCTCAGCGCCAGATACATCATCGGCCGGATCTCGACCTTGCCGTCGATCGCCACCGGCCGCTGCTGGATGGTGTGCATGCCGAGGATCCCGGACTGCGGCGGGTTGAGGATCGGCGTGCTGAGCAGCGAGCCGTAGGTGCCGCCGTTGGAGATGGTGAAGACGCCGCCCTGCAGATCCTCGATCTGGATCTTCCCGTCGCGGGCGCGACCGGCGTAGTCGATGATGTCCTGCTCGATCTCGGCGAAGCCTTTCCGGTCGCAGTCGCGAAGCACCGGCACCACCAGCCCCTTCTCGGTGCCGATCGCCACGCCGATGTCGTAGAAGTGGTTCTCGATGATCTCGTTGCCGTCGATCATGCCGTTGACCTGGGGCACGTCCTTCAAGGCCTGGACCACCGCCTTCACAAAGAACGACATGAAGCCGAGCTTCACGCCATGCTTGGCGATGAAATCCTCCTGAACGTCCTTCCGGAGCTTCATCACGGCCGACATGTCCGCCTCATTGAATGTCGTAAGAATCGCAGCCGTCTGTTGGGCGTTAACAAGATGGGTCGCGATCTTTCGTCGCAACATGCTCATCTTGCGGCGGGTCACCCGGCCTTCCTCGACGGGGGTGGTGTCGGGCCGCTCGACCGGGGCATCGACGATCTTGAAGTCCGGTTTCGCCTGTGCCGCGGGTGCTTCTGGCTCGGCAGCCTGTTTCTTCGCCGGAGCGGGCTTCGATCCGGAGTCGGACGATTTCGGCTTCTCCTTCTTCGGTTCGGACGTGGCCGGTGCGGCCCCGACCGTGATGCGCGCGATCACGGTTCCGATGGAGACCTCCTCACCCTCCGGCACCACGATCTCGAGCCGGCCGGATTCGTCGGCCTCGAGTTCGGTGGAGACCTTGTCGGTCTCGAGCGTCACGAGCACCTCCCCCTTCGTCACCGAGTCGCCATCCTTCTTGCGCCAAGCGGCGACGTTGGCGGTGGTGATCGACTCACCCGCGGCGGGCACCTTGACGTCGATGAGCTTGCCTTCCTCCGCGGACGGAGCCGACCCGGCCTTCGGCGCGGGTTCCTTCGAAGCGTCATCCCCTTCGGAAGCAGGCGGCTCCTCTTCCTTCGCCGGGGTCTCTCCAGCGGCGCTCTCATCGATCTCGGCGATGACCGTGCCGATCGCGACCTCCTCGCCCTCCTCGACCACGATCTTCAACACGCCCGCGACCTCGGCGGTGAGTTCGTTCGAGACCTTGTCGGTTTCGAGGGTGACGAGCACGTCGCCTTTGGCGACGGACTCTCCATCCTTCTTGTGCCAGGTGGCGACGTTGGCGCTGGTGATCGATTCGCCGGCGGCGGGGACTTTGACTTCGGTAGCCATGGAGAAAAGGGTTCAGACCGAGAAGGCCTGCTGGATGAGCGATTTCTGCTCGCGGTAGTGCATCGCCTTCGACCCGGCGGCGGGGCTCGAGGCGCGGCCGCGGCCGGCGTAGCGGACCCGGCGGTCGACGACCTTCTCGAGCCGCGGGAAGATGTATGACCAGGCGCCCATGTTGAGCGGCTCCTCCTGGCACCAGACGAACTTTGAGGCGTTGGGGAACTGCGACACCAGCGCGGCGACCATCTCGTCGTGGAACGGATAGAGCTGCTCGACGCGGAGGATCGCGGTGTTGTGGATATCGTTCTCCTGCCGGTAGGCCTGGAGGTCGTAGAAGACCTTGCCGGTGCAGAAGACGATGCGGTTCACCACCGAGGGGTCGTCGAAGGACATCGGATCCGGCAGGATCTCCTGGAAACAGGATCCCTCGAGGAGTTCGTCGATCTTCGACACCGCCTCGGTCCGTGTCAGGAGGCTCTTCGGCGTCATCAGCACCATCGGCTTGCGGAAGGGGCGCTTCTTCTGCCTTCGCAGAGCGTGGAAATACTGCGCGGGTGTGGTGAAGTTGCCGACGATCATGTTCTTCTCGGCGCAGAGTTGCAGGAAGCGTTCCAGGCGCGCGCTGGAGTGTTCCGGACCCATGCCCTCGTAGCCGTGGGGCAGGAGCAGGACGATGTCCGACGGCGTCTGCCACTTCGACTCGGCCGAGGAAATGAACTGGTCGATGATGACCTGCGCGCCGTTGGAGAAGTCGCCGAACTGCGCCTCCCACATCGTCAGCATGTTCGGCGCGCCGAGAGAATAGCCGTAGTCGAAGCCGAGCACCGCCATTTCCGAGAGCAGCGAGTTGTAGACGCAGAACTTGGCCTGGTCCTCGCTCAGGTGCTGGAGCGGAATGTAGCGTTCCCGGCTCTCCGAATCGTAGAACACGGCGTGGCGCTGGGAGAAGGTGCCGCGGCGGCAGTCCTGACCGGAGAGGCGGACCTGGTTGCCCTCCATCAGGAGCGCACCCCAGGCGAGCGACTCGGCGAAGGCCCAGTCGATCGGTCCGCCGTTCTCAAGCGCCTCGATGCGGCGGGGCACGAAGCGCTTGGCGAGGGTCGGGTGAAGGTGGAATCCGTCGGGGACGGTGGTCAGCACCTTGCCGACGTGCTCCACGACCGAACGCGAAATGCCGGTCGGAACCGGCGCGTGGGTGTATTCCTCCTGCGCCACGGCGGTGGAACCGGAGAACACGGTGCGGTCCCCCTTCTCGGCCATCTCCTGCATCTGGCGGTGCCCTTCTTCCAGCCGCTCGTTGATCTCGCCAACCAGGCCTTCGGCGTCCTCCTCGGAGATCGAGCCTTCCTCGATGAGCCGCTGCTTGTAGAGGTCGCCGACATTGGCGCGCGACTGGATCTGGCGGTAGATGTGGGGCTGGGTGAAGGCGGCCTGGTCGGTCTCGTTGTGGCCCTGCCGGCGATAGCAGTACATGTCGATCACCACGTCGCGGCCGAAGCGCTGGCGGAACTCGAGCGCGAACAATCCGGCCCAGTAGAGTTCCATCGGCTCCTCGCCATTCACGTGGAGGATCGGCGCCTCGATCATCTTGGCGACGTCGGTCGCGTAGGACGACGAGCGGGCGTCGGCCGGCATCGTGGTGAAGCCGATCTGGTTGTTGATGATGAGGTGGATCGTACCGCCGGTGCGGTAGCCGGGAAGCTGCGAAAGGTTCAGCACTTCCGCCACCGACCCCTGTCCGGCGAAGGCCGCGTCACCGTGGATGAGGATCGGCAGCACGCGCTTGCGGTCGGTCTGCTCGCCGTCGTCGCCGATCTGCCGCTGGCGGGCCCGGGCCTTGCCTTCGACCACCGCGTTGACCGCCTCGAGGTGGCTCGGGTTGGCGGCGAGACTCACGCGCACCTCGCCGTCGGGAAGCTGGCGCACGCTTTCGTAGCCGAGGTGGTACTTCACGTCGCCGTCGCCGGCGACGAGGTCGGGCACGTAGTTCGGCGTGAACTCGTAGAGGATGGTCGGCAGCGACTTGGCGACGAAGTTCGCCAGCACGTTGAGGCGCCCGCGGTGGGCCATGCCCATCTCAATCTCCAGCACGTCCGACGACGGGCAGGCGCGGAGGATCGCGTTGAGCACCACCATCGCCCCCTCGCCGCCTTCCAGCGAAAATCGCTTCTCCCCGAGGAACTTGCGGCCGAGGAAACTCTCGAAGGCCTCGGACTCGAGCAGCCAGCGCAGCGCGTCCTTCTTGCGCTCCTTTGAATCCGCTTCGCGCCGCACCCGCGTCTCGATCCGCTCGCGCACCCAGTGGCGGACGGTCGTGTTGTGGATGTGCATGAACTCGAAGCCGATCGCGCCCGAGTAGGTTTCCTCCATCGCCGCGACCATTTCGCGCAGCTTCATCTTCTCGCCGTTGCGGAAGAACGGGTTCGAGGCCTCGCGCTCGAGGTCCTCCTCGGTGATGCCGAACTGCTCGAGGCGCAGGCGGGGGTTTCGCTCCGGCCGGCCGATCGGATTGATGTCGGCCTGGGTGTGGCCGAGCGTCCGGTAGTTGTACACCAGGCTCACCACCTTGCCGTAGAAGGCGAGGTCTCCGGCGGGAGCGGCGGTGCCGACCGGCGCCGGGCCACCCTTCGCCCTGGGTTGGGCGGTGCCGAGTTCGAAGCCCTCGAAAAACGCCGCCCAGGTCGGCTCGACGGACTGGGGGTCCTCGCTCCAGAGGGCGTATTTTTCCTCGAGAATTTCCGCGTTGAGGCGGGCGGAGACCGACGATTTCATTGACTCAGCGGTGGCGAAGATTTGCGCACCCGAAAGAAAATTTCCGGCTTGGCCCGGGCGGCGCAGCGCTTAGGTAAGGGCCGTCTCCGGTGACGTCAACCGCACAGGGGGCCAAAACCCACTGAATTGCACGATTTCCCGCCCGCATGATCGAAGTCCGCGACCTCACGAAACGATTCGCCCGGCAGACCGTCGTCCGCGATGTTTCCTTCAAAGTCGGCCGCGGCGAGATCGTCGGCTTCCTCGGGCCGAATGGCGCCGGCAAGACCACCACCATGCGGATGCTCACCGGCTACCTTCCGCCGACCTCGGGCAGCGTCCGGATCGCCGGCTTCGATGTGTTCCGCCAGTCGATCGAGGCCCGGCGCCGCATCGGCTACATGCCCGAGAACGTTCCGCTCTACGACGACATGCGCGTCCGCGAATACCTCAAGTTCCGCGCCCGCCTGAAGGGCCTGCCGAACCGCGAGGCGCGCACGCGGGTCAACGACGTGGTCGAGACCTGCGGCCTCGAGTCGGTGCGCCGCAAGATGATCAAGGTGCTCTCGAAGGGCTACCGCCAGCGCGTGGGCCTGGCCGACGCGCTGATCCATTCGCCCGACCTGCTCATTCTCGACGAGCCGACCAACGGGCTCGATCCGAACCAGATCCGGCAGATCCGCGAGCTGATCAAGCGGCTCGGCGAGAAGCACACGATCCTCCTTTCCACCCACATCCTCAGCGAGGTGGAAATGACCTGCGGGCGCGTGATCATCATCGACTCCGGCCGCATCCGGGCCGAGGACACGCCGCGGGCGCTGGTGGAAAACATGCGTGCGGCGGGGAGGGTCGTCGTCGAGGTCGACGCCGACCCGGACAAGGTCTGCGAGGCCCTCTCGAAACTGGATCACGTGAAGCGGGTGACCGCCGGCGCTCCGGCCGACGACGATGATCGCTGGAAGAGCTTCGAGGTGCTGGTCGACTCTGGCACCGATGCCCGCGAGCGAATCCACGACCTCATCGCGCGCAATGGGTGGCCCCTGCGCGACCTTCACCGGCATGTCGCCTCGCTGGAGGACGTGTTCGTCGAACTGACGCGGCAGGATTGATGGAGTGGCGCTTTCCAAGCGCCATGATGGCCGGGTGAGCGGCTTCCCAGCCGCTCGGCAGCCCGGGCGATCCGGTGATCGCCAGTCCGACCATCATGGCCCCTCCAAGGAGCCACTCCGCCGCCACGCCCCGACAGCGACACCGAGTCCGCCGACCAGGAACAGCAGCGGGAACCACAGCGAGTAGCCCGGTGCCCGCGATTCGCCCTCGAGCACCGCTTCGGAGGGAGCGTCGGGATTCACCCGGCACTCGGCCACGCTGCCGCGCGGGAAGCGCCCGACCAGCGCCTCCGCCTTGTCCGGCCGCCCGCTCCACGAGGCCCCCCGCAGCGAAAGCCGCCCGGATTCGTAGGTCTCTTCCCCGAAGTCATACTGATAGAGGACGCGGAAGCGGTACTCCTGCGGCATCTCCTCCGGCCACTCCGGATCGTCGCGTCGCGACTCGACCTCCGACTCGAGGATCGCGCAGGGGACCACGGGCCATTGGTCGATCTCACGGGCCCGGTCGAAACTCCGCCACATCAGCCAACTGAAGATCCCGCCCACGAAGGCAAGCATCAGCCCGATGAGGCTGAGGAAAACGCGCGCTCCCGTGGTCCGTGCCGGCATGCCCCCCCATGGACCCGCAATCGACCGCCGCCAAGCACGAACCGGCTCCGCATTTCCCCTTTCCCCGACGCCGCGCGGGGGCTAAGGAAACCGCCATGAGCTCGCTCACCACCCGGATCCAGGACGACCTCAAGGCCGCGATGAAGGCCAGGGACAGCGAGCGGCTTGCCGTCATCCGCGCGCTCAAGACCGCCCTCACCAACGCCGCCATCGAAAAGGGCGGGCTCGGCACCGAACTCGACGACGCGGAGGCGATGGCGGTCGTGCGCAAGCAGGTCAAGCAGCGCCAGGACTCCGCGACGCAGTTCCATGATGCCGGGCGCGACGAACTCGCCGCCAGGGAGGAATCCGAGATCGCGATCCTCGAAGCCTACCTGCCCGCGCCGCTTTCGCCGGAGGAGATCAGCCAGCTCGTCGACGACGCCATTTCCGAAACCGGAGCCACCGGCAAGGCCGACATGGGCAAGGTGATGAAGCTTCTCCAGGACCGCGCCGCCGGACGCGCCGACGGACGCACCCTCTCGCAGGAGGTGGCCAAGCGCCTGTCCTGATGCACTGCGCCGCCGTCATCGTCGCCGCCGGAAACTCCCGGCGGATGGGCTTCGACAAGCTCGCCGCGCCACTCGACGGCATCCCGGTGCTGCGTCGGAGCGTCGAGCGGCTGATGATGGTGCCGGAAATCCATCGCGTGGTGGTGGTCTGCGGCGAGGAACGCTTCAAATCCCTCCTCGGAGGAGATTTCCCGAAACCGATCGTCCGGGTGGATGGCGGCATCGAAAGGCAGGACTCGGTGCTCGCAGGTCTGAAGATCCTCGACGAGGGAGACGAACTGGTCGCCGTTCACGACGGCGCGCGTCCACTGGTCGATCCCGGCGACGTTTCATCCGCGGTCGCCGTCGCCGCCAAGCACGGCGCCGCCTCCCTCGCCCGGCCCGCCACCGAGACACTCAAGCGCGCCGACGGCTCCGGGATCGTCACCGGAAGCATCGACCGCGAGGGGCTGTGGTTCACCGAAACCCCCCAGGTGTTCCAAACCGATCTCCTGATGCGGGCCTACGAGTTGGTGATGGAACAGGGCGGACATGTGACCGACGAGGTGTCGGCAATGGAGTTCAGCGGCGAGCCGGTCCGCATCGTCCCCTCCTCGCGACCCAACCCCAAGATCACCGTCCCCGCCGACCTCGATCTCGCCCTCGCCCTGCTTCGCTGATGCGCGCCAGCTACCACATTCATCGTAGTTCGGCCGGCTACCGGATCGCCGTCGCCACCCTGCCCCGGAGCGAGTGCCTGAGCCTCTCCGTCCACGTCCCGGCCGGCGGGCGCGACGACCCGGCGGGCAAGGCGGGGCTGGCCCACTTCGTCGAGCACATGATCTTCAAGGGCACCGGGAAGCGCGACGCCCGCCGGATCAGCTTCGAGACCGAGGACCTCGGCGCCTCGCTCAATGCCTTCACCTCCGAGGACCAGACCGTCTACGAAGCGCGGGGAGATGCCGGTTCGCTCGCGCCACTGGCCGAGATCCTCGCCGACATCGTCTGGCACTCGCAGTTTCCGGATGACGAGATCCGGCTCGAGCACGGAGTGATCGCAGAGGAGATCGTGATGTATCACGAAAGCCCGGCCGACCACATCGGCGACCTGATGTCGGCCGCGCTGTGGTCACCCCATCCCCTCGGCGACCCGATCTCGGGCACACTCGACAGCATCGGACGCATCCGGCGGGACGACCTGGTCGGATTTTCGAACGCCCACCATCACCACCCGGAACTGGTGATTGCCGTGGCCGGGCCACACGGGCCGGAGGAGATCGTCCGCCTTCTCGATCCCCTGCTGCCGGAGCTCGGCGGAAACGCTCCCGGACAATCCTACGCCGATCCCCTCGACGGCCCCCGCCATCTGCGCGAACCGCGCGAGACCGCCCAGGTTCAGCTCGCCCTCGGGTTCCGCTGTTTCGGCCGCCGCGATCCCCGCCGCCACGCGATCCGCCTGCTCTCCACCATCCTCGGCGAAGGCGCCAGCTCGCGCCTGTTCCAGTCGCTGCGCGAGGAGCGTGGACTGTGCTACCACATCGCTTCCGACGTCGTCCTGCTCGACGACACCGGGGCGCTGGAGATCCATGCCGGACTCGAACCCGGTGCCCGCGACGAGGCTCTCGAAAGCATTCGCAGGGAACTCCGCCAACTCTCCGAGGCCGGTCCGTCCGACGACGAACTGCGCCGCGCGAAGCGCCTCCACGCATCCCAGATGAGGGCCGGACTCGAAACCACCGCCGCCCACGCCGCGTGGGCCGGCGAGTCGCTCCTGCACCACGGCGAAATCCGCGAACCGGCCGAAGTGCTGCGGGAAATCGAGGACGTGCCGGCAGCAGAACTTCGGGAGGTGGTCGCCGAATTCCTCGTCGAAGGCCGCGAGGCACTGGCGGAAATCCATCCCGCGTGAGATTCCTTCCCTTCCCCACGGGATTGACAGGTCACAATTGTAAACGTATCACATCTTACGTAAGGATTGCGCGGATGGACAAGGTGTTTTCAGCACGACTCGACGAATCCGTGGTGCAACGCATCAGCGGCCTGGCGCGACGCCTGCACACCAGCAAGAAGCAGGTCATCGAGGAGGCCGTCAACCTGCTGGAGTCAACGCTCGGAGAGGGCGATTCGGCCTCGTTTCTCGACCAGTCTTTCGGGGCCTGGAACCGTGACGAAAGCGCGCGGGAAACGGTCGATGCAGCCCGCGCGGCCTTCCGGGAATCCTTCGAGAGGCGCCGCCGGTGAGGGCGTTGATCGATGCCGACGTCCTGATCTGGCACCTGCGCGGGGAGCGCAGGGCCGCGAATTATCTGGGAAAACTGGCCGACGATCCCGACATCGAGTTGTGGACCGGCGCCATGCAGCGTGCGGAGGTTCTGTTCTTCATGCGGCCCGACGAGGAGGAGCGGACCATGATGCTGCTTTCGAGGATCCGCACCGCCACAGTCGATCAAGCGATCATCGACGAGGCCAGTCGATTGTTCCGGAAATGGCATCCCAGCCATGCAATCGATCCCAACGACGCCATACTCGCCGCCACCGCCCTGACCCGTGGCGGCCAGATCCACACCCTCAACCGCAAGCACTACCCGATGAAGGAGGTCATCGTGGTCAAGGCGTGGTGAGGCGGCTGCCTCGGATCAATCGAACTCGTTCTCGTCGGTGTATTTCTCCGCCCCCATCCCGCTGTAGGCGCGGCCCTTGTAGATCATGGTGAAGCGACCTCCGGTCTCCCGCGCCATGTCGAGCATCGCCTGGGCCGGGGATCCCGGGGCCTCCATGGCAAAGGTGTCGATCGGCACACCCGTCGGGTTCATTTCGTCAACCCGGTTGAGCGTGTAGCTGAGGTCCGACGGTTCGCCGTCGGAGAGCAGATAGACGATGTCCGGCGAGGGCCGCATCGAGAGCGCCATCTTGAGCGGAGAGTACCAGACCGTGCCGTTGCCGACCCCCATGCTGTGGATGCGCTCGGTGAAGGCCTGCTTGGTCCGCGCGGTCGCCATGTGCCAGGGCACCGGCGGCACCTCGTTGAGCCCGTTCCAGCCCTTGTTCGCCTCGTCCGGGCCTTCGGTCGCAATGGTCCACGCACTCTGGGCGAAGAAGATCACGTTGAAGTTCATGCCGTCCTTGAGCGCGTTGATCGAGCGGCTCAGCTCCTTCTTCAGGGCGTCCATCCGGGTTCCTCCGCCATCCGTGTCGGAGAGCATCGACTCCGAGTAGTCCACCACGTAGACCACCCGGCGCCCCTTCCGCGGCGTTCCGAAGAACGACGACCCGCCGCCTCCGTCGCCGTCGCCGTCACCCGCGCCGAAACCGGCCGTGAAGTCATCGTCCACTCCGAAGGGCGTGAGCGGTTCGACCACGTCCGGTATCGGCACCGCCACCGGGGCCTCGACCGAGGCCGCGATCACCTTCGCCATCGACGAACTCGAACTCGCCGGCTTGGGCTTCATGCCGACCGCCAGATCGGGCCGGTCGACCGGATTCTCTTCCTCCTCCGGCGGAGGCGCATACGTCACGATGGTCTCGGTCGGCCGGAAGTTCGGCAGGATCGCGATCAGCCAAAGCACCGCCGCCAGCAGCAGCACGACGATCACCGCGACGACCAGCGCCTGGATGGTGTCCACCTTCCGCTGGCGGGCGATGTAGCCATCGAGCTGGTGCACCACCGACTCCGGAGGCGGCTCGGTGGTGTAGAGGGATGGGTGTCGGGTGTCGCTCATTTCAAGCGAACAGGAGTCCAGCACATCCGGAACCCGGTCGCGAGCGAAACCCGCCGCCGCATCACTGGACGTGGAAGTGAAGCGTCGCCCGGCGCATGCCCCCTTCCATCCGCTCGTGCACCGTCACAGCCTGGATCTGCTCGAGCGAAGCAAGTCCCTTCATGGCCTTGGGCAGGTTCTCGCGAAGCTCATCGAGTTTCGGACCCTCGCCCACGATCTCCTCGCCGTTCTTCTCGACCAGCTTCAGCGACTCTTCGAGATACTCGCGCAGCACCGTGAGATCGACCTTCGCCCAGAGGCCGGAGCGCCCCTCGGCACCCTCGCCCGCCGCCGCGACCAGGTCGAGAGCCTGCGTCTTCGAGCTCGATGCGACGAACCAGTCGTCGGTCACCGTCACCGATGGCTTCACGTCGTCGGAGAAGGCCAGCGCATCGAAATACCAGGTCACGATGTCGTCCTTCTGTGAATTGGTCGGCTTGAGCATGTGAAGGTCCAGGTCGCCCATCTCGTTGGCGGTCTTCAGCATCGCCGCCACCGATTCCTCGATCATCTTCCAGGACTCCTGGAGCTTGGCGCGCTCCTCGACCGGGGCGACGTAGGAGAGTCGCGGAAAGCGCCCTTCCTCGACCACCCCCGCCGGGACGCCGGGCAGCGGCGGAAACTCCGCGCCGAAATCGATGATCACCGCACCCTCGCTGCCGAGCCCGTCCTCCATCGCCCCGAGTCCGCTCCACAGCTTCAGCAGATCCTCGCGGAACATGCCGTCGAACAACTCATAGCCGCCCTTGAGCTGGGCAAGCTCTTCACTTTCGACCTCCAGCTTCGAAAGGTGTCCCGCCGTGGCGTAGACGATCTCGAACAACAGTTCGACCAGTTCGGACGCCCGCTCCTCATAGACCGGATCGCTCGTCCAGTTGGCGAAGAACAGGACGTCCTCGCCGGACCCGAGCGACTCGAGCTTGTGGGGGCTCTCGAAATCGATGGCGCCGCTTTGACCACCACCGAAAAGGTCGAAGGTCGCCCCCTGGTCGATGCTGATCACCGCCCCGACGGTGTCCGCCTCGTAGAGATCGAGCAGCGCCTGTTCGCGCTCGCCGACGAGGTTGAGCAAGGCCACCAGTTCGCGGGTGTCTCCGAAGCCCTCGACGCCCTGGATCCCGTCGCGGCAGCCGTCCGCGATCTGCTTGAGCCCGGTGCTGACGGCCTTGGACATGAGCGTCTTCGAGCCGTAGACGAATCCATGAACCGGCTTGTCCTTGAAGCCGTCGATGAACGCCACCCCCGGGTCGGCGGCAAGCGAACCGCTGAGGTCGTCGGCCAGCGGGCAGCCGTCCGTCGAACCTCCGAAATAGACGAGCAGATAGTCATCCAGTCTTCCGACGCAGGCCACGAGCTGTTTGCCGCGCAGCGAGGCGATGAGGCGGTCGGTGTACTCTTCACCGAGCAGCGCATCCATTTCCTCGCGATCCTTCTCCATCTCGCTGGTCAGCAGCTCGCTCTTGTAGAGATTCCCGGAAAAGGTTGCCGGTCCCTTCGTGAACTCGACCGGCTCCGCCCCCTCGGAAGCCATGCCCAGCAGGTCGCGCAACTGCTGCTCCGCCCCGCCCATCTGGTCGGCGTCCTTGATCCGCAGTCCGGCCAGCACCGGGGGAATCTCCGCCGACTCGATCAGCGGCATGAATTCGCCCATGTCCTGGAAGAACTCCTTCAACCACGCATCATCATCCATCGACTCGACCCCCGACTCGATCTCGCCGGAGGCCGCTCCTTCGGCGAAGGCGCGGGCCATCATCCGGAACTGGTGATAGTTCATGCGGGCCGTCACCTCGTTCGCCGCCCCAAGCTGATCCGCGGTCCCCGCGCCAAGGGCGATGAACATCTCGGTTCCGAGGAACGCCTCCGCCTGGGCCGCCCCCTGCGCGATCTGCTCCTGCGGATCGACACCCTGCTCCTGCTTCACCAGGTCGCGGATGTAGCCCCAGGCATCCAGGTCGGCGAGGTTCCTCACCATGCCCGACCCGTCGTAGATCGCCATGAACAGATCGGCGTCCGGCGAGATCTTGCCGGCAAACCCGAGCATCGCCGCACGCTCCTCGGGGGAGAGCATCGGCTCCGCGGGCGCCGCCGGTTCGGCGGCCTCGCCCGTGCCTCCGCCACCGGCTGCCTGCTCGGGCGGGGGCGCCTTGTCGTCGCAGGCGGCGAGGAAGAACAGCGGGAACGAAAGCAGCAGGACCTTGGCGTGGGACGATTTCATGACTGTCCCGACCCTACGAAGCCGCTCGCCGCACCGGCAATTCCAATTCGTGGCGAATTGCGGAACGCCGGATTCTCCCCCCTGCGTCCCCCTCCATCGGCCCAACAGTCGGGAGTTGCGGCTGGGGCCGGGGTATGACAGGTTCCGGTGCCCCGCGATCATGGCGAAAACGACCTCTTTCCTCACCACCAGCGACCGCTTCCCTTTCGACCTCGTACGTCCGCACCTCGAACTGGTGGAGACCTCGATCCGCGAGCAGGTCCGGGCGTTCGACCCGGCTGTCGAGCCCTACGTCAGCTACGTCTGCAACACCTCCGGGAAGAGGATCCGGCCGGCCCTCTCCGTCCTGGTCGGCGGCGCGCTCGGCGAGGTCGGTGCCGACCACCGCAAGATCGGCGTCGTGCTGGAACTCATCCACATGGCCACGCTCGTTCATGACGACATCATCGACGGCGCCGTCACCCGCCGGATGGTTCCCACGGCCAACGCCAAGTGGGGAAACGGCCTTTCCGTGCTGCTCGGCGACGCGCTCTTTTCCCACGCGCTGGCGCTGGCCACCGAGTTCGACGACATCTCGATCTGCCGCAAGGTCGGCCGCGCGTCGCGCGAAGTCTGCGAGGGCGAGATCGTCCAGACCCAGCGCCGCTTCGACCTCGGCCTGACCAAGGCCGACTACTTCCGCATCATCGAGATGAAGACGGGCGCGCTCTTCGCGGCCGCCACCGGCATCTCCGCCGCGCTTTCCGGCGCCGACGAGTCCACGGAAAAGAAGCTCTACGATTTCGGCCTCCGCCTCGGCACGGTCTATCAGATCTACGACGACTGCCTCGACATCGTCGGCAGCGAGGACAATGTCGGCAAGACGCTCCGCACCGACCTGGAGAAAGGCAAGCTGACCCTCCCGATCCTCAACCTCCTCGACTCCGCCTCGGAAAGCCAGCGGACCAAGCTCAACAAGCGGATCATCGAGCAGGAGCCTCTCGACCTCAGCGTGCTCGTCGGCATCGCCGAATACGAGGGCGCCATCGAGTCGGCGGTCGACACGGCCATCGGGATGCTCGACCGGTGCCGCGAGGATCTTTCGGACCTTCCGGACAACGAGTACGCCGCCGCGCTGCTCCAGATCACCCGCTTCCTCGAGTCGCTCCTCGCGAAGTGCCGGCGCTGAGCACGGCGCGGACGATCGTCAGCCCCCGAAGAACTCACTGAGGGCCTGGGCGACGGCGCCATCGATCCGGCTGGAGCGCTGCGCATCGGACACGCCCCGCACGACATCCCCCTGGGCGTAGTTCCGGTAGATCAGTTCGTTGGTGCGCGCATCGATCACATCCACCACGATCGCAGCGCTGTTGAAGTAGTCCGGGCGCTTGCTCTCGAGCACGCCCACGTCGTGGGCCCTTTCGGAAATCTGCATTCCGTCACGGCCGTAGCCGAAGTAGTCGTCGAAACTCGCGGTCATGGCCGGCTCCTGATAGATGACCATGTAGGCGACGACCAAATCCGCATCACCCTTCCCCCAGCCCAGCCCCTTCGCCTCGAACTGTCGCTCAAGCGAGCGCTGGATCATCTGGTGGACCTTGCGCTCGGTGGGATCGGAGATCGTCGAGTGGGGATTGCGCTCGATCAAACGGGCCGAGCGGTGCCCTTCACTGGTCCCCCTCGGCATGTCGACCTTGTTGGCACAAGACACGAGGAGGACGGCAAGGGCGGACGTGATGACGATGCGGATCATGAGGCTCCTCCTAGCAACCCGGATGATGATCTGGCAAGCGACCTACTTGTCATGCTCGTCCAGCCACTTCTTGCGGGCCGCGAGATTCTCGCGGAGCGCGAACAACTGGTTCCGCTCCTCGACGAACTCGTCGTACATCCGGAGCAGGCGGAAGAAATCCTGCGAGAGGTCCTCGCCCGCGTCCTCCAGCAGACGCTCGATATCATGAGCCTTGTTGCGGCCGACCTCCTCGCCCGCCGCGCCTTCCTTCGGCTTCGCCAGTTCCTCGACGTCGGCCCGCCTCCGGTCGAGCGCGCCATCGACACGACCCAGTTCCTCCGCGAGGATCCCGCGCTCCGAATCGGAAATCCGACGGTTCTTCAGCTTTTCCTCGATCCCCGCGCGGCGCGACTCAAGACGCCGGACGGCATCCTCGACAGCCTGGATCAGTTCCCGACGGGTCTTGTCGACCATCACGGTCTGCCGTCGGTTCTGCTTCCAGTCCTCGCTGATACGACGGCTTTCGTAGTAGTAGCCGTCCCAGTAGTGACCGCCATCACTCTCGTACTTCTCGACGTCCCGATGATCACCCATCGACTCGGTCAGTTGCATGATCTGTGAAACCCGCTTCTCGATCCGCTTGTCGAATTCATCGATGTCGCTCGCCAGTTGTTCCTTCGGCAGTTCTCCTCCGTGCTGCCGAAGCGCTTCAAGGATCCGGGAGCGCCGCCGCTGGTAGGTTTCGATCCAGCGGCGCAGCCCCTCGATCGCCCGCATCTTGATCTGCGCCACCCGTGTCTTGGATTCCTGCGAGTCCCTGATCTCGGTCAGCATCTTCACCAGATCGTCGGCCTGCTTCTCGATTCTCGACTCCAGGCGCCGGCCCTCCTCCCGAAGTTGCCCGAGGCGCTCCTCGCGCTGCTCGATGTGCCGCGACAGGTTCACCACCGATTGCCGGCGGGCCTCCATGTCATAATCGGGCTCCACCTCTTCCGCAGCCGGGGCGAAGCTCAGCGGGAAGACCAACAGCCACGGGATCAGGGAATGTTTCATGGTGTTACGAGAGTGACTGCATTCCGGGTGCAAGAACCAGCAGAATGTGAGCCATGCATACACTTCCGCTGGACTTGCCTCCCTGGTTTCAAATCAATTCGCGTTCCGTCGAGGGACAGGCCCCGGATTGCAAAAACTCCCTTTCGGGTTTCCGCATCATCCGCCATGTGATACCAAATAAAGGCGCTTTTTTCTTTAAACCACACAGCATCTTGAGGTAGCTCCACGGCAATCGATCCGATGCGCTGCGTGCAATGTGCCTCCTTCAAAGACAAGGTCCTCGACTCCCGGATGTCGAAGGACGGCACCACCATCCGCCGCCGTCGCGAGTGCGTGGCCTGCGGCTACCGCTACACGACCTACGAGCAGATCGAGCGCACCGAACTGCGCGTGATCAAGCGCGACGGCGCCCGCGAGGCCATCAACCGCGAGAAGCTGCGCAACGGCCTGATCAAGGCCTGCGAGAAGCGTCCGGTGTCGATGGACCGCATCGACCGTGCCGTCGATGAGATCCTCACCGAGCTTCACCGCGACCACCTTTCCGAGGTCCCCTCCTCCAGCATCGGCGCCAAGGTCATGGACAAGCTCCACCAGATCGACCCGGTCGCCTACGTCCGCTATGTCTCGGTCTACCGTCAGTTCGAGGACGTGGGCGAATTCATCCGCGAGATCCAGGCGCTGGAGCGCCGCGCCGCCCGCGATCCGATGCAACGCCGCCTCTTCAAGGAATGATCCCGCCCTCTCCCCCGCACGACCCCATGCCCCCATCCGCCAAGACGTGATCGCCCTGATCGGAAACCGTCCGGCCATCCAGGTCGGCAGACACCAGGTCCACCACTACGACACCCGCTGGCTGGGCGACGCGCTCCGCCGGGCCGCCGCCGCCGCGGAAAGCGAGAACTTCCCCTTCCTCGACGAGATCCGTCTCGGCATCGAGGAATATCTCGAAACGCGCTGCAGCCTGCAGCTCATCCCCCTGCCATCGCTCTACGAACGGATGCGCCGGATGCTGCGCAAGGTCGGCTGCGGGCTCATCGCCGACCACCTCGAGCCGCTCGCCCCTCCGGTGACCCTCTCCCTCGAGGCGATCGCGCTCGATGTGGGCGACGGCTTCGAACTCGCCTTCTTCGAACGCCTCCGCAGCGAGATCGGTGCCCTGAGATCCGAGGGTGCCGAGCAACTCTACTTCACCGGCCTGCGCGGCTCGGTGCGGATCCTCCGTCGCTGCGAGGTCTGGAACGACGCCTGCGAGCAACTGCTGGAGGAGATCCGCGCCTTCCTCATGCAACAGCATCGCGAGTTCCGCTTCGGCACCTCCGGCGTCGAGGCCGATTCCTGGCTGGCGGAATAGCCTCCCTTGCCGGTTGCCGGGCGGCGTGTCATGTTCCGCCACTCCATGGCCGACGAGAAGACCATTTTCGAGAAGATCCGCGACGGCGAGATCCCGGCGGACATCATCTATCAGGACGAGCACTGCCTGTGCTTTCGCGACATTTCCCCGCAGGCGCCCACCCATCTGCTGCTGGTTCCGAAGCGCGTCGTCGCCCGCCTGACCGCCGCCGGTGAAAGCGACCGCGAACTGCTCGGCCACCTCCTTTATGCGTCGGCGGAGGTCGCCCGCCAGCAGGGCTTCGACGAAAGCGGCTACCGCGTGGTCATCAACAACGGTCCAGACGGCGGCGAGGAGGTGCCCCACCTCCATCTCCACCTGCTCGCCGGTCGCCGGCTGCAATGGCCGCCCGGTTAGAATGCCCAGCGCTCCAATCCCGATGCTCCGCCGCGTGCTCTCGATGCTCTGCCTGACCGCCCCGCTCCACGGTGGCGAATCCGCACTGCCCGTGACCCATGCCGTGCTGGTGCATGGTATCTGGCAGAGCGAAGGCCGCTGCTTCGGGAGTTTGCGCCGGGACCTCGACAAGCGGGGCGTCATCTGTCTCGTGCCGAGCCTCAAGCCGGCCGACGGGCGCGACGGCATCGGCACCCTGGCGCTTCAACTCCGCAAGGAGATCGACCGCGCCTTCGCGCCGGACCAGCGCTTCGTCCTGATCGGATTCAGCATGGGCGGACTGGTGAGCCGGGTCTATCTGCAGGATCTCGGCGGGGCCGGACGCTGCGACGCGCTGGTCACGATCTCCACCCCTCACCACGGCACGGAGATGGCGAAGCTGCACTACGGCCAGGGTGCCGCCGAGATGCGTCCCGGCAGCGTCTTTCTCGCCGAACTCGAGCGCGGCCAGGACCGGCTCGGCGAGATGCCGGTGGTGTCCTACCGCACCCCCTTCGATGCGGTGATCGTCCCGGCGGAAAGCTCGATCTGGGAGCGGGCGGACAATGTCGAGATCCGTTGCCCGCTTCATCCCCTGATGACCTCGTCCCGCAAAGTGCGGAGCGACATTCTGCGACGGTTCAGCTTTCCGGCGGAAAACTAGCGGTTCCGGTTCTCCTTGATCCGCTCGCGGAGGCGCTCACCGGCCTCGCGGAGCCGCTCCCGCCCCTCGCGTTGCCGTTCGTCCTGCTGGCGCCGGACTTCCTCTGCCTGCCGGGCCTGCTCGGCCTGGCGGCGCGCGGCCTCCTCGCGGGCCTGCTGGGCCAGCCGCGCCCTCTCCTCGGCCTGGCGCCGCGCCGCTTCTTCCCGAGCCTGCTGGATCTGCCGTGCCCGTTCCTCGGCCGCGCGGCGGGCCGTTTCCGCCTCCCGCTGCCGGCGCGCTTCGTCCGCGGCACGGCGGGCGGCCTCTTCACGCGCACGGCGCGCCTGCTCTTCGGCCGCTTCGCGCAAGGCCCGGCCCCGCGCCTCGCTGTCCCGGCGTTCCCTGGCGACACGAGCCGCCTCCTCGGCCGCTCGACGACGCTGCTCCGCGGCTTCGCGCCGCGAGGCCTCCTCCTGCTGCTCCCGGACAATCCTGGCGGCTTCCGCACGCTCACGTTCCCGGCGTTCGTCCGGAACCTGCGCTCCGCCGTTGCCGCGACCCGGGCTGGTCGCGGTGCCACCACCTTGGCCAGCGCCGGACCCGTCGTCTTGCCGGCGGGTGTTCTCCGAGTTCCGGCGGTTCTGCATTTCCTCCATCCGGCGACGGATCTCGGCCAACGCCTCGCCGCGGCCGGTGGTGGGCGTCAGACCCTCGGGCAACCGGCCACCGCCGGCGCTTCCGCCGCCCCCGCGACGTTCCATCGCCTCACGCACCTCCTCCCGGTTGGAGGCGAGACGCGCATCGCGCTCGGACTTCGCACGGGTGGCCCAGGTCCGGACCGCCTGCCGTTCGCGGCTCCTCTCTTCCTGATAGCGGCGCGCCCACTCGGCCGAGATTCCCCGTGCCGACCGCACCACCTCGGCCCGGTCGATCCGACCCCTCACCTTGTCCGGTCGCAGACCGGGATTCCAGGCAGCGGAAACGTTCGGAGCGAAGACGCGGCAAAGTTCCCCTTCAGGACGCGTCCGCCGCGCCGCGCTGGTGCCGAATCCGACCAGCGGCTCGTTCTCGATCCGGCACACCGGCCAGGCGCGACCGACGTGGCGGCGCACTTCCGCATACGACGGACCACCGACGATCACATGTCCTCCGCGATAGTGCAGGTTGGTGCAGCCGCGGGCCTCCCGGCGCAGGGCCGCATTGCGGCCGACGGGCGGGCAGTGGGGAGCGATCGGATCGGCGAAATGCCTCTCGGCGACGAAGCAGAACCAGTCGTCGGCAATGCCGAAATCCACCTCCACGCTCACGCCCCAGGCACGACCGCGGCCGACCAGCGTTTCCGGCGGCAACGGCGCCCAGCCGACATGCCCGCCGCCGTGACGCCACGCCACCCAGGCCGGCGCCCATTCCCCTCCCGGCACCCAGCACCAGCCGCGCCCCGACAGCAGGACCCAGCGGCCGTAGTGATACGTGGCCCAGCCGAAAGGCTCGTCCGAGATCCAGGTCCAGCCTCGATCGGTGCAGATCCACCGCCCCCTGGTATACGGCCGCCACGAGCGGTCCCGGATCACCACCGTCGGCTGATAGATGTAGCCGTAGTCGGGGCTGTCGAACCATTGCCCGTGCTCATCGAGCCCGTCGTAAAAGAGGTCGAAGTCCGCCACCGGTTCCTGGAACTCCTCCGGTTCGTCCAACTCCCCGAGCGCCTCCCGTCCTGCCAGTTCGAGCTCGCGCTCGCTCAGCTCCTGCTCGATCCGGGCCGCCTCGGCCTCACGCTCGGCCAGCAGGCGCCGTTGCTCCCGCAGTTCCGCCTCCCGGCGGGCGGTCTCCTCTTCGCGGCGGCGCGCCTCGTCCATCGCCTCGGCTGCCTCCCGCTCGCGTGCTTGCATCTCGACCCGTTCGCGGAGCTGCCGTTCCTCCGCGAGCCTCTGCTCCAGCGCCTCTTTCTCCTTCTCCAGACGGGCTTGCTCCTCCTCCATCCGCTGCCGCTCCTTCGCGGCCTCCTCCTGCATCTGCTTCAGCTCCTCGATGGCATCGCGCTGCGCCTGGTCCGCCTGTCCGGCGGGCCGTTGGCAGGCGACGAGAAACAGGACGGGCAGGAGGATCGCGAGGGTCTTCATCGGAAAAACGCGGGTTCGGAGGATGCGACGCATCGGACGCTCAGGATATTCACTCTCCCTCCGGTGAGGTCGTCCTCGATTCGCCCGCATCCGTCCGTTGCTTTTCCACGATCGCCATCATCACCGCCTGGTGAGCCCTGATCGCCCGGAAATATCTTTCGGACATCGCGGCCTGCTCTTCCGGATCTTCGATCGGCTCGCTCACCGCCTTGGTCACCCGGTCCAATTCCGCCCGCCGTTCCTCCATGACCTTTTCCAGTTCCTCCATGTCCAGGGACTCGAGGTGGCGACGGTCCTCCGCCTGCTCGGCCTCCATCGCGAGCCGCGCCTCCTCCCGCTCCGCCCGCCGGTTCCTGATCGCGTCCAGCGCTTCCCTGCGGCTCTCGAGCACGCGCCGCCGGTGCTCCTCGCGGCCCTCCTCGGTGCTGAGCAGCTCACGCAACTCACGCTTCCGGCGCTCGTCTTCCGTATCCACCTGCTGGTCGGAATCCTTCTCGTCACGACCGGTTTCCGACCCGACCGGACCCTCCACCTCGACCGTGGAGGAACCGGTTTGCAACTCGACCTGGCCCGAAACGACGGGATCTGATCCGCCAAACCAGGCGGGATTCGCCTTCATCGCGAAATGCACCGGGAGATAGCCGGCGGCGAGTCCACCCACACCGCAAAGGACTGCTATCCGCCACCGCGCGCCACCCATCGGGTTCCCACGCCGCCGGACTCCGCGCACGAAGATGAACATCGCCAACCCTCCCACCAGCAAACCGAGAGCCAACGGAACGAACAACAGGGTCGAGGCGCCCTCGCCGCGAATCTGCGTCAGCAGTTGAACCGAAAGTTCCATGGCGTCATTCGTGAAGATCATGGCCCGGATGTCGAGCGATCACGACGGAACATTCGCCGGTCTCTCCGCAATCACTCCTCCTTCACCCCGAGCGTCGCGACCTCGTAGTCGATCCGGGCCGGGCCGCCGCGTCCGCCGGGGATCTCGCGGCGGACGACCTTCGACCCGAGCAGTTCCTCCATCACCCGCAGCTCGAACTGGATCGCGTTGGGATACCTGTCGAAGACCTCCTGCAACGGATGGTGGAATTCCTCGATCCGGAAGCCCTGCCGGGGATCGTACTTGCAGCGTCCGAAGCAGCCTTCCTTTTCGCGAAGCGCGGAAAGGAGCGTCGCCTTCTCGACCATCGACTTCGCCTTGGCGAGCCGCGGCTGCCAGCGGTCGCGGAGTTGCTGGAAATGATGCAGCAGCATCCGCTCCGGCGCGGTGTCGCCGAACAGGTGCCGGGCCGCGTCGAGCAGCCGCACCGACAGCTCCCCCGCGACGGGAAAGATGGGATTCGCCTTGTCGGTGAGCCGGTACATGATCTCCGGCCGTCCGATCTTCTGCCGCGGCACCCGCCAGGTCTCGAGGTAGCCGCGTTTCCGCAGGGCCTCGCACTGGTCCTTGATGCCCATGTAGCTGCCGCCGAGCCGACGCTGGAGTTCCGGCACCGGGAGCCCGCCGGAAAGCTTCAGCTCCTCCACGATCCGCACCCACTGCGGCTTGACCAGATCCCGGAATCCCGCGGCAAACACGCACCAAATTCCCCGGCTGACGCCGTGGAATCAATGCAATTCAACCGCACCTTTTTCCTGTCGATGCCGCGTCCCGGGACCTATCGGTCGGCCATGCACGACCTCGGGCGCGTCAGCCGGCTCTTCGACATGAGGGCGGACTTCGTCGGCGCGGCGCCCTATGGGTCGGGTCACATCAACGACACCTACCTCGCACGCTACGACCTCGCCGGCCGGGAGGTCCGCTTCATCCACCAGCGGATCAACCACGAGGTCTTCAGCGATCCGGTGGCCCTGATGGAGAATGTCGAGCGGGTGACCCGGCACGCGCTTCGGCGGCTGGTCGAGGCGGGGCATCCGGAGGCCCGTCGGCGCACGCTGACCACGATCCCGGCGCTCGACGGAAAGCCCTACGCCTTCGACGACGACGGCAACTGCTGGCGCACCTACCCCTTCATCGAGCGCGCCCGAGGCTACGATCAGGTCGAGGACGAGCGCCAGCCCGAGGCCGCGGCGCGGGCATTCGGCGAGTTCCAGAAACTCGCCGCCGATCTTCCCGGCGGGCGCCTCAACGAGACCATCCCCGACTTCCACCACACGCCGAGGCGTCTCGATACGCTGGAGGCGGCAGCCGGCGATTCCCCCCGGCGCGCGGAGGCGGCGGCGGAGATCGATTTCGCGCTCGCGCGGAAACATGAGGCCGGCCGGATCACCGACGCCATCGCCGCGGGCGGGATTCCCGAGCGGGTCACGCACAACGACACCAAGCTCAACAACGTCCTGCTCGACGATCTGACGATGGAGGGCGTCTGCGTGATCGACCTCGACACCACCATGCCCGGCTCGGCGCTCCACGACTTCGGCGACATGGTGCGGACGATGTGCCCGACCACCCGCGAGGATCAGGCCGATCCCACGGCCATCGACCTGCGCCTCGACCGCTTCGCCGCCGTCGTCCGCGGCTACCTCGGGACGGCGGATTTCCTGGTGCCGGCGGAGATCGACCTGCTCGCCTTTTCCGGCAGGCTCCTCGCCCTCGAATGCGGCGCCCGCTTTCTCACCGACCACCTCGACGGCGACCGCTACTTCAAGACGTCCCGCCCCGGCCAGAACCTCGACCGCTGCCGGGCACAGTTCGCGCTGGTGAAGGCGATCGAGAACAGGCTGGCCGAAATGGAGGACCTGGTGGCGGAGTGCGCCGGGAAGCCGGATCGCAACTTCGCGCTTGGAACTTCGGGGCCGGCCGGCAGACTTCGCCCAACATGAGTGATTCCTTCGACCGTCCGGAAATTCCCGCCACCGGCATCATGGCCGGTCTCGACGAGGACGACAGGCGCCTGCTGGGCGACTACGGCGAGTTCCTTCCCGTGCATCCCGAGCAGACGCTCATCCGCGAGGGCGGCGAGCAGGACTCGCTCTACTTCATCATCTCCGGCGTCCTGCACGTGCACACCGACACCAAGGACAAGCGGACGCTCGTCGCCCGCATCGGTGCCGGCGAAACGCTGGGCGAGGTGAACCTCTTCGATCCGGCCGCGGCGTCGGCCTCGGTCACCGCCAAGGAGTTCACCCAGGTATGGAAGGCCAACCGGGCCGACCTCGAACAGTTCTCCGACGCCTATCCGGCAGCCTCGGCGAAGCTGCTGACCGGCATGCTGTCCGAGCTGAGCAAGCGGCTGCGCCGGATGAACGAGAAACTCGCCACCCGCGAGGCGGAGGCCGCCTTCCAGAGCTTCTGGTCCTGAAAGCCATGCCCGCCCTTCTCGCCGCCCTCGAGCCGCCCTCCGGCCCGGCCGGAGCCGCCGTGGTTCTCTTCGCCCTGCTCATCGGTCACGCACTGGCCGACTTCTCGCTGCAGGGAGAGTTCCTTTCCACCGCCAAGAACCGCCACGCCCAGCTCAACGCGTTCTTCGACAACGGCAACCCGCCGAAGTGGCTCTGGGTCCACGCGCTCGGCGCCCACTCGCTGATCCATGCCGGCGCGGTGTGGCTGATCACCGGTTCGGTCATCCTCGGCTTCCTGGAGTTCGTCCTCCACTGGTGCATCGACTTCGCGAAATGCGAGGGTTGGACCTCGTTCCGCACCGACCAGGCGCTGCACATCCTCTGCAAGGTCGCATGGGCCGGCCTCCTCTGGTGCGAGTGCCCGTGGGCGATGTGGACGCCCTGAGCCGGCTACTTCGACTCCATCACGATCACCCCGTCCGCGCCGCGGGGCATCCGGTCCGCCGCCGCCCGGATCGCCTCCGCGCTCCCCTCGGCGAACAAGCCTGCCGCTCCCTCGCGGCCCTTCACGCGGACCTGGCCCAACGGAATCCCCGATTCGTCCGCCGCCGCCTCGCGCACATCGGCCGAGTAGATCAGGTCGGCCGCGAAGACCTTCGTCAGCCCCTCCAGCCGCGAGGCGAGGTTCACCGCATCGCCGATCACGCCGAACTCGATTCGTTCCGAGGAGCCCAGTTCGCCCGCGATCACCTCGCCGAGATGCAGTCCGATGCCGACCTTCAGCGGGGTCCTGCCCTCCCCGGTCCACTTGCCGTTCAGGTCACCGAGCGTCCCCAGCATCTCCCGCGCGGTCGCCAGCGCGGCGCGGGCATGGGTCGCGTCATCGCCCTCACCCAGCGCTCCCCAGTGCGCCATCACCGCATCGCCGATGAACTTGTCCAGAGTGCCGCCGTGCCGGAAGACGACGGAGACCATCGCCGTGAGGTACTCGTTGAGCTGCTTGACCACCTCCTCCGCATCGTCCTGCTCGGAGCGGGAGGTGAAACCCCGCACGTCTGAAAACAGCACCACCACCCGCCGGCGGTTGCCCTGGGCGAGGCGGCGCCACTCGTCAGGATCGCGCACCAGCCGGTCCGCGACGTCGCGTGAAACGAAGCGCCGGAACTGGTCGCGCAGCCGCCGCCGCTCCAGTTGCTCCACCACCAGGCGGAAACTCTGGGCGCCGATCCAAGAGGCGATCACGAAGGCGACCGCCGCCGAGAATCCCGGCACCAGCACCGACCCCAGAAGCGCCCCGCCGACCACCAGCGCGACCAGCCCCGCCAGCAAGCCGACCAAGCAGGCGACGGCCGCCAGCGGACGCCGGAGGCGCGCCGTCAGCCACGCCGAGACCAGACCCGCCGCGAGCGCCAGCCACCCACCCCACGCCACGGGCGTCAGGTAGGCACCGGCCAGCCCGCAGGCCGCGGCCTGCAGGTGAAGCTGCGGTCCGGTCAAGGGCCCCGCCGGAGTCCCGTGGATGTCCTGGAACCGCGGCGCCACCGGTCCGATCATGACGATCTTGCCTTCGAAGAACCGGCCGTCGTCGAAATTCCGGCGCCACAACTCGTCGACGAAGATCTGGTGCACGCTGCGGGGCTCATAGACCGCGGTGCCGCCACGATCGGCCTCGGTGGTCCAGCGAAGCTCGCGATCATCCCGCGGCACCTCGCCACCCAGTTCCTCGACGATCCTCCCGGCCAGCGAAAGATGCTCCGGCTCGCCCTCCAGCGGCTGACCGTTCTCACGCCCGAGCGTCGAGCGGAACCGGGCCCGCCGACAAACCCCGTCCGCCATGTCGATCGGGAAATTCACAAACCCGACGCGCGCGCCGGTCGCCACCAGTTCCGCCATCGGCTCGACGAGAACGAACTCCTCGGTTCCACCCTCGGTGGTACCGACCGGCGCGAAGAGCGAAGTCAGCACCACCCGGTCGGCATGCCTTTCCACCGCCTCGATGAAGGCACGGTCCGCCTCCGGGTCGCTCGGATTTCCAAACACCAGATCGATCACGACCAGACGGGCCCCCGCCCCCGCCAGCCTCTCGACGGCCTCCGCCCAGACCCTCCGGTCCCATGGAAACCGTGCGCCCATCCGGCCCAGCACCTCGCTTTCGGCCAACTCCTCCTCGGTCACCCCCGCGAGATTCAGCGCCGCCTCGTCGATGCCGAGCAGAACGAAGTCCTCGCGCTCGGGCGGCCCGCCCTCGCTCCGGATCAATTGATCGAAGATCTGGCGGTCGATGCGGGCCGACACCTCCCTTCCGCCGGGCAGCCCCCACAGCAGCAGCCACGCCAGCAAAGCGCCCGCCATTCCGAGCCCGAAGGCCCGGCGCTGATATTTCGAGGACTGGCTTGTCATGCGGCTGCGCGTTTCCTACCGTGCCAAAGGTCTAACACAACAAACGAACGATGAAAGCCCCGAGCCTTCCACTTCTCCTCCTCGTTCCGCTCGCGGCTTCGGCCGATGTGCTGAGTGACTCCACCGCCTTCCTCGGCCCCCGCGGCCCGCAGTACGATGCCTCGGATTTCGAGCCGGACCAGGCCGGCGAGGACCCCGTGCTGGCTCCGTTTTCGCCGGCGGACTCGGACTTCGGCGTGCAGCAGATCCTCGGCACCTACGACGGACCGCCACCGGTGAAGGTCTTCGCTTTCTTCGACATCAACTTCACCGACAACGCCCCGGCCCCGACCCGGGCGCTCGAGGACAAGTCGTGGTACTTCTCCGGCCTCGTCGGCGCCGACTGGCGGCCGCTCCTCGGCGCCGGTTGGTTCGCCGACGTCGGGCTCTACCAGGAGTTCTACCGTTTCGACCAGAGCAACGCGCTGGATTTCGAGAACTTCCAGACCCATGCCGGAGTCGTGAAGACCCTCGTCGATCTCGACGACACCATCTTCTACGCCCGCTACGAGTACCAGCGCCTGACCACCGGCAGCATTTCCGAAACCAATTACTCGGCGCAGCGCATCCGCACCGGGCTGCAGAAGGCCTTCTACACCCGCGCCCGGCAGCAACTGGCCGGCGGGGTCAGCGTCGCCCTCGACCTCGACGCCAACCCGGAGCGCCTCGAGCGGATCGAATACGCCGCCGAACTGAGCTACACATGGTGGCTCGCCCAGAACCTCAGCGCGACCGCCTCGTGGCGCGGCGCGTTCTGGGATTTCGACAACGGCGGCCGCGAGGACTGGAACCACACCGCCGGGGTCGAACTCGCCTGGCTCTTCTGCCCGCACGCCAGCGCCTACACGCAGGTCTTTTACAGCAACAACGACTCCAACAGCCCCCTCGGCGTCAACGACTTCGAGGCGTGGACCGCCGGCATCGGCATCGGCCTCAACGTCAGCTTCTGATCCGCCATGAAAACACCAGCCCTCCTCATCCTCCTCGCCGCCCCGGCGATCGCCGCGCCACTCCAGTCGGCGAAGATCACCCAGGCCGTCAACGAGGTGAACGTCTACACCGATGCCCGTTCGCCGCGCGCCGCGTCGGTCGGTGAAACGATCGGCGGCGCGAACTCCGTCCGCACCGGCCGCGACTCGCGGGCCGAGCTGGTCTTCACCGACGAGACCATCACCCGCCTCGGCCAGAACTCGGTGTTCCGCTTCCGCAACGGCACCCGCGACGTCGAACTCGAGCGCGGCTCGGTGCTGCTCCAGGTGCCCAAGTCGGCCGGTGGCGCGACCATCCGCACCGCCACGGTCACCGCCGCCATCACCGGCACCACCTCGATGTTCGAATACAGCCCGGGCCAGTGGGTCAAGCTCCTCACCCTCGAGGGAACCCAGAAACTCTTCATCAACGGCAGCAAGGACCCCGTCCTCGTACCGGCGGGCCAGATGATCGTGATGCGGCCCAACGGCCGGGTCGTCCCGCAACCCGTGACGATCGACATCGCCAAGCTGCTCGCCACCTCGGTCCTTGCCGGAAACAAGGTCTTCGGACCCCTCCCGCAGGGTTCCCTCGACTCGATCGCCCAAACCGTGGGCGACCAGCGGCAGGGCAAGCGCGACGGCGGCCTCTTGCCGACCCGCCAGGTCATCAGCGGCCCGGGAGTCCGCGGAAGCTCGAGCAAGAACGACGCCCGCCAGCCTTCCATCGAGCGCGAAGATCCTTACTATCACGATGGATATCCGGGAGAGGGTTTCCCTTACGAGCCACCCATCCCTCCGGACACCCAGTAGACTTCGACAGCGTTTCGCCAGAATCCTCTTCCCCCGCCCCGCCCGGCGGTGTTCTCTCTGGCACGCACTCATGGAACTCGACCTCATCGACGTCCACTTCGACCTCAAGGCGATCACCCCGCGCGAGATCGAGGAGGCGATGGAAGACCCCTTCGCCATCCGCTTCCTGCCCGACAGCGACCGCCCGGACTCCGAGACGCGCTTCTACGCGCTGGGGCGGACCGTGGCCGACCGCCATCTGTTCCTGTGCTTCTGGACCGATGGCAAGACGGCGCGCGTGGTCGCCGCCCGCGAGGCAAGCGAGGGCGAGCAGCGCTTTTACGAACGCAAATACGCCGAGTTCAAATGAGCGAGATGAAGACGATCACCAACTGGGACGACATCCCGGCGTTCGACGAGGAGGAAGACGAGGCCAGGTTCTGGCTCGAGCATGAGCTGGACGGCCGCCTGATGGCCGGCTCGATCCACCAGCCCGACTCGCGCGAATCGACCACGATCACCCTGCGCTTCGACCCGCGCATGCTTTCGCGCATCAAGCGGATCGCCCGCTCCCGCTTCCTCAACTACCAGTCGATGATGAAGCAGTGGCTCGCCGAACGTCTTGAGGACGAACTGCGCAAGCAGTAGCATCCGTGGCGAGGCACCGGCCGCGTGCGGCATGAAGACTCCGCGCACCATCTCCGGCGGCATCCTCCGGTCCGCCACCACCTGGTCCGTCGCCTTCGCGCTGTGGTTCGGCGTCCTTTGGTGGCTTTCCTCGCGGCCATCGACCATTCCTCCGGCGCTGCAGTTCACCGCGTCGGACAAGCTCCTGCACTTCGCCTATTTCTTCATCGGTGGCGGGCTCTTCTCCGCGGCGTGCTTTCTGCGGCGCCCGAAATGGTCCGCCCGCCGGCTGGTGACAACGGCCTCCATCGTGGTGTCGCTGGTCGGAGTCCTCGACGAGTTCCACCAGTCGTTCGTGCCGCTGCGCAGCGGCAACGATCCCCTCGACATGCTTGCCGATGCCCTCGGCTCGATCGCCGGCAGTCTTGCATTCCTGCCGTGGCGGCGCTTCATGACGAAGCCCGTTGCACCGTCAATGCCGAATGCTTCGGACGATGATGTCACTCCTCCGAAAGGAATTCCGAAGGCCGCCATCGTCTTCATCGTTCCCAGCGTGACCGTGCTGGCCCTTCTGCTCACCGGAACCGTGAAGAATTTCCACATCCCGACCGCGAGCATGGCCCCCACGCTGCAACCGGGCGACTATCTTCTCTGCACCCGCGTCTTCGACCGGTCGGAGGGATTCCAGCGGGGACAGCCCGTGGTCTTCCGTCCTCCCACCAACCCCGAGGCCTTCTTTATCCAGCGTATCGTGGCGGTCGGCGGCGATCGGGTGGAAGTCATCGACGGCCACCTCGCGGTCAACGGAAGGTTCCCCCTCTCTCCCGAAGGCCTCCGACCGGTTCCCGCCGACCCGTCCCACGCGGCAATGATCCCGGGCTGCCGCGACATCGGGCTGCCCCTCGTCGTCGGACCGGACGAGATCTTCCTGCTCGGCGACAACTATCTCAACAGCCTCGACAGCCGCTACTTCGGACCGGTGTCCGCGGACAAGGTCACCCACAAGCCGCGGTGCATCGTGGCCCCGGTGGATCGCTGGCGGCGGATCGAATGACGCCCGCCGGCCCGGGCCGGCGAACCCTCACCTTTCCCTTCCCCTCCGCCCCGACATCAAGCACCCTTCCGCCATGAAGCGCTGGCTTCCCCTGCTCCTCGCCGCATTCGGCGTCGCTCATGCCCAGGACGAGATCCCCTACGGCATCGAGGTGCTCACCGGCTACCGCAGCGAGTATGTCGACCGCGGATTCGCCCTCTCGCAGGACCTGATCGAGGTCCAGCTCGGCTCCGAGATCGCCCTCAGCGACCAATGGCTTCTCCAGCTCGGCGGGTGGTACGGCACAGGCACCAGCTCGGCCGACTTCGAGGCCGCCTAGGCAATCTTAGGCCCACGCGACGAGGCAGATCAGTGGGACGACGGCGGTGATACCTCCTTCAACAACTACCACCAAGTCATGTTCCGCGACGCCTTCACGGTCGGCCCGTTCGTCAACTGGCATCCGAACCGCGACTGGCGCGTGGGCGGAATCGTCGAGTTCGACACCGGGGCGGACGGCTGGTACGGCGCGGTCGAGGCCGGTTGGTCCCGACCCACCGGCCGCGATTCGTTTCTCCGCGCCCACGCCGGTGCCAGCGCCGTCTCCGATTTCTACGGCCGCAGCGGGATGAACGACCTCTACGCCCGCCTCGCCTGGACCTACGGTTTCAACCGCAGCGTCGCCATCACCCCCTTCGTCGGCACCTCGATCACCCTCGACTCCGCCGCCTCGACCCGCCTCTACGCAGGCCTCTGGTTCGAGGTGAATTTCTAGCCCGCACCGGCACCCCGCGCCCCCCCGCCCGGACAGTACCCGACTTTGTGAAAAATTTCACAAACCCCTTGCCCGTGCCACGGTCTTGCGTCCTCATTCCGCAGCCGGATTTTTCATGAGCAGCCCGACCACCACCGACTACGAGGCCCCGGACATCGCCTCCAAGGCCGCCGACTATCATGCGGAGACGACCGACATGATGGGCGAGAAAATGGTGCTCAACATGGGCCCGTCCCACCCCGCCACCCACGGCGTGCTGCGGCTGGTTCTCGAGCTCGACGGCGAACTCATCGAGAAGGCCGATCCCGACGTCGGCTTCCTCCACCGCGGCGACGAGAAGATCGCCGAGGCGATGCACTACAACCAGTTCGTCCCCTACACCGACCGGCTCGACTACCTGGCCCCGCTGGCCAACAACGTCGCCTACGCCTGCGCGGTCGAGAAACTGATGGGCTGGGAGCTGCCGCCCCGCGGCCAGGCGCTGCGGGTCCTCTGCTGCGAGCTGGCGCGCATCTCCTCCCACATGCTCGGCGTCGGCGTCTGCGCCATGGACGTCGGGGCGATGACGGTCTTCCTCTACACCTTCACGGAACGGGAAAAGGTCTACAACCTGTGCGAGCAGCTCACCGGCGCGCGCTTCACCACCTCCTACACCCGGGTCGGCGGCCAGCTCCGCGACATGCCGGACGGCTTCGAGGCGGCTGTCCGCAAGTTCCTCGACGAATGCTCGGTGACCATCGACGAGGTTTCCAAGCTGCTCGACAAGAACCGGATCTTCATGGAGCGGATGGCCGACATCGGGGTGATCCCGAGGAAGGATGCCATCGCCTGGGGGCTCACCGGCCCGAACCTTCGCGCCTCGGGCGTCGAGCGCGACCTGCGCAAGGACAACCCCTACCTCGGCTACGAGAACTATGACTTCGACGTGCCGATCGCCGACGAGTCGGACTGCTATGCCCGCTACCAGATCCGGATGGAGGAGATGCGGCAGTCGATCCGCATCTGCCGCCAGGTGCTCGACACCATGCCCGACGGCCCGGTGAACCTGGCCCACGACAAGGGCCTGCTCCCCGAAAAGGAGCGGGTGCTGATGTCGATGGAGGAACTCATCCATCACTTCATCGTGGCCACCCAGGGCATCGACGCCCCGGAGGGCGAGGTCTATTTCGGCGCGGAGAATCCCAAGGGCGAGCTCGGCTTCTACATCCACTCGACCGGCGGCGGCGTGCCGAACCGCCTCAAGATCCGCAGCCCATCCTTCTGCAACCTTTCCATCTGCTCCAAGCTGCTTCCCGGACACATGGTGTCCGACATCCCGGCGATCCTCGGCTCGCTCGACTTCGTGATGGGCGAGTGCGACCGCTGACCGGCAACACGCCAACCTCCCAAGAACATGAAACTCCGCATCTTCCTCCTCACCTTGGTGCTTTCATCGCTCGCGACCGCCGGATTCGAGCAATGGACCAGCTCCGATGGCCGCGCTGCCACCATGAATCTCCTCTCGGTGACGGAGGTCGGTGGAGAATTGGTCGGGCGCTTTTCCCTGCGTTCCGGCAAGATTGTGGAATTGAAGGCCGCCGATCTCTCCGCCAATGACGCCAAACGCCTGGCCGAGTGGAAACCGGACCGGGCTGATGTCGCCGACACCGGGAGTGACAGCATCTTCGACGACTTCTTCGAAGGCAACCTGCTGCGGCTCGACGGCAAGAGCCTCGCGAGCTACGACGACGTCGTGACGCCGGAGAAATACTACATCTTCTACTACACGGCCTCATGGTGCGGTCCCTGCCTCCGCTTCACTCCGTCGCTGGTGAAATGGTACAACGACAACAAGAACGACAATTTCGAGATCGTCGTGATCACATGGGACGAGAACACCAGGGACATGAAGAACTACGCGGTCGCCAAGAAGATGCCGTGGACCATCCTCAAGCAAAGCAAGGCCGACGACTTCCAGCGGAAGTTCCCCCACAAGGTGTCCGGGATCCCTTCGGTCATCACCTGCGGCCTGGACGGCAAGATCGTCAGCAGAACCGAATCCCTGGACGAGCTCAGCCAGCTCGTGAAATAAGTCATGTCCGAAGCCGTCCTCAAGGAACTCGTCGCCTCCCCGGAGACCCCGGGCACCCGGCATTTCCCTCCCTTCGAACCCACCGACCAACTCGAGGCCGAAGCCTCGCGGCGGATCGCGCAGTTCCCCGACGAACACAAGCGCTCGGCGGTGCTGCCCATCCTCCATTTCATCCAGCACCGGCATGGGTTCCTGTCCGCCGACGCGATCCAGTGGACCGCCGACCGGCTCGGCATCGAACCGGTAAAGGTGCTGGAGGTCGTCACCTTCTACCCGGGCTTCCGGCAGTCCGCGCCAGGCAAGTTCCACATCCGCGTCTGCCGCACCCTTTCCTGTGCGATGGGCGGCTCGTACGAACTGATGGACCGTCTCTGCGAGATCACCGGCATCGGCCGCGAATCGCTCGATCCCCATCATCACCCGATCGCCGTTTCACCCTGCGGCACGTGGTCGGTCGAGTTCGCCGAATGCCTCGCTTCCTGCGGCACCGCCCCCGTCTGTCTCGTGAACGACGACTTCCACGAGGGCGTCGATGCCGGAAAAGCAAAGCAACTCCTCGATCAATACTCCAATGCCTGAGATGAGCGACATCCAATATCTCGAAGGCAGGCAGCCGGATGCCCGCGAGCGTCGGATGATCTTCCGCAACATCGACCGCGTCGGTTGGAATCCGTCGATCGACCGCTATCTGGAGGACGGCGGCTACGAGCAACTCCGGAAGGCGATGGACATGGAGCCGAAGGTCATCACCGAGGAGGTCAAGAAGTCCGGCCTGCGCGGCCGCGGTGGCGCCGGCTTCCCCACCGGGGTCAAGTGGGGCTTCATCCCGCCGAACAACACCAAGCCGGTCTACCTCATCTGCAACGCCGACGAGTCCGAACCCGGCACCTTCAAGGACCGCTACATCCTCCATCAGGATCCGCACCAGCTCATCGAGGGCATGGTGATCTCGGCCTACGCGGTCGGAGCCCACGTCGCCTACATCTACATCCGCGAGGAGTTTCCCGAAGCGGCGAGGACGCTGGAGAAGGCGATCGCCGAGGCGAAGGAGAAGAATTTCGTCGGCAGGAAGGTGCTCGGCTCTGATTTCGATCTCGAGATCTACGTCCACCGCGGTGCGGCCGCCTACATCTGCGGCGAGGAGACCGGCCTGATCGAGTCGCTCGAGGGCAAGCGCGCCTATCCCCGGATCAAGCCGCCCTATTTTCCCGCGGCCCTCGGCCTCTACATGTGCCCGACCATCGTCAACAACGTCGAGTCGCTGTGCCACGTGAAGCACATCATCCAGATGGGCGGAGACGAGTACGCCAAGATCGGCGTGCCCCGGAACACCGGGACGCGAATCCTCTGCGTGTCCGGCGACGTGAAGAAGCCCGGCTACTTCGAGGTCGAGGTCGGCAAGCTGACGATGCGCGAGCTGCTCTACGACGTCTGCGGGGGACCGAAGGACGGTCGCGAATTCAAGGCGGTCATTCCCGGAGGATCCTCGTCGAAGATCCTCCGCTGCGACGAGACCTTCACCCTCAAGGGCCAGGGACCGGACGGCTCCGACAAGCAGCTTACGTTCTGGGACATCCCGCTGGACTTCGACTCGCTCGCGGCGTGCGGATCGATGGCCGGTTCGGGTGGTGTCATCGTGATGGACGACTCGCGCAAGATGTCGTGGGTGCTGAACAACATCAACCAGTTCTACGCCCACGAGTCCTGCGGCCAGTGCACGCCCTGCCGCGAAGGCTCGACCTGGATGCGCAAGATCTCCGACCGGCTGGTCGCCGGACAGGCATCGCCCGAGGACATCGCCACCCTTGAAAGCGTCGCCTATCAGATCGACGGCAAGACGATCTGCGCTTTCGGAGAGGCCTCCTCGTGGCCGGTCGAGGCGATCATCGCCAAGTATCGCGAAGAGTTGCTGGCCGAAACCGATCCGGCGAACGCCGAAGCCCCGCGAAACGCCGAGGCCGAAGCCCAGCGGCGCTATCTTCAGAAAGCGTAGACTCCACCCGGAGGCCTATCCCATCGTCCCGCCCCGCTTGGCCTCTTCAAGCTCGGCGATCAGTTGGCGGCGACGCAATTGCATCGCCGATTCGGCATTCTGGTAACGTCCGGCGCGATTGACACCACTCGCCGCGATCCAGATCGCGGCTGCCACAAAGACCAGCCCGAACAAGGGAAACGGTCCCGGAGCCCCCATCGAGGAGGTCATCGTGATCCAGAAGAGCCCGATGCCTCCCGCAACCACTCCACCGATCACGGAGCCAACCGCAGATGGCTCCGATCGGCTTCCGTTCTTGTTGGTCGTCATCATCCCCTCCCGCTCCGCCGCCCATTCGCGGTCGAGCTTCTCCAACTCGTTCTGGAGCCGGATCACCGTCAGGTCCCGGGACATCCGGTCGGTCTTCTCACCGATCTCCTCGACCAGTTCTGAATGCGGGGTGGTCGCGCCCTGGGCGCTCCCCGTCCTCGAGCCGCCGCACTTGCACGTCAC
>CALGOH010000218.1 GCA_937957985.1 uncultured Verrucomicrobiae bacterium
GGGTCGGGTAGAAGGACCGCGTCGTGGGCGCGCTGAGGCGGGTCGGCCACTCGACCTGGTTCTACAAGCGGCGGGGTGAGTCCGAGCTGGTCGGTCGGGAAAAGGAGGGCTTCCTGCGTTGGATCGAGACCGCCGAGGTGAAGGTGGAACTGCCCGGGGAGGCGCCCCCGGCGGAGTCGCCCCACGGGTCGGGCCCGCCCAGGAATGTTCAGTGGACGGTTCCCGCGGGCTGGCGGGAAACGCCGGGTGACAGCCTGCGGGCCGGCATCTTCATCACGGAGGGCGGCGCGGAGGTTTCGGTCAGCCGTCTCGGCGGCGATGGCGGGGGCGACCTGCCGAACGTGAACCGCTGGCGCCGCCAGATCGGTCTCGGACCGCTCGCCACCCTCGATGGCGCGGTGGAGGAGGTGAAGGCGGGCGAGCTGTCGATGTCCCTGGTCGGGATGGAGGGCGACGAGGCCGCGACCGTGGCCGCGTGGGTCCTGCGCGACGGCGAGAGCTGGTTCTTCAAGCTGACCGGTCCCAAGGAGGCGGTGCGCGACGAGCGGGAGGCCTTCATCACTTTCCTGAAATCCATCCGCTTCGACCACCCATGAAGCCGTTCCTGGTCAGGCTCGTCGATTTCATCAGCTCGCTGAAGCTGACCATCATCTGCCTTTCCGCGGCGTTGCTGCTGGTTTTCGCCGGCACGCTGGCGCAGGTGCGCTACGGCATCGACATCGTCCAGGAGCGCTATTTCCAGAGCGTCTTCATCTGGTGGCCCCCGGTGGAGACCGGCGGCTTCCGGATTCCGGTGTTTCCCGGCGGCCACCTGATCGGCGGCGTGCTGCTGGTGAACCTGATCGCCGCCCACGTGCGCCGCTTCCGCTGGACCTGGAAGAAGGCGGGCATCCAGCTCACCCATGCCGGATTGATCATCATGCTCGCCGGCGGGCTGCTGACCGACATGTTCTCGGTCGAGAGCTTCATGCGCATCCAGGAGGGCGAGACCAAGCGCTACTCCGAGGACTTCCTCGAGCGCGAGCTGGCGATCATCGACACCAGCGATCCCGAGGTCGACCGCGTGGTGGCCATCCCCGGCGACCGGCTCGTGCCGGGCCGCCTGATCTCCCACGAGAGCCTGCCCTTCCGGATCGTCGTGAAGGACTATCTGGTGAACTCCCAGCTCAGGATGATCGATGCGGGCGACACCCGGAGCGAGCCGGCGTCGGACCGCGGGTCCGGAGCCCGGATTCTCCTGAGCGAGCAACCCCGCGCGACCGGGATCAAGGACCGCGACACCCGCAGCGCGGTGATCCAGTTCATCCCCGGTCCGGACATGGCCGCGGGCGAAGGCGGCCTGCCCGGGACGTGGCTGGTTTCGGATGCCCTGGCCCAGCCTCAGACCGTCGAGGCGGGTGGAAAAATCTGGACGATCGCGCTGCGTGCCCGGCGCCACTACAAGCCCTTCTCGCTGACCCTGCATGAGTTCACCCACGAGCGCTACCCGGGCACGCAGATTCCGAAGGACTTCTCGAGCGAGGTCACGCTGGATGACCACGACACCGGTGAATCGAGGGAGGCGCTCATCTACATGAACCACCCCCTGCGCTACGGCGGCGAGACCTTCTATCAGGCCGGCTTCGAGCAGACCGGGGACGTGACCATCCTGCAGGTCGTCCGCAATCCGAGCTTCGCCGCGCCGTATGTCGGCTGCATCGTCGTCGGCGCCGGGCTGCTGCTGCAGTTCGGCATCCACCTCGTCGGCTTCGCCCGGCGGAGAACCCGGGCCGCAACATCATGAAACGTTGGATTCCATGGATCGTCGGGGTGCTGGTGGTTCTCTGGATCGCCGGAACCGTGCGTCCGCCGAAGCCGTCGTCGGAGGGCTTCGACACCCCGGCCTTCGGCCGTCTGCCGGTGCTGTCCGGCGGGCGCGTGCAGCCGATCGACACCCTGGCGCGCAACTCGCTGCGCATCATCAGCGGCAAGCAGGTCGTGCGCCTCGACGACGGCAAGCTCGACGCCACGCGCTGGCTCGCGGAGGTGTTCTTCGATCATGGGAAGGCCGACGAGCGGCCGGTCTTCAAGATCGACAACCCCGAGGTGCTCGGGCTCTTCGGCTGGAAGCAGGAGGACCGGAAGTATTTCTCCTACGCCGAACTCCATCCCTTCCTGCAGACGATCGAGGACCAGGGCCAGAGCGCGGCGGAGGTCGAGGCGGCGCATCGCTCGCCGTACCAGACCGGGGTGCTCAACCTGCGCAATTCACTCATCCTCTACCAGCGCCTCGCCGACTGCATGCGCCCCGGGGGCGTGGAGGATTTCTCCGCGGAGGTCGACCGCCTTGCCGAGGTGCTGCCGAAGGGGCTCGCGGCGATGAGGGCGAAGGCCTCCGGCGATGAATACGACCAGGAGCTGTTGCGGAACTTCTCGGAGCTGGTCAACCGCTTCGAGCAGCTCAGCAAGTCGAACCACGCGATGCCGGTGCCGCCTTCCGGGCCCGGTGGCGAGTGGACGACCCTCGGAACCGCGCTGCTCGACTCGTCCAAGGACGGCGATCCGGACCCGGTGGTGCGGGCCTACGCCGAGGCCAGCGATGCATTCCAGGCCGGCGAAGTGGCGTCCTTCAACGAGGCCGTACAGGGCTTGGACGAGTTGATTCAAAAGCGCGACCGCGAGGCGAAGGGACGGGCCGGCTTCGAGTCGCTCTTCAACGTCATCCAGCCCTTCTACGTCAGCATGGGCCTGTGCGTGCTGGCCTTCCTGCTCGCCTGCGCCTCGTGGATGGCCGAGGGCTCCGCCACCGCCCTGCGCCGGAGCGCTTTCCTCACGCTGGTGCTGGCGCTGGTCATCATGACCTTCGGGCTGGTTGCGCGGATGTATCTCCAGGGACGGCCGCCGGTGACCAACCTTTATTCCTCGGCGATCTTCATCGGCTGGGGCACGGTCGGGATCGGGCTGATTCTCGAAAGGATCTACAAGGACGGCATCGGCTCGGCCTGCGCCGGCATGGTCGGCTTCATCACCCTCATCATCGCCCACCACCTGGCGGCCAGCGGCGACACGCTCGAGATGCTGCAGGCGGTGCTCGACACCAACATCTGGCTGGCGACGCACGTGGTGGTCATCACGCTCGGCTACTGCGCCATGTTCCTGGCCGGCATGCTGGCGATCGTCTACGTGATCCGCGGCCGCTTCAGCCGCAGCTTCGACAAGCGGACGGCGGACGGTTTGCAGCGCATGGTCTACGGGGTGATCTGCTTCGCCACGCTGTTCAGCTTCGTCGGCACCGTGCTCGGGGGCATCTGGGCCGACCAGTCGTGGGGGCGCTTCTGGGGCTGGGACCCGAAGGAGAACGGCGCGCTGCTCATCGTGATCTGGTGCGCGCTGATCCTGCATGCCCGCTGGGGCGGCTACATCCGCGCCCGGGGCCTGATGATCATGGCGATCTTCGGCAACGTGATCACCTCCTTCTCGTGGTTCGGCGTGAACATGCTCGGCGTGGGACTTCACTCCTACGGTTTCATGAACAAGGCCTTCCCGTGGCTGATCGCCTTCATGGTCAGCCAGCTCGTGGTCATGGCGATCGCCCTGCCGCCGCTGGAGAAATGGAAGGGCCTGCGGACGGCCTGAGCGTCAGCCGAGGAGCGCCTCGAGCGAGGGCAGCACCCGGTCGGCGAGGGAGAAATCGACGCCGGCGGTGGTCCGGTTCGGCACGGCCCAGACGGTGAGTCCGGCGTCCTTCGCCGACTTCACGCCATTGAACGAATCCTCGATGGCGAGGCAGCGCGAGGCGGGCTTGTCGAGCCGTCGCAGTGCCTCGAGCCAGAGGTCCGGGGCCGGCTTGATCCGCGGCGCGTCGCCACGGCAGACGGTCGTTTCGAAGTACGATGCAAGCCGTAGCTTTTCCAGCCAGCCGTCGACCCAGGCGTGGTTCGAGCTCGAGACGGCGGCGATCGCCGTTCCCTTTGAATGCAGTTTTTCGAGCAACGCGACCACGCCGGGCATCGGGCCGGCCTTCTCCAGGTCGGCGCGGATCTCGACCTGGCGGTCGGCGTCGAGCTGGTGCCAGTCGAAGCTCCGCCCGGTCAGGTCCTCGAGGTGCGCCTTGGGCGACCAGGTGTCGAAGTCCGAGCCGACGCAGCGGGTGTAGACCTCGAGCGGGAGGTCGTGGTCGTGGGCGCGGAAGGTGCGTCGCCACGCCTCGTAGATCGCCCACTCGGTGTCGACGAGGATGCCGTCGAAGTCGAAGAGAACGGCGTCGAAATCCACGCGCGGGGGGATGACGGGAGCCGGGCGGGGGATCAAGGCTTGTTTCGCCCTTCTTGCGCTCCATCCTTGTCCGATGAGCGAGCGCGAGCGGATGAGATACGCCATCCTCGGCGGCGGGGAGCGCAGCGACGAGGAACGGATCGCCGACTACACGGGCGAGGTGGGATGGGACTACCTCAAGCCGCACTACGAGCGTGGCTGCCTGTTGTGGGTGGATGAGGATCTCGATCTCGAGCGGGCGGCGCTGGCCTTCGTCGAGGACGACGCCGAGCGGGTCGCGAACTGGCTCGGGTCCGGGGAACTGCTGAAGATCGGGGCGCTGCACGCGGCCCAGTGGGAGGGCGGCGAGAACCGCTTCACGGCGGTGGTCGTGTCGCCGTTCGTGCTGATGAAGCGTGCCTCGGAATGATCCCGCAGGGCGGTCATTCGATCCATCCGCACTGAACCGCGGTGCAGGCGGCGAACAGGGCGGTGAGGAACAGCCACACGCCGGTGAACAGCCAGTGCATGACCGTTTCGAAGCGCTTGCCGCGCCACCACGAGGGGCGGTAGTGGGTCCACTGCGCGACGAGGCGGAGGGCCCAGAACGCCGTCAGGAACCCGCAGCCCCAGAGCGCCGCCCGCGATGGCGTGGTGAACACCGTGGGCTCGACGAGAGCCGGCAGTCCCATGCCCAGCAGCACGACGCAGATGAAGAAGGCGTGGGCGTGGAAGACGGCGGCGTTGACCTCGGTCATCCGTGCGGCCTCCTCGCGCCAGCGCAGGCGGCGGGCGATGGGAACGTGCAGGACGGCGAGCGCGATGAGGCCCGCGCCCGCGATGCGGAGGAGGATTTCGAGAACGGCGATCATTTCAGGACGAAGGCGCGGACGAAGGGGGTGATCGAAAAGGTCCGGTCGAGTTGGAGGTCGGCGGCCGCCCACGAGGCGCGCCATGCCGACTCGCCATGGAAATGCACGAAGCCGGGGCCGAAGGCGAGGAAGTTGGCCAGGTTCCGGAGGTGTTCGACGACGATGATGCGGCCGCCGGGCGCGAGGTTGCGACGGGCCTCGCGAAACCACGCCATCCGTTCATCGATGCTCCGCAGTTCGTGGATGGCGAGCGGGGCAAGGATGAGATCGGCATGGAGATCCGGCCACTGGCCGTGGGGCGAGGCGATCGTTTCCTGAGCGGGCGGGCACAGGGCCCTGGCCCGACGGATGGAGGCCTCGGTCATGGTCTTGTCGTCGAAGTGATCGAGGACCTCGACGCTCGCCTCGGGGAACGCCCGGCACAGGCTTTCCGAGACCTCGTCGAAGCCGGTGTGGCAGACGAGCAGGCGGAAGGATCCCGGGGGTGCCAGCGCCCGGAGCCATTTCCACCGGTAGAGATCCGAGCGGTCGTAAACCCAATGCGTCGCGCCGAGCGAGCCGATCAGGAACCACGCCGTCGCCGCTGCGACCAGGCTGCTCACGATCCGAATGGAGGCGGGAAGGGGGGCGACCGCGAGGGCGAGGGCCGCCGCGAGGACAAGTCCGGCGACCAGGTAGAGCGGCCAGTTGAATCGGACGACGGTGCGGACACCCTGGAAGCGGGTGCGGCTCATGGCGCTTGCAGGAGTCGGCCGCGCTCCCAGCGGTAGTCGATGTCCTCGACGGCGAACGCGTTGGCGAGCACCGGAGTGGTGCCGTGGAAAGGCTTCTCCTCGAAGAGGGACAGCTCGCACGAATCGACCCGGCAGGGGCGGGGTGTCCAGTCCGCCCGGCGGCCCTCGATGGCGACGATTTTTCCCGGGGACTCGAGGTCGAAGGTGAAGGGCATCGGCCCGGCGAAGCGGCGGGCGGTGCGCCAGTCCGGGAATGGTGAACCCTCCGGCAGGTCCGCCGCGGCATCGGGGTCGTAGCGGAGGTCGAGCGTGACCGTGCCGTTCGGGCGGATGGTGCGGACGTTTCCCGGCGATTCCTCTAGGCGGATGGTCCGGTAGTTGTAGTGGGTGAGCAGGTTGCCGGCGGTGGCCATCAGGCGGCGGTCGGTTTCACTGCGCAGGATGCGCAGTCCCCGCAGCCGGCGTCCGTCGTGGTCGCGGGCCCGGACGAAGACGCGGTAGCCGGCGAGGAAGAAATCGCGTCCGAGAAATCCGGGCATCGCCGCCGGGCGCAACCCGCGGGTCCAGACCAGCGCCGCGGTGACGAACCCGAGGCCTTCCCAGGTGTCGATCTTCAGCGGTTCCGGGACCAGCGGGGCAAGGACCTCCTCCGGCAGGGCGAAGGAGACGGCCATCACGCGGTCGAAGTGCGCGACGACGGGAAAGGGATGGCGTTTCAGTCGGGTGAACATGGGCGGCGGGGCCACTGGACGAAGGCGACGAAGGTCATGAAAGCGGCGGCGACCAGCAGGTTCCAGCCGCCGAAGAGCAGCAGGTCGCGGGCGAGGGTGAACTCGATGAGGTTCATCACTCCGACCAGGCCCATCTGCACGAGGGCGCAGGTGCGGGGGAGGCGTCCGCTGAAAACCCACAGTGCGATGGCGATTTCGCCGAACCCGATGAGCACCGTGAGCCGGTCCGCGTGGGCCTCGCCGAGAATCCGGGCGACGAGCTCGCGGTGGCGCTGGACGAGACCAAGCACCTTCGCCCCGGGACCCATCCCGAGCCACACGGCGGCGAGGAAAACCCGAGCGAGCATGGGAGATTTTCCTGCCGGGGAGAAATGATGGCTCGCGCTCCTCCTCCCGCTCCAGTTGATCGATCAGCGTCTCGGGATCGCTCTGGCGCAGGAATTCCCGCCCTCCCTTGCTCAGGGTGAACACGACCCCGCGGAGCGTTTCCCGGTGCCACTCGCGCGGACCCCGGCCGCCGGTCTTCGAGGTGTCCTCGCAGACCACCGCCTCGGTCTCGAACTCCGCGGTGCCGAGGGCCTTGAGCAGGCGGATGGAGGTGCTGCCTTCAATCTCCTCGGTAAACGTGTCCGAGCCCTGCTTGTCGTGTTTGCTGACCCGCTTGTAGATCGTGTAGGAAACCTCGATGTCCTCGATGTCCCGCGGCAGGTAGTTCTCAAGCTTGGCCGTGTAGATGTATTCGTCGCTTCGCTCCCGCTTCGTTTCCGGGGCGAAATTGTTCTGATTGTTGCGGTTGTTCCGGTTTCCACCACCACCGCCGCCGGATCGCTGGACCTTGCGCTCGAGGGCGTCGGTGTCCTTGTCGATCGTCAGGACGAAATCCATCGGATCGAGCTTGTCCTTGTTCTCCTCCCACCAGTTCCTGACGAAGGCCTGGTCATCCGCGGAAAGCGTTTCCATCGGGATCCTGGCGATCTTGCGGTTGGTCAGGCGCAGGACGGCCTCCTTGTCTTCCAGGGCGACCAGTGTGGCCTTGACCGTCTGTCCCTCGGAGTTGGTGAAGATTCGCGGCTCGGCGCGGGCGGCCGTCGTGGCGAGGAGGACGGCCAGGGCCGTGAGGACCAGCGGTTTCATGGGGGCATTATCGGGCTTTCCGCCCGAAAGGCAAAGCCGAAGGGCGGGGATGTCAACGGCATGGACCGACGAGGGCAACCGGGCTAAGCTGCCGCCATGAGCGACCCGGACAGACCCCGACAGGCTCGCCGAGGCTGGACCATCGAAACGGCTTCGAGTTTCGAGGAAGCCGAGAAACAGACCAGAGAATATTGGCTGGCCGCCAGCCCTGCCGAACGCCTCAATGCTCTGGAAGACCTGAGGGAAATGCTGTATGGCGAGAATCCGGCTAGCCGCCGACTTCAAAGATTTCTTGAGCTTGTGCCTCAGTCATGAGGTCAGGTTTCTGGTCATCGGAGGTTATGCGGTGGTTCACTACTCCCGTCCGCGCTACACGGGCGACCTCGACCTGTGGATCGACGCATCGCCAGACAATGCCGCACGAATCGTCGCCGTCCTCCGGGACTTTGGATTCTCGGGCGACGAGGTCTCGGAGGAGATGATCACCGCGCAGAGGGAGATCATCCGCATGGGCTTCGAACCGATGCGGCTTGAACTGTTCACCCGGATTCCGGGGGTGGTGTTTGCGGAGTGCTATCCCAGGCGGACGACCGTTCGGGTCGGGACACTTGAGGTGCCGTTCATCGGACTCTCCGACCTCAAGGCGGCGAAGCGGGCCAGCGGGCGGACCAAGGACCTTCTCGATCTCGAGGAGCTTCCGTAGCGGTGCCGCCGGGTGATTTTTCCGGCTGAAACGCGGATCACCTCACCCCCTTCTTGCCCTCGCGCCGCCGTCCCTCCAGAGTGGGCGGCGCCCCATGGCCGACTCCTTCGTTCACCTCCACGTCCATAGCGAATACTCGCTGCTCGACGGCATGAACCGCTGCCGGCAGCTCGCCGCGCGGGCGAAGGAGCTGGGGATGCCGGCGGTGGCGATGACCGATCACGGCAACCTCTTCGGCGCGGTCGAGTTCTACCAGGCCTGCGTCGAGGAAGGGGTGAAGCCGATCTTCGGCTGCGAGATCTACCTCGCACCCGGCGACATGGCCGACAAGAAGGAGGTGCCGGGCCGGAAGCGCGCGACCCACCTGACCCTGCTCGCCGAGACCAACGAGGGCTGGAGCAATCTCCAGAAGCTCGTGACGAAAGGCCACCTCGAAGGACTCTACTACGGCAAGCCGCGCGTGGATCGCGCGACGCTGCGGGAGTTCCACGAGGGGATCATCTGCCTCACCGGCTGCATTTCGGGACCGGTGAACGAGTGGCTGCTGGCCGGCGACCTCGACAAGGCGCGCGAGACGATGGCCGAGCTGGCCGACATCTTCGGCAGGGACAACACCTACGTCGAAATCCACGACCACGGGCTGGAGAAGCAGCTCGACGTGATGCCGCGCCTGCTCCAGCTCGGCAAGGAGCTGGACCTCAAGCCGGTCGCCGCCAACGACGTCCACTTCCTGCGCCGCGAGGACCACGAGGCGCACGACGTGATGATCTGCATCGGCACCGGCAAGCTGCTGATCGACGAGAACCGGATGCGCTATTCCGAGGAGGTGTATTTCAAGACCGCCGCCGAGATGCGCGAGCTCTTCGCGGCGGTGCCGCAGGCCTGCGACTCGACCCTCGAGATCGCGGAGCGCTGCCAGGTGGTGATGGAGCTCGATGCGACGAGTTCGGAAAAGTATCCGCAGTTCGACTCGCCCGACGGCACCCCGCGGGACGAGTATTTCCGCAGGGTCTGCTTCGAGGGCCTCGAGGCGCGCTACGGAAAGGAGAAGGCGGCCGACCCGGAGCTGGTGAAGCGCCTCGAGTACGAGATCGACACGATCAACCAGCTCGGCTTCGCCTCCTACTTCCTGATCACCGCCGACTTCATCAACTGGGCCAAGGACCACGACATCCCCGTCGGCCCCGGCCGCGGCTCGGCGGCGGGGTCGCTGGTGGCCTACACGATGGGCATCACCGACATCTGCCCGATGCGCTTCGGGCTGCTCTTCGAGCGCTTCCTCAACCCCGAGCGGATCAGCCCGCCGGACGTCGACATCGACTTCTGCCAGACCCGCCGGCCGGAGGTCATCGAGTACGTCCGCCGCAAGTACGGCGAACGTAGTGTTTCCCACATCATCACCTACGGCACGCTCGGCGCGAAGAGCGTGATCCGCGACGTCGCGCGGGTCATGGGCGTCTCCTACGGCGAGGCCGACCAGATCGCCAAGATGATCGAGGCCCGGCCCGGGGTGAAGCTGAAGGAGGAATGGAATGCGAAGCCCGAGCTGCGCGAGCTGATCGAGAGCTCGACGACCTACCAGGAGTTGTGGGACGCGGCGCTCAAGCTCGAGGGACTCACGCGCAACGTCGGCGTCCACGCCGCCGGCGTGGTGATCGGCGACCGTCCGCTCGACGACCACGTGCCGCTGACGCGCGCCAGCGAGGGCGAGGTGGTGACCCAGTTCGACATGGGGGCGATCACCGAGGTCGGGCTGCTGAAGATGGATTTCCTCGGCCTGAAGAACCTCACGGTGATCCAGGAGGCGGAGCAGCACATCCGCAGGCACACGCCGGATTTCCAGATCCACGAGGTGCCGCTGGATGATCGCAGGACCTTCGAGATCCTCAACCGCGGCGAGACGATGGGCGTGTTCCAGCTCGAGTCCGGCGGGATGGTCGAGACCTGCCGCAAGTACGAGATCGCCAGCATCGACGACATCATCGACCTCATCGCCCTCTACCGCCCCGGCGCGATGCAGTTCATCGACCAGATGATCGAGGTGAAGAAGGGCCGCAAGGAGCCGTTCTACGAGCATCCGCTGCTCGAGCAGGTCTGCGGCGAGACCTACGGCGTGATGATCTATCAGGAGCAGGTCCAGAACGCGGCGAAGATGCTGGCCGGCTACACGCTCGGCGGCGCCGACCTGCTGCGCCGCGCGATGGGCAAGAAGAAGCAGTCCGAGATGGACAAGCAGCGCAAGACCTTCGTCGAGGGCTGCCGCGAGACCAACGGCATCGACGCGAAGCTCGCCAACGCGATCTTCGACAAGATCGCGATGTTCGCCGGCTACGGCTTCAACAAGTCGCACTCGGCCTGCTACGGCCACATCTCCTACTGGACCGCCTACCTGAAGGCGAACTTCCCGGTCGAGTTCATGTGCGGACTCCTTTCCAACGAGATCCACAACACCGACAAGATCGGGGTCTTCGTCGCCGAGTGCCACCGCATGGGCATCGAGATCCTGCCGCCCGACCTCAACCGCTCGAAGCTGCGCTTCGCTCCCGAGGAAACCCCGTCGGGCGCGATGGCGATCCGCTACGGCCTCGCCGCGATCAAGAACGTCGGCGGCGGCGCCATGGCCCAGGCGATCGACGAACGGGAAAGGAACGGCGCGTTCGAGTCGCTCGACGAGTTCGCCAACCGGCTCGACTCGAAGGTGGTCAACAAGCGCATCCTCGAGAACCTGGTCAAGGCGGGTGCCTTCGACTGGACGGGCGAGAGCCGCGCGGCGATGGATGCGCGCCTGGAGAGCGTGACCGCCAGCGCGTCCTCGGCCCAGCGCGACCGGGCGGCGGGCCAGGAGGCGCTTTTCGACACGATGGACTTCGGCGGTGCCCCCCAGACCGGGGCGGTGGGCGTCGCGGAGATCGAGGAGTGGTCGAAGGACGAGCGCCTGGAGATGGAGAAGGAGTTGCTGGGTTTCTACGTGACCGGACACCCGCTCGACAAATTCCGCAGGGTCCTCGACTCGGACCGTTACCACAAGCTGGGCCTGGTCGATGAGATCGAGATCCAGAATCCGCGCGACCGCTTCCCCTTCGCCGGGATGATCCGCAGCGTGGAGTCGAAGATGACCAAGAAGGGCAAGCCGTTCGGCGTGCTGGTGGTCGAGGACTTCACCGGCTCGCGCGAGGTCGTGGTTTGGGGCGAGAGCTTCATTCCGGCCCGCGATGCCGGGGTGCTGGTGGCGGGCAAGGTCATCCGCTTCAAGGCGCAGATCCAGATCGACGACCGCACGGACTCGCGCCGCGTCACCGGCTACGAGCTCAACGAGCTGAAGATGCGCGGCAAGGGGGCCGGCTCGAAGTTCGTCGAGCTGTCGCTGTGGACCGCCCGCCATTCCGAGCAGGACCTGAACGAGATCCGCGAAGTGATCGCGGCCCACCCGGGCCGGACGCCGGTGGTGATCCATTTCCAGAACTCCGCCGGCAGGCGCGCGACGGTCGAGCTTGGCGAGGCCTTCACCGTCCGCCGCAGCGCCGCCCTCGAGGAAGCGCTCGGCCGGTGGCTGTCGGAGTGATGCGGTTGCTTCATGGTTGAAAGTGGAGCCACGGTCATGGACCGTAAATTCATTTTTGATTGAACCTTCGTCCGAAGCGATCTATCCGCCTCTTCATGCCCGAACTGGAGGAGAGCGACGCTGCGCCCGTGGCCACGTTGAGCGATTTGGAGCGCCAGGTGATCGATTTCTTCGTCGATGGCGTTCGAGTGCTTGGCATGCCGGGGTCGGTGGGCGAGATCTACGGGCTGCTTTTCATCAGCCGGGAACCTCTTTCGCTCGACGACCTGGTGCAGCGACTCGGGATCAGCAAGGGCTCCGCCAGCCAGGGGCTCCGGACGCTCCGGGGCCTCGGGGCGGTCAAGGAAGCCGAGGTGCCGGGCATGCGGCGCGCCCACTATGAGGCGGCGGTCGATTTGAAGCGGCTCGCCGGCGGCTTCATCCGCGAGCAGGTGCGGCCCCATCTCGACAGCGGCCAGCTCAAGGTCGGCCGGCTTTTCGAGGCGGTGGCCGCCGAGGAGGATCGCGAGGCGCGGGAATTCTACGACGACCGGGTGGCCAAGTTGGATGGCTGGATGAAGCGCGCCAGGATGATGCTTCCGCTGGTGCAAAAGGTTCTTGGTCAATGAGTTCGGGCTCTGACGAGCCGCTTTGGTACTGCGTCAAGACGCAGCCGAAACGCGAGCACATCGCCGCGCAGCATCTGCGCGAGCTGGACGGGGTGGAAGTGTTCTGTCCGCGGCTGCGATACCGCAAGGCGACCCGCCGCGGCAAGGTGTGGTGGGTCGAGGCGCTTTTCCCCGGCTACATCATGGCCCGCTTCGTCCTGAAGGAAATGGAACGCATGGTGGTCTACTCGCAGGGCGTGCGGGGACTGGTCCGCTTCGGCGACGTGGTGCCGCCGGTGCCCGACGGTTTCATCGACATCCTGCGCAGCGAGGTGGCCCGTAATGTGGAGGAGTCCGGCGACGATGAAACCCTGACCGTGGCCCCGCGGATCGAGAAGGGCGAGGAGGTCGAGATCGCCCGGGGGCCGCTTGGCGGCTTCCGCGGCGAGGTGGTCGCCGTCCTGCCCGGGCGCGACAGGGTCAAGGTGCTGCTGGAATTCCTCGGTCAACCGCACGTCGTCGAAGTGGATCTCTTCACCCTGCTGCTCCCGCGGAAACCACTCCCCTGAGGAGAAACTCGCCCGAAACGGGATTTTGTTCATTTTGGATTGAACAATCGCCGCGATCCGCCATGCATGGACCCGTCGCCGCCACTGATGGCCCGACATTTGCGTAGCCCCGAAGTCCTCCCCTCCCATGGTTTTGTCCGAATCCGGACAATCGACCAGGGGCGGCAGCGTGCCCGAGTGCAGTCATGATCCGCGACGTCTCCGAGTTCAAGGGCCAAACTGCGGTCGTGACGGGCGGTGCCGGCTTCGTCGGATCCCACCTGATCGACCGGCTGTTGGCCGATGGACTCAGGGTTGTGGCGCTCGACAATTACGTCACCGGCACCGCTGACAATCTGGGACACCTCGGCGGGCATCCGAATTTCTCGTTCATCCGCCAGGATGTTTCGGAGCCGTATGACATCGAGGGAGAAGTTCACCTCGTCTTTCACATGGCCTCGCCGGCGAGCCCGATCGACTACGTCGGGATCCCGATCGAAACGCTCAAGGCGGGCTCGCACGCGTCGCATCACGCGCTCGACCTGGCGAAAGACAAGAACGCGATTTTTCTGCTCGCCTCGACTTCCGAGGTCTACGGCGACCCCGAGGTGCATCCCCAGCCGGAGAGCTACTGGGGCAACGTCAACCCGGTCGGCGTGCGCTCCTGCTACGACGAGGCGAAACGCTACGCCGAGGCGGTCACCATGGCGTATCACCGCACGCACGGACTCGACACCAGGATCGTCCGCATCTTCAACACCTACGGACCCCGCATGCGGCTCGACGACGGGCGGGTGGTGCCCGCCTTCATCGGGCAGGCCCTGCGCGGCGAGCCGATGAGCGTTTTCGGCGACGGCCGGCAGACCCGTTCGTTCTGCTACGTGAGCGACCTGGTCGATGGCATCTGGCGCCTCGCCCGGAGTGATCTCCACGAGCCGGTGAACTGCGGCAACCCGCACGAGATGAGCATCCGCGAGTTCGCCGAGGCGATCACCCGGATCTGCGGGGTCGAACTGACCATCGAGGACCGTCCGCTGCCGCCGGACGACCCGAAGGTCCGCCGTCCCGACATCACCCGCGCCCGTGAAGTCCTGGGCTGGGAGCCGCAGGTCTCCTTCGACGACGGCATCCGGGACACGATCGACTACTTCAGGAGGATGCTTTCTCCCGCCTAGCGAAAACTACGGTTGAAAACAGGCAATCCATTTCCGAAAGACGCCGTCGTCGGTGTCGTCGGCCTCGGCTACGTGGGGCTGCCCCTGTTGCTCGCCTACGCGCGCGCCGGTTGGCGCTCGATCGGCTTCGACATCGATCCGGCGAAGCCCGAGGCGCTGCTCGCCGGCCGGTCCTACATCAAGCACATCCCGACCGCGCAGGTGGCCGAAGCGAAGGCGGCGGGCACCCTCGACGCCACGACCGATTTTTCCCGCGTCGGTGAATGCGACGCGCTCATCCTCTGCGTCCCGACCCCGCTCGACGAACATTTCGAGCCGGACCTGAGCTACGTCGTCGGCACCATCGAAGCCATCGTCCCCGGCCTGCGTGCCGGGCAGGTGGTGAGCCTCGAAAGTACGACTTATCCCGGCACCACCGACGAGGAACTGGTGACGCGCATCGAGGCGGCGGGCTTCACCGTCGGCGAGTCGATCCACGTCGTCTATTCGCCCGAGCGCGAGGATCCGGGCAACCCCGACTTCGCCGCCACCAACATTCCGAAGGTGGTCGGCGGAGCCACCCCGGCCTGCCTCGAGGCGGGCGTCGCCCTTTACGAGGCGGTGTTCGACGAAGTTGTGCCGGTGAGTTCCTGCAAGGTCGCCGAACTGACCAAGCTTCTCGAGAACATCTACCGCGCGGTCAATATCGGGCTGGTCAACGAGCTGAAGGTCGCCGCCGACCGCATGGGCATCGACATCTGGGAGGTGATCCGCGCCGCCTCGACCAAGCCCTTCGGATTCAAGCCGTTCTACCCCGGCCCCGGCCTCGGGGGCCACTGCATCCCGATCGACCCCTTTTACCTGACCTGGAAGGCCCGGGAATACGGGGTCCACACCCGCTTCATCGAACTGGCCGGCGAGATCAACCGCGGGATGCCCGACTACGTCATCCATCGTACCATGGAGGCGCTCAACACCCGCGGCAAGGCGGTGAAGGGGAGCCGGATCCTGCTCATGGGCCTCGCCTACAAGCCGGACGTCGACGACATGCGCGAGTCGCCGACCTTCCACCTGCTCGACGGCTTCAGGCGTCTCGGCGCGGAGGTCGCCTATTTCGACCCCCACGTGCCCGTCGTCGGCCCGACCCGCGAGCACATGGAGTGGGCCGGCACGGAGTCCGTCGAGTGGTCCGAGCAGACGGTCCGCGGTTTCGACTGCGTGGTCATCGCCACCAACCACAAGGCCTTCGATCTCGACCGGCTCGCCGACTGGGCCGACCTCGTCGTCGACACCCGCAACGCCATGGCCGCGGTCGCCACCGCCGACGGCCAGGTGGTGAAGGCCTGAGTCGGGAGCGCGGCTTTGGAAGCCGTCCTTGTCGTCTTGATAACAACCGGCCTTCGGATACAATCATCCAACATGAAGAACACCGCACCGACATATCGCTACATCGTCCGGACTCCCGGCATACGTGGCGGACATCCTCGTGTGGAAGGCACCCGCGTCGCCGTCCACGACGTGGTGGCGTATCATCTGCTCGGGAACTCGGTGGAAGAAATCGCGGGGCGATTCGGTGACCTCAGCATGTCCCGGATCTACGAGTGTCTCGCATTCTACGAGGATCATCGCGAGGAGATCGAGAAACTCGCCCTGACCTGCATCGAAACCCGGGATTATTGAGGTTCTTCCTGGATCATGACGTGCCTCGACAGATTGGGGAGGCGCTTGAACGCCACGGGCACGAGGTCGGACTGCTCAAGGATGAGTTGCCGATGGATTCACCGGATTCCGTGGTTCTCGACCATGCCATTCAAACCGGACGTGTGCTCGTCACCTGCAACCGCGACGATTTCATCAGGGAAACCGAAAATCGTGAGCACGCGGGCCTCATCATCTTGATCCGGCGGCGAACCTCGGTCGCCGAGCAGGGACACTTGCTACGGCTTCTCGGGATCGCCGGAGAGTCCGGAATCACCGGCAATGTCAATTTCGCCTGATCTTGTCGGCGATGCCCGACGAGCCAAGCCGCCTGACCACAAAGAACGGGCGGGACGCCCGCGCTCCTTGAAATGAAGAAACTCTTCATCGCCGGACACCGCGGCATGGTCGGCTCCGCGCTGGTGCGCGAGGCGGAGAAGCGCGGCGGCCTTGAGGTCGTCACCGCCGGGCGCGACCGCGTCGATCTCCGCGACCAGTCCGGCACCTTCGGCTTCCTCGCCGGCGAGAAGCCAGACGTGGTCATCATCGCCGCCGCGAAGGTCGGCGGCATCCATGCCAACGCGACCTATCCGGCCGACTTCATCTACGACAACCTCGCCATCGCCGCCAACTGTGTGGAGGGATGCCGGCGGGCCGGTGTGGAACGGGTGCTCTTTCTCGGATCCTCGTGCATCTACCCGAAGCTGGCGCCCCAGCCGATGCCCGAGGACTGCCTGCTCACCAGCGCGCTGGAGCCGACCAACGAGGCCTACGCCATCGCCAAGATCGCGGGGCTGAAGCTCTGCCAGCACTACCGTGCCCAGCACGGGTTGATGTATCACTCGGCGATGCCGACCAACCTCTACGGTCCCGGCGACAACTATCATCCCGAGAATTCCCACGTCATCCCCGCACTCCTCCGCCGCTTTCACGAGGCGAAGGAGTCCGGGGCGGAAAGCGTCACGATCTGGGGCACCGGCACACCGCGTCGCGAGTTCCTGCATGTCGATGACCTCGCCGCCGCCTGCTTCCACCTCCTCGGGCTCGCGGATCCGCCCGACTGGGTGAACGTCGGGGTGGGGGAGGACGTGACCATTCTCGAACTCGCCACGCTTGTCGCGAAAACCGTCGGCTACGAGGGACGCATCGAGACCGATCCCTCGAAGCCCGACGGCACCCCGCGCAAGCTGATGGACGTCTCGAAGATCAGGGCAACCGGATGGTCGTCATCGATCGGGTTGGAGGCGGGCCTCGCCGATGCCTATCGGGATTTCATCGACTCTCTCGAAGCGGGAGCTGCGCGGCTGTGAGCGTTCGATTGCCCGGAGTCATGAATCAGGTTACGTTCCGGTCATGAAAACGGGCGTTGCTCCGCGAAGTGGCATGCCCCGCTGGCGTCGCAACCAGCGGAACCTGCCGGTCGGGCAAAAGATCGAATTGCTCGGCCGGTTCATTCGCGAGACTCGCGAACTTGAGCGCATCAAGCGGACATGCAGGAAGTCTGTGATCTCCTCGAGCGGCTTGTCCGGGACGGATCGCTGAGGCAGTACGCGATCGGGGGTGCGACCGCTGCCGGTTTTCACGGTGAGCCACTCGCCACCCGGGACGTCGATGTCTTCGTTTTTCTTGATCCGGTTCCGGGTCGATTGCTCGTAAGTCTGGAGCCTGTCTTCAGTCGGCTTGCTGAGCTGGGCTTCACCGATTTCGAGGAAGAAGGCGTTCTGATCCATGACCTGCCCGTCCAGTTTCTTGCGGCTTCGCCGGGCCTTGAAACCGATGCGGTCGAGCAGGCGATGGTCGTTGAATGGGACCATCACCGGGCGCGCATCATGAGGCCGGAGCACCTCGCGGCCCTCGCTCTTGTCACCGGTAGACCCAAGGACAGGGCAAGGGTGGTTTATCTGGCAGAGTTGCCGGATTTCGACATGGATGGCTTTCTCGGAATCGTCGGCCGGCACGGGCTCGGATCCCGCTGGAGCGACTGGGCAACAGCTCTCGGACTGAACCCGGGAGGTGCCTGAGTCCGGCTTCGGAAACTTGGATTCTTTGTTGCATGAAAAAGGCCCTCATCACCGGCATCACCGGACAGGACGGATCCTATCTCGCCGAGTTCCTTCTCGAGAAGGGCTACGAGGTCCACGGCATCAAGCGCCGCGCCTCGCTCTTCAACACCGAGAGGGTCGATCACATCTACGAGGACCCGCATGTCGAGCACGCGCGCTTCAAGCTCCACTACGGCGACCTCACCGACAGCTCGAACCTGACCCGCATCCTCAGCGAGGTGAAGCCGGACGAGGTCTACAACCTCGGCGCCCAGTCGCATGTCGCCGTCTCCTTCGAGTCGCCGGAATACACCGCGGACGTCGATGCGATCGGTGCGTTGAGGCTGCTCGAGGCGATCCGTTTCCTCGGCCTCGAGAAGACGACGCGCTTCTATCAGGCCTCCACCTCCGAGCTCTACGGGCTCGTACAGGAGATCCCGCAGAAGGAAACCACGCCCTTCCATCCCCGTTCGCCCTACGCCGTGGCGAAGCTCTACGCCTACTGGATCACGGTGAACTACCGCGAGTCCTACGGCATCTACGCCTGCAACGGCATCCTCTTCAACCACGAGTCGCCACGACGGGGCGAGACCTTCGTCACGCGCAAGATCACCCGCGGCATCGCGAACATCGCGCAGGGCCTCGAACCCTGCCTTTACCTCGGAAACATGGACGCGCTGCGTGACTGGGGCCACGCCAGGGACTACGTCCGCATGCAGTGGATGATGCTCCAGCAGGACCAGCCCGAGGACTTCGTCATCGCCACCGGCAAGCAGATCTCGGTGCGCGAGTTCGTCCGGATGTCGGCCGCCGAGGCCGGCATCGGCCTCGAGTTCTCCGGCGAGGGCGTCGATGAGATCGCGACGGTGACGACCGTCGATCCCGAAATGGCACCGGCGGTCAGGGAAGGCGACGTGATCGTCCGCGTCGATCCCCGCTACTTCCGTCCCGCCGAGGTGGAGACCCTGCTTGGCGATCCGACCAAGGCGAAGGACAAGCTCGGCTGGGTGCCAGAGATCACCGTCGAGGAGATGTGCGCCGAGATGGTCGCCTCCGACCTCGAGGTGGCCCGCCGCCACGCCCTCCTCAAGGCCCATGGCCACAAGATCGCGGTCGCGAAGGAGTAGCGGCTTCGCCGCTGTCGAAAGTCAAAAGTCGGAAAGTCTCAAGGTCCCGAGTCACCAATCCGTTCGGCAGTTCGGACCTTCGACTTTCAGACCTTCCGACATGCAGACCCGCCCATGACCAAAGTCTTCGTCAGCGGTTGCTACGACATCCTGCACGGGGGACACATCCAGTTCTTCGAGGAGGCCCGGGCGCTTGGAGACCATCTGACGGTGTCCTTCGCCTCCGAGGAGGTGCTTTGGATCCACAAGCGCCGCAAGCCTTCGATCCCCGACGAGCACAAGAAGGCGCTGCTCGAGGGCATGCGGATGATCGACACGGTGGTCATCGGCGACAGCCACGAGGAAGGTCTCGACTTCAAGGAGCACTTCCTCCGCATCCGGCCCGACGTCCTGGCGGTCACCGAGGACGATCAGTACGGCGACCTCAAACGGGAACTCTGCGCCCGGGTCGGAGCGCGCTACGTCCTCCTGCCGAAGACGCCGCCGCGGTTCGAGCCGGTATCGACCTCGTCCATCGTCCGCTGGGTCCAGGCGCCGACCGAGGCTCCCTTGCGCGTTGATTTCGCCGGCGGCTGGCTCGATGTGCCGCGCTTCGCCCGCGACGGGGCCTTCGTCGTCAACTGCGCGATCTCGCCGCTCGTCTCGCTGCGCGAGTGGCCGTATGAAAAGCAGGCCGGACTTGGCGGCAGCGGCGCCTGGGCGCTGCTCAACGGCCGCTGCGGCATCGAATCGGAGATCGACCTCGGTGTCGGCTGGCAGGATCCCGCGGTCATTCGTGAAACCGGTCTCTGTGTCTGGCGTTCCGGCAACCAGCCGGTCCTCGACTTCAAGCAGAGCGGCGACTTCCTGCGCGGCCGGATGGCGGTCTTCTGGACCGGCAAGGCCCACGACACGCCCGGTGTCGCCGATCTTCCGCGCGACTACGATGCGATCGCCCGCTCGGGGGCCATCGCCCGCGAAGCCGTCCTGGCCTCCGATTTTGCCGGCCTCGCCGAGGGCATCGCGACCTACCACCGGACGCAGCTCGACGAAGGCATGGACCCTTTGCCCGAAATCGAGGGCGCCATCGCCCGCAAGTACTGCGGCGGCGGCTACGGCGGCTACGGACTCTATCTCTTCGCAGATGAAACGACCCGGGCCGCGGCCCTTGCCGGGCACCAGGCGTTGCGTCCGGTCGAGCCGTTTTGTCGATAGGAGTGGCGCTTTCCGAGCGCCATGACGCGGGCTGGCGACCTCCGGGTCGCGGAGTGAAAGCCCGCCGGCTCCATTCGCTCCGAACCGAAACCCGACGCCGCTTTTCCCAAGCGGCTGAAAGCCGCCGCGCCCCGTCATGGCGCTTGAAAAGCGCCACTCCCATGCGCACCCACGCCCTCATCTGGTTGCAAGTTCGCCGGAATCCGGCAGAATCGGCACCAAGAAGTCATGGAACGCAGCGACGAATGGCTCGAGTGGTATTCGATGACGCCCGAACAGCGGTTCCGGGAGAGCCAGGCGATGTGGTCCACCTTCCTGCTTCTTGGAGGATGCCTTGATCCCGAGCCCGATCACCAGAGTCCTTTCTTCGATGAGGAGGAATGGCGTCGATTGTCTGCTGATGGGCGGACAGGCGTGCGTGTTGTACGGCGGTGCGGAATTTAGTCGGGACATCGACTTCGTGCTGCACGTCGATTCAGGCAACCTGGCGCGGCTTTCGGGAGCGGTGGACGAACTTCAGGCACGTGTGATCGCCGTGCCCCCTTTCGCGAAGGACTATCTTGATCGCGGTCATGCGGTTCACTTCCGATGTGAAGCGCCGGGAACCGAGAGGCTGCGCATCGACGTCATGAGCCGGTTGCGTGGAGTGGACCCGTTCGAGATGCTCTGGGAGCGGCGGACGACCCTGGCGGTGGACGAACTGGAAATTGACGCCCTTTCGCTCCCCGATTTGATCGCGGCCAAGCGCACGCAAAGGGACAAGGATTGGCTGATGACCAATCGCCTTGTTGAAGCCCATCATGTGAGGCATCGCGACGAAGCGACAACCGAACGGATTTGGTTTTGGCTGACGCAGAGTTTCGACCTCGAATTCATCGAGAGGCGGGTTTCCGAGTATCCGGGTGTCGGCGACGAGCGGGAAGTGATCCGCGAGCTGCGAAAAGGGAATCGAAGGCAGGCTGCGGTGGTGCTCGAATCGGAACGAATGGCGATCGTCGAGGCGGACCGTGAATACTGGAAACCCTTGAAGAAAGAGCTTGAGGCGTTGCGGCGTGGCTGAGGCCGCGACATCGATCCACATGGCTTGCAAAGCCGCGCTCCCGATTCGACTCCCATGCGCACCCACACCGTCATCGGCCTGCCGCTGGCGCGGACCGACTACGCGGGGGCGGTCGGGTGGATCCTCGAACGGGCCATGGACCGCTCGGCGGTGCACGCCGTCGAAGCCGCCAACACCCACGTCGCGGCGCTCTCGCGGCACGACGAGGAGTTCGGCCGCAGCATGGCCGCCTTCGACCTGATCGTGCCCGACGGCATGCCGCTCGTCTGGTCGATCAACCTGGCCCTGCCGGAGGAGGAACGCCTCACCGACCGCGTCTATGGCCCGACCCTGATGCTCGAAACGATCCGCGCCACCGACGGTCGCGGCGAGTTCCGGCACTTCCTGCTCGGCGGGCGTGCGGACACCCTGGACAAGCTCACCACGCGCTTCCGCGAAGAGTTTCCGGCAGCCGGGATCTCCGGAACCTATTCTCCGCCCTTCGGCGAATGGCCGGAGGATGAGTTCGAGCGGATCTGCGACAGGATTCGCGAATCCGGAGCCAACCTGATCTGGGTCGGCCTCGGTTGCCCGAAGCAGGAACACTGGATCGCCCGCCACAAGGATCGGCTGCCACCGGGCGTCTACTTCGGCATCGGCGCGGCCTTCGCCTTCCACGCCGGCGAGGTTTCCCAGGCTCCGCCCTTCCTCCAGAAACGCGGGCTCGAATGGGCCTACCGCCTCGCCGCCGAACCGCGCCGCCTGTTCAGGCGCTACGTCGTCCACAATTCCCTGTTCCTTTTCTACTCGCTCCTCGACCACGCGAGAGGCCGGTGAAAGGCCCGTCGAATGTCAAATGTCCGAAGGTCTGAAAGCCCTCCATCCTCGGGCCGTCCCGCAGTTCAGACATTCGACATTCGACTTTCCGACTTCTAGACTTCTTCCATGCACATCCACCCCAGCGAAACCCTGCCGCGCCACCACAAGGAAACGCTTCTCGGCCAGAAGGGCTGCGTCCTTTGGTTCTGCGGTCTGTCCGGTTCCGGAAAATCGACCATCGCGAACTCGCTCGAGCATGTCCTGCACGACAAGGGGCGTTTCGCCATCCGGCTCGATGGTGACAACCTGCGGGGCGGCCTGAACAGCAACCTCGGCTTCAGCGACAACGACCGGCTCGAGAACATCCGCCGCACCGCCGAGCTGGCCAAGGTGCTCGCCGCCAATGGCGTCATCGTCCTCTGCTCGCTGATCACCCCGCGTGGCGCCTTCCGCGACCTGGCGCGCGGCATCCTCGGCAGGGATTTCCACGAGTTCTACGTGAAGGCCGACTTCGCCACCTGCGAGGCCCGCGATCCCAAGGGCCTCTACGCCAAGGCCGCCGCCGGGGAGATCAAGGACTTCACCGGTCGCGACAGTGCCTTCGAGGAGCCGCAGTACCCCGACCTCGTGCTCGATACCGAGACCGCCACCGTGCAGGACTCCGTCTTCGAGATCCTCGAATACCTGCGCGGCAAGGGGATCACGGCGTAGGAGTGGCGTTTTCCGAAGCGCCATGAGCTGGGCCGGCGACCTCCCGGTCGCGGGAAAAAAGCTGATTTACCGGTGCCGTGAAACCGCGAAGCCTGATCGACCCCGAGTCGTTCAGCACTCGTTGACCCGACGGATTCAAACCGCTAGAACAACTGACGCGATGAACGATTTTCGCCAGCGCATCACGATCGAACCCGGCAAGCGCGGAGGCAAGCCATGCATCCGTGGCATCCGGATTACGGTCTACGACATTCTCGGCTGGCTTGGCGCCGGGATGAGTGTCGCGGAGATTATCGAGGATTACCCCGATCTTGAAGAGGAGGATATCCGGGCGGCCTTGTCTTTTGCGGCGGAGAGGGGACGGCATTTCGTCTCGGATGTGGCGTGAAGTTGCTCTTCGACCAGAATCTGAGTCACCGTCTGGTTGGACGCTTGGCGGATCTGTTTCCCGGTTCGCAGCACGTTCGTTCGCTCGGCCTTGCCGAGGCGGACGATCTGGAGATCTGGAAACACGCGGCCGAACACGGCTTCGCCATTGTCACGCAGGATGAGGATTACGCCGAATGGAGCGCCTTGCACGGCAGTCCTCCGAAAGTCGTCTGGATCCGATGCGGGAATGCCCCGACGTCGATGATCGAACGCAAGATCCGAGGGTCCGCCGAGAAGTTGCATCTCGCCGGGGAGTGCGACGACATCGAGGTGGTTGAAATCATTTGAAGCGCCTCATTTAATCCTTACCAAAAAAGGCAAGTTACCAATTAATGCTTGCCCTGGCTCCACGGAGCCCTTTTTCTCCCGCCTCCGCCAAGGCTACGGCGCGGCGCGGCCGCCTTCCCGCAAGGGAGGTCAGACACACCTGTCCGACACCGCCTCCCTTTCAGCATTTCAGCTTTTCCGCGTTTCAGCATTTGAACCGATGCCCAGCTACAATCTCTCCCATCTCGACCAGCTCGAAGCCGAGGCGATCTTCGTGCTCCGCGACACCGCGGCCCAGTTCCAGAACCCGGGTCTGCTCTTTTCCGCCGGCAAGGATTCGATCGTGATGGCCTGGCTCGCCCGCAAGGCCTTCCACCCGGCACGGCTGCCCTTCCCGCTGGTGCACATCGACACCGGCCACAATTTCCCCGACACCATCGAGTATCGCGACCGCTTCGCCGAGGAAATCGGCGCCCGCCTCGTCGTCGGCTCGGTCCAGGACTCGATCGACAAGGGCCGCGTCGCCGAGGAGAAGGGTCCGGACGCCTCGCGCAACCGCCTCCAGACGACCACGCTGCTGGACACCATCGAGGAGCATCAGTTCGACGCCGTGCTCGGCGGCGGCCGGCGCGACGAGGAGAAGGCCCGCGCCAAGGAGCGCTTCTTCTCGCACCGCGACGACTTCGGCCAATGGGATCCGAAGAACCAGCGCCCCGAACTGTGGAACCTCTTCAACGGCCGCATGCATCCCGGCGAGCACTTCCGGGTCTTTCCCCTGTCCAATTTCACCGAGATGGACATCTGGATGTACATGCAGCGCGAGGGCATCGTGCTCCCCAGCCTCTACTACGCCCACGAGCGCGACACCGTCGTCCGCAACGGCACGATCCTCGCCGTCAGCGAGTTCGTCCAGCCGCGCGAGGGTGAGGAGGTCGTCCGCCGCAGGATCCGTTTCCGCACCATGGGCGACGCCACCATCACCGGCGCCGTCGAGTCCGAGGCCGACACCATGGACAAGATCATCGAGGAGGTCGCCGCCGCCCGCCAGACCGAGCGCGGCAACCGCGCCGACGACAAGCGCTCCGAGACCTCGATGGAAGATAGAAAAAAAGAAGGCTATTTCTAATGCCGACCGGTCGAACTCGCACGCTTTTGTCTGAAGGTCTGAAAGTCGGAAGGTCTAAAAGTCAGAAATCGCCAGCCAGCCCCGCAGTTCAGACCTTCGACCTTTAGACTTTCCGACCTTCAGACCAAAAAATGACCGCCAAACGCTTCGAAGATCTCCGCATCTGGCAGGACGCCAGGGTGCAGGCGAACGAGATCTATGATGCGTTTGGTCCGGAGTCGTGTGCCGCCAAGGACTTCGGCTTCAAGGACCAGATCCAGCGATGCGGCGTTTCGGTCATGAACAACATCGCCGAGGGTTTCGAGCGGCGCTCGGATCAGGACTTCGCCCGGTTTCTCGACATTGCCAAAGGGTCGAATGGAGAGGTTCGGAGCATGCTCTATCTCGCCGAGGATCGCGGCTACCTTCAGCCCGGCGAGGCTGAATTACTACGCCAGAAGAGCGAGCAGCTGAGCAAGGGAATCGAATCCCTCGCCAAGCACCTCCGGCTCTGACCTTCGACCTTAAGACTTTCCGACCTTAAGACCAATGGATCTATTGCGCTTCACCACCGCCGGTTCCGTCGATGACGGCAAGTCGACCCTCATCGGCCGCCTGCTCTACGACTGCAAGTCGATCTTCGAGGACCAGCTCGAGGCCGTCGAGGCCAGCTCGAAGCGCCGCGGCGACGACCACGTGAACCTCGCGCTGCTCACCGACGGCCTCAAGGCCGAGCGCGAGCAGGGGATCACCATCGACGTCGCCTACCGCTACTTCGCCACGCCCAAGCGCAAGTTCATCATCGCCGACACCCCGGGGCACATCCAGTACACCCGCAACATGGTGACCGGCGCCTCGACCGCCAACCTCGCCATCATCCTGGTCGACGCGCGCAAGGGGGTCATCGAGCAGACCAAGCGCCACAGCTTCATCGCCAACCTCCTGCGCATCCAGCACGTGGTCGTCTGCATCAACAAGATGGACCTCGTCGAGTACTCGCAGGAAATCTACGACCAGATCGTCAAGGACTACCAGGAGTTCGCCTCGCGCCTCGACAACATCGTCGAGATCACCCCGATCCCCATCTCCGCGCTCAACGGCGACAACGTCGTCGATCCGTCGAAGAACATGCCCTGGTACCAGGGACCGTCGCTGCTCTACCACCTCGAGCACGTCTACGTCGGCGGCGAGGAGAACCATGTCGATGCCCGCTTCCCGGTGCAGTGGGTCATCCGCCCGCAGAGCGACGAGTGGCACGACTTCCGCGGATACGCCGGACGCGTCGCCGGCGGCGTCTTCAAGCCGGGTGACGAGGTCATGGTCATGCCGTCGGGATTCCAATCGAAGATCAGGGAGATCCACACCGCCGACGGCGCGCTGGAGGAGGCCTTCGCGCCGCAGAGCGTCACGCTCACGCTGCACGACGAGATCGACATCTCGCGTGGCGACATGATCGTCAAAAAGAACAATCCTCCGGAGGTCGCGCAGGACCTCGAGGCGATGATCTGCTGGTTCTCGAACAAGCCGATGCAGCACCGCGCCAAGCTCGTCCTCCGCCACACCACCCGCGAGATGCAGGCGGTCGTGCGCGAGGTGAAGTACCACGTCGACATCAACACCCTGCACAAGATCGAGGGCATCGACGGCTTCGCGATGAACGATATCGGCCGCATCACCCTGCGCACCGCCAGCCCGGTCATCCACGACAGCTACCGTCGCAACCGCCAGACCGGCTCCTTCATCCTCATCGACCCCGGCACCAACGAGACCGTCGCCGCCGGGATGACCGTCTGAGGAGTAAAAGCTGAAATACGGAAAAGCTGAAAAGCTGAAATCGGCTTAGTAACGGACCGCCGATCTCCGAATCGGCATCCGGTCGGGCGGACCGCGCGACCCCGGTCGCGCCCCGAGGAAAAGACGAGCAGCGGACTCGACAGCGCGAAGCGCCCCTCTTCATTTCAGCATTTCAGTTTTCAGCATTTCAGCGTTTATTGAGCCAATGCAACTGGTCATCGACCTTCCTTCCCGCGAAGAGCAGCTCGCCTTCAACCGGCGCCGCTGGGAGGAGCTCTGCGCCGACCCCGAGCTGGCGAAGCTCCCCGGCCGCATCGAGACCAACGCCCACGGCCAGATCCTCATGAGCCCTCCTCCTGCCGGTTCCCACAGCCATCGTGCGGGTCGCGTCCTCATCGAGCTTCAGAAGCGGCTTGGTGGTGTGCTGCTCCCCGAGTGCCCCGTGTCCACCCTCGACGGCGTCCGCGCCGCCGACGTCGGCTGGTATTCCGAGGAACGATTCGCCGAGGTCGAGGGCCAGATCGCCTTCGAGCGCGCCCCCGAGATCTGCGTCGAGGTCCTTTCGCCATCCAACACCGCCTCCGAAATGCGCGAGAAGCGCAAGCTCTACTTCGAGGCCGGGGCGAGCGAGGTTTGGCTCTGCCACGAGGACGGTCGACTCGAGTTCTTCACCGCGCCGGATACCACGGTCGAAACCTCCGCCCTCTGCCCCGGCTTCCCGCCGACCCTTTGAGCGCGGAAGGGAGGTCAGACACTCCTGTCTGACAAGCTTCCATGAAGCATCAGGGTGTCCTCTCACCTCCCGAGGTCCGAAACACGACCGTTTGACGCTGGTTGAGCAGTCGAATAGACTTCAGCCATGAAATACCGAATCCGCCTTATCGAAACCGACGAAGGGTGGTCGGTTTCGTGTCTGGACCTTCCCGGCTGCCACTCACAGGGCTCCACCAGGGACGAGGCCCTTGAGGCGATCCGGGAAGCGATCACCGGTTGGCTTGAGGTTGAGGCCGAGGAGTCGGGGATCCGCAGCACCGAGACTCTCGACGTGGCGATCTGATGCCGAAGATCCCGGGGGTGGGCCAGCGCGATGCGATGCGTGTGTTTCAGAAGCTCGGCTACCGGGTCGCCCGTGAGTCCGGTCACGTCATCATGACCAACGGCCAGAACCGGCTGACCATCCCAAGGCACAACCCGATCAATGCGATCACCATGGGAGCCATCGCGAAGGATGCCGGACTGACTCCCGAGGAATTCCGCCGCCTTCTTTGAGCTTCCGATCCCGGACGTCTCGACAATTTCAAGGTCGAGGGTTCCGTCATCCTCAACCTGCTTCGGGCCTGTGAATCGGCCATCGACCTCACGATGCCCCATCACCCACCATTGAGCCTTCAAGTTTGAGGTTTCAAGTTTTCCGCCATGAGGCTCCTCATCACCGGCGGATCGGGCTTCATCGGTTCCACCCTCGTCCACCTGGCCATCGAGCGCGGCCATGAGGTGCTCAACCTCGACAAGCTCACCTACGCCGCCAATCCGGCGTCCCTCGCCGACCTCGACGACCACCCCGCCTACCGCTTCCTTCACGCCGACATCGCCGACGCCGACGCGGTCCGCGCCGCCTTCACCGGCTTCCAGCCGGAAAGCGTCATCCACCTCGCCGCCGAGACCCACGTCGATCGCTCCATCGACGCCCCCGACGTCTTCATCCGCTCAAACGTCACCGGCACCTTCACCCTCCTCCAGGCCACCCGCGAATACCTTTCGAGTTTGGAGTTTAAGGTTTCAGGTTTCCGCTTCCTCCACCTTTCCACCGACGAGGTCTACGGGACCCTTGGCGAAGAAGGCGCCTTCACCGAATCCTCCCCCTACGCGCCGCGGTCGCCCTACGCCGCCAGCAAGGCGGCCTCCGACCACCTCGTCCGCGCCTGGGGCGAAACCTACGGCCTGCCCGTCGTCATCGCCCATCCCTGCAACACCTACGGCCCCCGGCAGTTCCCCGAAAAGCTCATCCCCCTGGCCATCCTTCGCGCCCTCCGCGGCGAGCCCATTCCCATCTACGGCGATGGCCGCAACATCCGCGACTGGCTCCACGTCGATGACCTTGCCGAAGGACTTCTCACCCTCCTCGACCGCGGCCGCCCCGGCCAAAGCTACAACCTCGGCGCCGGCAACGAGCTCACCAACCTCGATCTCGCCCGAAAGCTCATCAGCATCCTCGACGAAGCCGTCGAGCAGCGCGGAGCACCCGCCCCTCCCATTGAAGCTTCGAGTTTCAAGTTTGAAGACTTGATCTTCCACGTCCCCGACCGTCCCGGCCACGACTTCCGCTACTCCCTCGACCCGACCAAGGCCCGCGAAGAACTCGGCTGGCGGCCGAAGCGGTCCATCGACGACGGTCTCCACCACACCGTCGCCTGGTATCTCGACAACGAATCCTGGTGGCGGCCCCTCCAAGGGAGGTCGGACACTCCTGTCTGACAATCCAGGCCTGGCCGCCGGCTTCTTCGTCCGAAAGTCCCAAGTCTGAACGTCTCAAAGTTGAGGCGGCCATCCGAGCCCTCAACTCAGATTTTTGACCTGCGACCTTCCGACCCTTAGACTCATCGAGAAATGCCCCGCCTCTTCCAGCTCCTCTTGGCTTCAGCTTTTCAGCTTTTCAGCTTTTCAGCATTTACCGCAGTTGCTCAAGCGTCCTCGCTCGAGCAACTGCAAACCTCCTTCATGGCCCGCTACGACGAGGCCAACGCGACCCGCGACGCCGGTCTCAAGCGTCTGGAGACCAGCTACCTCGGCGTCCTCAAGCGCCACATGGAGAAGGTCAAGGGCAGCGGCGACCTCTCCCGCGTGCTCCCCGTCCGCGACGAGATCGAGGCGGTCGAGACCGGTGCCGATCCGCTCCCCGCGCTGCCTGACACCGCGGGCCGCGACCTGAAGAAGATGCGCGAAAAGTATGCCGAGGCCCGCGTCAAGGTCCGCAAGACCCACGCCGAGACCCTGGTTGACCTGGCCGACAAGATGGATGAAGCTCTCAAGAAGACCGAGGCCGACCTGACCAAGGCGGGTAAGATCGACGATGCCCTCTCCGCCCAGCGCATGCGCGAGACGCTTGCTGAAGATCGTGGAATCTCGGCCGCGCGGAAGCTCCTCGATGCGGGTGGAGGAGAGGGGGGAGTCCGCCTCGGCGAGTGGCTGCCTCTGCTGGAGGAGAACATGGATGTGGTGAACCAAGGTTCCGAACCGGTCGGCAGACTGTCCGATCTCATTCGGGACTTGGGGGACTCGGTCGTCAAAAGGCTTGCGGGCGGCACCGGGATCGAACCCGCCAAGGTGCTCGTCAGCCCGTCTCCCGCGAGGGTGCGCTTCAAGCCCTCCCAGGGCGTTTCGCGGATCCGCGGCAGGGTGGCCCTCGTGGTGCCCCAGGGCGACGTGATTTGCAGGATATTCGCCGGGGGGGAGAAGCAGTTTGAGCAACGTCTCAACCGGGAGGGACTTTCCGACAAGTTCGATCTCGAATTTCCTCCTTCGCGGTTGATTGAACTCGAGGTCGATGAGAACGGACACACGGGGAACGACCGCGTGATCTGGACGGACCTCGAGGTCCGCTGAGGGGGCGGGGACCGCGTTCCCAACGGGGACCGATCTGCCGGATCCTGCTCGCCGCTTTCCGCCACCCGGGCGTCTCTCTTTTCCGGCTCCATGAGCAAGTCTTCACCGGCGTTCCCGGAGCAACCGCTGCTGCTTGGGCTGCTCATCGCCACCGGCACGCAGACCCTGGCGGTCCAACTCGCGTCCGTGGCGGGGCTCCTCCGCTTCGAATGGATGGCGGCGCTTTTGATCGCCCTCGGTTTTGCCGGCTGGGTGACGAAGCGGGTGGCCACCCTCGACCCGGCCGAAAGACGCAGCCTGGCCGAACCGTGGCGGGCTCTGTGGCCTTGGTTGATCATCGCCCTGCTGCTGGTCCAGATCATCGTTTATCCGGCGATGATGCACGACTCGCTCTCCTACCGGCTTCCCCGGATGTTCCTGGCCCTTCAGGAGGGGAGGCTTTCCGGATTCTCCACCACCGACAACCGCATGGTGGCCATGCCCTGGGGCTGGGAGTCCCTGGCGTTGCCCTTTGCCTCCCTCAACCTGGTCGGTTGGAGCCGGCTGATCGCCCTGTCCTGCTGGGCGGTCGTCTACCAGCTCCTCTTCCGCCCGGCCCGCAACGCGGGAGCCGGACCGGCAGGGGCCCGCTGGCTGGCATTGGCCTTCGCCACGGCTCCGTTCTTCATGCTCCAGGCGGCATCCACCGCCAATGATCTGCTCGCCGGGACCCTTCTGCTTGCCGGAATGTTCCTGATGATGGGGTTCCATCGGGAACCGGGACCGGGACCGGTTCTCGGCTCGCTTCTCGCGCTCGTCCTTGCGGCGAACGTGAAGCCCCAGTTTCTCGTGCTGGGCCTGCCCTGGCTGGTCTGGTGGGTCGCGGCCCCGGGCAGGCCCGGGAAACGGGTCCGGCCGGTGATCCTTGCCGCGGCTGCGCCACTGTTTTTCTTCGTCTCCCCGCTGCCGCTCCTCATTGCGAATCACCTCGAGACGGGCTCGATATCCGGGCACCCCGACAGCCGCAGCATGGCGGCCGCGCCGGCCTGGCGGATGATACCGGCGGGCACGATCCAGTTTCTCGTTCCGCAGCTCCAGCTTCCGGTCTTTCCCGCATCGGAGAGCGTCAAGAAAGTCGTCCGGGGCCTTCCCGGCATGGATGCGCTCGGAAAGGACATCCCGAAATTCGCACCGGGAGTGTCGATGATGCCGAGCATCGACGGCGCCAGCTTCGGACTGGTTCATTTCACCCTGCTGGCAGCCGGGATTCTCGCCGCCTTGAGGCGGTCGAGGCGATTGGCGTCGGCGTGACTCGGGGCCGTGTTGCTGGGCTTCCTCATTGCCGGCTCGCAGGTGGTGGTCAGCACCATGGCGCGCTCCTTCGCTCCCTTTCTCGTGGTGCTGACTCCCCTGGCGGCGATGGGCCTCGCCGGATTCATGGACAGGCGGGCGTCCCGGATCGTGACCGTGGTGGCCTGCCTTGCCGGTCTCGCCACCCTGCTGCTCAATCCCTCGGCCCCCCTCTGGCCCGTGGCCACCGCGCAAGGAATCGCGCGGGAGGCCGGCAAGGCCGGACTCGTCTCGCAACTCGACCACTACCTCGCCTATCAGGAACGCGCCAGGGTCGGTGCCGGCATCCTCGATCCGGTTCCCGATGGTGAGACCGTCGGCGTGCTGATCCGCCAGGTCACTCCGCTGGCGGCTCTCTGGCAGCCCGACTGGCGAAAGCATCGCATCGAATACGTCCATGAACTCGACGCCGGGGATTTCCAGCGTGGTGACACCGATTGGCTGCTGATCGCCGGCAAGGTCCGGGAGTTTTATCCCGAAGCCTATGGGAGCTACTCGGCGCTCGAAGGCTGGCACGTCGT
>CALGOH010000219.1 GCA_937957985.1 uncultured Verrucomicrobiae bacterium
CGCCGCCAAGTCCGCCACCACCGACCCCGGCGTCCTCACCAAGCTCCTCGCGCCGCTGGGGTGAGGAATTGACCTTTAGAGGGAATGGACGACGTAAGTAATTAACATTCAATGATTTGCAACTAAAATAAGGATAAGATCAACGAACTGATCTTATTTGACTTTGCTGCGTCCCCATCAAGCGAGGACCAGTGGAGGATCCCGACACCGGCATCAACCCGGCGACCGCGGCCTTGCTTGGTGCTTTGCCGACTCCAAGGGGTCTCAAGCGGCGTCGATGAACTCCTGTCGTGGATCGGAAGGAATGGCGTTTGGTTCAGAACGGGACGTCGTCACCCGGATCGAAGTCCCCATCGTCGCCTGGATCTCCGTCGTCCCCGAGCGGATCGGGCGGCACCTCGACGCCCATCAGGCGGGTGGCGCGTTCGAAGCCCAGCCAGCGCGGCGAGGCGACCATGAAGCGGGTGCCGGCGATCCGGTGGAATCCCCAGCCGCGCAGGTGCTTCGCCAGGCGCGCGGCATCCGCCTCCTCGCTCTCCCACGGCAGGTCCCGTACTTCATCGTCGTAGTTCTCGTAGGCGTCCGCCCGGCGCTGGAGCGGGCTGGCGTCGAGGATGACCGCGCCGATCCGGCGGTCGCACCAGTTGGCGAACCACTGCCTGAGCACCTCGCGTCCGAGTCCCTTGCCGCGGAACGGCGGCCTGAGGGCGATGAGACGGAGGAAGAGGATGCCGGTATCCAACTCCAGCAGGCGTGGCAACGGTTGGCGGAAACTCGACTCCGTACCGGGATCCATCAGCGCTTCATAGATCTCGCAGGTCCAGGCTTCCATGTCCCAGAAGGTGAGGAACGTTTCGAAGGACCACGGCTCATCGTCATCCATGTAGAAGCCGTCGGTGAGGCCTGCCGGCACGCCGTCGACTGAAATCGAGCCATCGACCTCGATCATGCCGGGCATCATCGGCGGACCCTCGTCGTCGAATTCATCCATCCGCTGCCAGCTCCATGCAACCTCCACTTTCACTCCGCGAGCATGAAGGAGGGCAAGGGGTGAGGACAAGCCGGGGACGATGGGGTGAAGGAATTCGCAATCCCTTTGTCATGGGTTGCGGAATGATGGGGGAGACGAGTCCCCGGCCTGTGGATGAATTGCCAATCCCTTCTCCCCATTCTTACGGCTCGATTTCGTTCGGCGGGACCTCCTCGTCCTCGCTGGTGTATTCCTCGCCGGGCAGCGGCGGGGGCTGGTGGCTGAGGAAGCCGTAGTGCTCGAGTCCTTCGAAGAAGCCCGCCAATCCCGGCTGGCCGCAGTGGTAGAGTCGCGGGCGCTCGCGCATGCGGCGCAGGACGGGGTCGGCATCGCCGGGGACGGCGGCGAGGTTGCGGCCGCGGATGACGGCGGCGTCGTTGCCGTAGGTGCCGAAGACGTAGATCCGCGCCGGATCGATGCCCCATTTCAGTTCGATATAACGCAGGGCCACATCCTTGCCGGCACGGGTCGGGACGACATCGACGAAGCACCCGGAGCTGATGATCACCTTGCCCGACAGGCCGGCTTCGCGCAGGCGGCGCTGGAACTCGGCGCGGTCGGTCTTCTGGTGCCGTTCGTCGAGCAGGAAGGAGACCTTCAACGGATGCTGGCGGCTCTCCGGCTGCAGGCTGAGCCCGGGCACGTCGGCCATGGCCTCGGCCACGCCGTCGCGCTCCCATTTGTGGCGCGCCTGCCGGGTCCACACCTCGTCGCGGATCGGCGTCGACCATCCGTAGTGGATCTCCGCGCCGAGCCCTGAGATGAGGATCGACGGCTTGGGCATGCCGAGGCGCTCGATCACCCCGCGCGCGTCGTCGTACGAAAGTCCCGTGGCGAAGATCATGCCGAGTTCGCCCTCGTCGAAGAGTCCGCGCCAGCGGTCCACCAGGCCGGGATCCTCGTCTTCGAGGTGCGGCGGCAGGTCCATGCAGACCCAGTGCTCGATCTGGGCGAGAAACTGCCGCGATCCCGGCTCCCTGGGCCGAGGCTCCGGCGGCAGGATCTTCGACAACTCCTCCATGTAGGTGGCGACGTGGGCGTCCCAACTGTAGTGGATCCGCACGTTCTTCGCCCCACGCTTGGAAAGCTCCCGCTGATGACCAGGCTCGGCGACGATCTCCTCGATCGCGTCGCCGATCGCCTTGTCGTCCATCGGATCGACCAAGGTTCCGTTCTCGCAGTTGGCGAGGATGTCGCGCGGACCTCCGTCATTGGTCGCCACCAGCGGCAGGCCGGCGGCGGCCGCCTCGAGCAGGGTCAGGCCGAAGGGTTCGGTGAAGGCGGGATTGACGAAGACCCCGCCGCGGTCCGCCGCCCAGCGGAAGAACTCCGGCACCTCCGGCGACTCGTGCGTTTTCGGGATCGCGCAAACCCCGTAGAGGTCGAAGTCGTCGATCAACCGCAGCAACTCGGTCCAGACCTTGCGCGCGCCGGATGACAGGTTCTTCAGCGTGTCGCGATTGCCGCCGATGACGACCAGGTTGGCGTTCTCGCGGAGCCATTCGTTCCTGCCGAAGGCGCGGACCAGGGCAGCGAGGTTCTTGCGCTCGTCGGCACGGGCGATGGTGAAGACGGCCGGCTTCGAGGGATCGCGGAGAAAGCGCCGCAGCTTGGCATCGACCGATTCGTAGGCATCGCGGTTGCCCTTGCCGTCGAAGCGGCCGAGTTCGACGCCCGGGGGGATGACCCGCATCTGCTCCTCGGCGTGGCATTCGTAGAGCGCGTACTGCTCGTCGACCTCCTGGCGGGTGCTGGTGCAGACCATCGAGGCGGCGTCGAGGCTTAGTTCCTCGGCCTCGATGCGCACGGCGAGGTTGTATTTCCGCTCGATCGTTTCCTCGTCGACACCGCTGTGCAGCAGGCGCTGGCGCTTCACGCGGCCGAGCGAGTGGCCGGTGAAGGCGAAGGGCACGCCGAGCGCGGCGGCGACCTGCCGGCCGACGTAGCCGGCATCGGCGTAGTGCGCATGGATCAGGTCCGGCACGCGCTTCTCGCGGCGCAGCCAGGCGAGCGTGCCGTCGATGAAGGCATCGAGGTGCCGCCACAGCACTTCCTTGCGCAGGTAGCGGCGCGTTCCGGCTTCGATGCGGCGGATGTCGGCGCCGTTGCCGAGGTCCTCGACCGCCTCGGCGTAGTCGTCGCTGACCCGCGTGTCGAAGACGCGGCGGGTGACGAGCGTCACGCGGCGGACGTCGTCGTGGCGGGCGAGCGCCTTGACCAGCTCAAGCACGTAGAGGCACTGGCCGCCCGTGTCGGGATCGCGGCCGAGTTCGAGGTTCTCGCCGCGGATCAGCCCGTGGAGCGAGAAGTGGAGGATGTCGAGCTTGCGTTTCATGCGTCCTGGGCGACGCCCTGCCGAAAGACGCCGTAGTGAGTGAGTCCCTCGGTGATCCCTGCGGCGCACTCCTTTCCGGCGCGGAAAACATCGAGATCGCGCACCGCTGCGATCAGTTCCGGCTCGGCGTTCGACGGCATGATGCCGCGCACCCCGGGCACCAGGAACATCGACGAGTCATTGCCGGTGTCTCCGGCGACGACCACCTCGTCGAGCGGCACGCCGAGCCGCCGGCAGAGCCATTGCAGGGCGTTGCCCTTGTTCGCCGCATGCGGCAGCACGTCGAGGTCGCGGGCCGACGAATAGATGACCTGTGCCGCCACACCGGCCTCCCGCAGCGCGTCGCGCAACCGCCCCAGATCCTCCTCGCCGGCGTCATGCCAGAACCAACTGCTCTTCCATTCGTGCTGCTGCTCGGCCGGCTGCTCGTCGATGCCGGAAAAGGACCTCACCACCTCGACCGCTCGGTCGCGGTCCCAGCCTTCGTTGAGCGCCTCGGTAAAATCCTCCATCACCCCGTCCCGGTCGTGGATCGTGGTGCCGACGCCACCGGTGAAGTAGTCGGGATCGGGTAGCCCGCCGGCACGGACGACGCGCCGGCCGTCATCGACCAGCCGCCCGGTGCTGTAAACGAGGATCGGGCGTCGGTCGCCCAGCGAGTCCCAGCAGCGGCTGAAAAGCGAGGAGGAGTCCGGACAGCCGAGCAAGGTGCCGTCGAGATCGGAGCAGATGAGCGCCACGCGCTTGGAGTCGGGCATCGCGAAAAGGCTAGCAGCGATCGGCCGATGGTCCAAGCAAACCGGGAAATTGGCACCTTGAGCGTGGAAACTACGGGATCTTCACGCGGCGCAACTGGTCCTTGAGAGGCGGGATCATCGTCTCGAGTTGCTGCCGCAACGAGGTTTCGTCGGCGCGGGGATCGAAACGCAGTCGCTGGTGCAGCGCGAGTGCCTCATCGAGCGTGCCGGACTCGTCGAGACGCGTCCGCAGCGGACGCAACCAGCGCGCCAGCGGCACCGCCAGCGGACGCTCGCCGAGAAGGCGCGTGGCCGGCTTTTCGAGGGCACCCAGCGGAGAGAGCGCCAGCTCGGCCCGCAGGTCGGCGCGGCTGCGGCGGCGGCCGATGCGGCGTTTCGACCGCCACAGCCGGCGGCCGATCAGCAGCGCGCCGGCCAGCAGCGGGAGGAGGATGAGCCCGAGGGCGATGGCGAGGTTGCCGGGCTGGCTGCGCCACACGAGGATGTTGTCGCGGAGGATCTGCCAGCGGTCGAGCAAGCCCTGCCACGCCGGCATCCGCGGCGACTCCGCGCCGGTCCAGTCGGGCGGCGTGAGATCGACGTCGATCCACTTGCTGCGCTTCGCATCCCACGCCAGGCACCACGCATGCCCGTGGGTTCCGCGCACCAGCGCCTCGCCGCTCTTCCGGTCGCGCTCGACCACCGCGAAGCCGGTCGCGTAGCGCGTCGGCACGCCGGCCTCGCGCAGGATGAAGGCGGTCGCCGTCGCGAAATACTCGCAGTGCCCCCGCTTCGTTTCCTCGAGGAAGATCGAGACGAAACGGTCCCGCTCGTCGTCGTGATCCGGACGCGGATCCGCGAGGTAGCGGGTGTAGGTGAAGTGATCGAGGAACCAGCCGCGCAGCCGGACGATCTGCTCGGCGAGCGGCAGGCCGCGCAGGCCGAGTTCATCGACCACCCGGGCGACCGCCGCGCGCTCGTCCTCCGGCACCCGCAGGTCCGGCGCGGGCTTGTCGGGGCTGCGCGGGTCGGTCCAGGGCGGACGGGCGATGCCCATCGGATCGCCCCACAGCACCAGCGCGTCGGCCACCGGGTGGCGGGGATCGACCCGCAGCGTGCCGAAGGGATTGATCTCGATGTCCTGGTTCGGCAGCACGAGGCTGCCGCAGTTTCCTGGAATCGGGAAAAGCGCCTTGCGCGGAGTCGCCCCGCGCATCGTGAACCTGGGCAGTGCGTCGTGCGTCGCCTCCTCGGCCGGCACGTCCTGCGCCGTGATCCAGAAGGGATCCTCGACGCCGAAGGACTCGAGCGTTTCGAAGTCGATCACCTCGCTCTCGCCGGTCTCCTTCCGCGGCGGCAGCTTGGCGCTCCAGTAGGTGTTGAGGTAGGAATTGTAGGAGGCGACGCGGAGCAGGCGCGGGAGGTCGCCCTGGCGGGGGATCAGGCGCCACTGGATCGCCGGCGACTGCTTGATCTCGCCCAGTTCGCCGATCGCCGTGCGGGTCTGGCGCGAGTAGGTGAGGTAGGAAGGGTCGTAGCTTCCGAGCACGAAACTGCGATAGGCCCAGTCGAGCAGCCTCTCGCCGCCGTAGCCGCCGGCCGCGGCGAGGGCCAGCATCACCGCCGCCGCCACCCGGGACTTCAGGCGCGGCAGGAAGGCCACCGCCGCCAGCACCAGCAGCGCCGGGAAGAAGACCGGCGACCGCGCGTGCTCGCCGAGGCTCGCCGAAATGACGGTGCCGGGGAAGAAGACGTGGTCGAAGCAGAAACGGACGTCGCGGAACGGCAGCCCGTGGCGCTTGGCGTAGGCACGCCGCTTGCGGAGGAACAGCGACAGGTTCGCCAGCGACATGCTACGATGCATGCCGTAGCTCTGGACGAACTGCAGCGGCAGCATCACCACCGGCAGCCAGGTCATCGTGCGGGGAAGCGCCGAGAGCGCGGAGCCGTCGAGCCACACCAGCCCCGTGACGACCAGCAGGAGCAGGATCGAGGCCTGCCAAGCCCTCAGGTAGGCCGGGTCGCCGAAGTCCCAGCGGATGCGGGTCCAGTGCGCGGCCTCGACCACCAGCGCCAGCGCCAGCCCGATCAGCGGCCGCCCCGTGATGCCGCCCCACAGCAGCAGCGTGGCACCGAGCAGCAGTCGCGGAGCGGGCACGGGTTCGGTGCTTTCGGAGGTCCGGCTCATGGTCTCTGGGGAAGGCGCATCAGGTCCTCGGCGATCCGGGATGTGCGGACGAAATGGACACGCTCCGGCGGTGTCGCGGGTGGTTCCTCGCAGACGACGATCGCCGCGATCTCGACGCCCGCCGACGAGATCCGGCGCAGCATTTCCCCGCGCTCGGCCGACCAGCCGCACAGCACCGCCAGGCAGCCGGCGAGATCCTCGGCATGGCGCAGGACCAGCTTCTTCAGCGAGTCGAAATCCGACCGCGGCGACGACTCGACCCCCGCCAGCACCTCGAGCAGCGACTCGGCGCGCCCGGTGCCTCGACCGGCGGTGACGACCCGTTCCGAGCCGGAGATGAACATCAGGTCGATGAGGCACTCGTGGGTGTCGATCGACGACACGAACGACGCCGCCACCGACACCGCCTCCTCGAAAAGGCCGGCGTCGCCCGCCTCCGGAAAGGTGTCGAGGATGAGACCGTGACGCGGGAAAAAGCTGTCCTCGAGTTCCTTCACGATCGGCCGCCCGGTGCGGGCCCAGCTTTTCCAGTGGATGAGCCGCTGCGGGTCGCCGGGCTGGTACTCGCGGAGGCCGACGAATTCGCCCGACGGTCCGGTGTTGCGCGAGGTCGCGTCGCCGCCCGGCTGGAAGCGCGCGCTTCCCGGCAGCTCGAAGGCCGGCAGCCGGTAGCGGCGCGGCAGGATGGCGAGTCCGGACTCCGGCGCCGCGACCCGCCGGCAGCGCTGATAGAGACCGAGCGGATCCGGCAACAACACCCGCAGGTCGTCGAGCGCGACCAGTCCGCGCCGCCGCGGCAGGAGCTCGGCCGTGTAGGTCGCCGCCTCGCCGCGGCGCAGGCTCAGCGGGTCTTCACTCGGGCGGGCGTCGAAGACCATCCGGCTCTCGCACAGCCAGTTCCATCGATAGTAGGCGAACAGGCGGTCAAAGGCGTTGCGGCCCTCCTCGCCGGGCTCGGGGGTCCGGAGAAAGCGCTCGCGATCCGGCCGCGAATCCGGCGGTGTCTCGACCAGCCATGCGTTGCCCAGCCGGCGTCCGCGATTGGTCACATGGTAGCGGATCCGCACCGGCTCGCCCGCCGTCGCATGGGCGGGCACGTCGCGCCTCACCTCGAGGCGCACGCGGCGGAACGGCAGCCACACCAGCGACAGGCAGCCCAGCGCGAAGCCGAACGAGAACAGTCGGAAGACCGGATCGGAAGCCTGGCCGCCGGCGAGACAGCCGAGCACCACCCCGAGCATCAGCAGCCCCATCCCCGCCGGCCGGATCCGACGCCGCAGGAAATGGTTCATCGCCGTGCCCCGGTGGTAGAAGTGATAGAACCACGACCTGGGATTCCAGGCCGGGATCCGTTCACCGGCGACCGACGGGCTGCTCACGATGGAAAACTATCGCCCGGATCCGCGCGGGCTCCAGCACGGAAAGGAGCGCCGGGTTTGCCAATCTCTCCCCCGCTTGCCAGTGTGCGCCGTGTTCGATGAGAAACTGACCCGCCATGCCGTGGATGCCGTCCGTCGGCTCGGGCTGGCGCGACTGGCCGGGCGGCTGCGGGTCGAATGGAACCCGCGGCTGCGAACGAGCGCCGGCCGCGCGTGGTCACGAAAGCAATGCATCGAGCTCAATCCGGCGATCGCCCGCTTCGGCGAGGACGAGGTCCGGCGGACCCTGTTGCACGAGCTCGCCCACCTCGTGGCCCACGATCGCGCCGGCCGCCGGCGGATCGCACCTCACGGCCCCGAGTGGCGCATGGCCTGCGCCGACCTCGGCATTCCAGGCGAGCCGGCCCGGCACCGGCTGCCGTTGGAACCGACCCGCCAGCAACGCCGCTTCGCCTACCAATGCCCCGCTTGCAACGCGACCATTCGCCGCGCAAGACGGATGCGGCGCGAGGCCGCCTGCCTTACCTGCTGCAGAAGGCATGCGGGCGGACGATTCGACCGGCGGTTCGTTTTGATCGAGACAGGCGGGTGAGAAGGACGGTTGGACCTCCTGAAGGAGGAACCACCTACGCCACTGGCGCGTCTGTTCGGTATGGTGTTTTCCCCTTCAGGGGGCTGCACCTTTCGAGCCCGCCGCCGTCGCCTTTCCCAGCCGCGACCGGATCCGGAAGAGCGCCCGCAGCATCGTCCAGACATCCCGCACGCCGTGGATGCGGCTGCCGCCCTTGCGGACCCAGTTGACCGGTACCTCGTCCCATTCGATGCCGGCCTCGGTCATCTCGGCGAGCAGTTCCGCGTCGAAAGCGAGTCCGGGTTCGACCAGCCGGTTCTCGATGATGCGGTAGTCCGCCCCCTTCAGCACCTTCGCGCCGCACTGGGTGTCCTCCGAGCGGATCTTTAGGATCAGGCGGCAGGCGAGCAGGAAGCCGTGGTGGCGGATCCAGCGGAACGGTCCCTCATGCACCCGGGTGGTCTCGGTGTTCTTGCGGATCGCAATGGTCGAACGGCCGGATTTTTCCGCCCGCCCGATGAGGTCGAGCATGTCGGGCGCGCTCACGCTGCCGTCGGCATCGACGAAGGCCAGCCAACCGGCCTCCGGCTCCAGCGCCCAGGCTTCGCGGACCACCGAGCCCTTGCCGTAGTGGACCTTCGCCGGATGCACGCGGACATGCGGATAGGTGCCGGCGAACTCCGCGCAAAGGTCCTCGAGCCGTTGGACTTCGTCCGCGCCCGAGCCGTCGTCGGCGATGATCCAGCGGATCGCGGATCCGCGTTTCGCCAGTTCGGCGGCCAACTCGCGGCCGAAGTCCGATAGCCGGGCGGAGTCCTTCCACACCGGCGTTACCAGAATCGTGATTGCCTCGGCCATCTGATCGCCCATGGTTCCCGGAACGTGCGCCACCTTTCGAGGCTTTCATTCCAACAGGGGTTCCCGCGATGAGAAAACCGATTCTGATCGCTTGCTGGATCGCCGTCACGGTCGTGGGCGTGTTTCTCCGCTTCGACGACCTGTCGCGCCGTCCCTTCCACGCCGACGAGGCGACGGGGGCGCGGATCACGGCCCAACGGATGGAGGTCAAGGGCTACGTCTTCGACCCGCTCCACTACCACGGCCCGACCCTCAGCATGGCCGGGATGCTCAGCGCCGGACTGCATGGAATGTATCGATGGTCGGAGCTGGAGAAGGGAGCCTTGCGCTTGGTGCCGGCCCTCGCCGGATGCCTGCTCGTGCTCGTTCCGCTCGCCGGCCGGCGGCGCTTCGGCGACGGCCCGATGCTCGCCGCGGCGCTGGCCCTCGCGACCTCGCCGCTGCTCGTCTACTACAGCAGGATGTACATCCACGAGATGCTGCTTGCGCTCTTCGGCGTGCTGGCCCTGTTCCAGTTCGCCTCGGCGAAACGGTGGTGGCCGGCGGGCATCTGGATCGGGCTGATGTTCGCCACCAAGGAGACCTTTGCGATCAGCATGATGGCATGGCTCGGGGCCGGGGGAGTGCTTTACGGGATCGCCTTGGTTCGCAAGGAGGCACCAAATCCTCCGGAGTTGTTCAAGACGCAGCTCCGTCCGGCCCTGCTCGCCGCCGGCCTGGCGCTGCTGACCTCGCTGTATTTCTACACGAACGGATTCATCTACTGGCAGGGGGCGGTCGACGCGGTGCGGACCTATTTCGTCTATGAGGTCGTCGAAGGTCACGACAAGCCCATCGGCTACTACGCCGGCTTCCTGACCTCGACCGTCAGCGTGCTCGCGCTCGGTGCCCTGGCGGGGAGCCTGTTCTGCCGGTCGATGGCCGGTTCGGTGCGACTGGCGATCCAGTTTCTCGCGCTTTCCGCCGTCTTCCATTTCCTGATCTACAGCCTCATCGCCTACAAGACCCCGTGGCTGATGGTCCTGCCGTTGGCGCACGTCTGCCTGCTCGCGGGGTTCGTGTTCGCGCTTCCTTTCAAGCGCCGCCTGCCGTGGGCGGGTGTCGCTGTGGCGGTCGCGATCTGTCTGACGCTCCAGTTTCTCGAAAGCCGCCGGGTGACGGGACGCATCGCGTCGGACGACCGCAACCGCTACGCCTATGTCCCGACCAGTGAGGACATCGAATCGCTGGGGCCGTGGCTGGCTTCGCTGGACGAGGCCCTGCCCGAGCGGTCGCTGGAGCCGATCGCCGTGATCGGCTCCGACTACTGGCCGTTGCCGTGGTATCTGCGCCACTACGACAAGGTCGGCTACTGGAGCGAGGCCCCCGACAGTCTCGAGCGTCTGCCGATTGTCTTCGCCACCATCGATCTCACCGAGGTCCTGATCGAATCCCACGTTCCCGTGCCGCGCGGCCTGCGCACCGACACGCCGGTCACCGTCTGGGTGCGCACGGATTTCTGGGACGCCTCGCTTGAGTCGCCCTCGCGATGAGGAAAGATTCCGTCATGCCCAAGACGGTCACCTTTTCCCACCAGGCGATGAAGACCACCTTCTCGCTGCGCATGCCCGTGGGCGAGGAGCAGCGCCTCCGCAACGTGGCCCGCGTCTGCTTCGAGCAACTCGACCGGCTGGAATCCCAGCTCAGCCGCTTCGTCGACGGCAGCGACATCAACCGCATCAACCACATGCAGGCCGGTGACAGCCTCTTGATCACCGATGAATGCCATGCCTGCCTGCTGGAGGCGTTGCGGATGTACGGGGAAACGGGAGGTCTCTTCGATGTCACGCTCGGCGCCCGCATCGAGCACGTGAAGCACGGCAGGGAAGGCGAGTCGCCGCCGATTCTGGGAAGCCTCACCGTCGCCCCGGACCGTCCGCTGATCGTCTGCGACAGCCCCGGCCGGCAGATCGACCTCGGGGGCATCGGCAAGGGCTTCGCCATCGACCGCTTGCGCGAGACCCTGATCGACTGGGGCATCGAGTCGGCGCTGATTTCGGCCGGCGGCAGCACCCAGCTCGCGCATGGGCGCCTGATCTGGCCGCTCGAACTCACGGGCGGCAAGGACTCGGTGCGGATCGAACTCCGCGGCGAAGCCCTGAGCGCATCCGGCCTCGGGTTCCAGGGAAACCACATCGTGCATCCCGACGCGGATCGCAGCCCGGGCGACGGCATGTCCTACACCCGGGTGTGGCTGAAGGCGCCGACCGCCGCCGAGGCCGACGCGTGGTCGACGGCCGTGATGCTGATGACCGACGAGCAGATCGGCGAACTGGGCGATGACCGGCCGCAGGACCTCTACGTCGAGGACGCCGAAGGGATCCGCCGCTGGGGCGACTGAGCGGCTGCTAGTTTTCGAGGCCGGCGTTCGTAAGGAGGACCCATGAGTCCGTCGCGTCGTCGTTTCCTGGCCTCCACCACCGCCGTCACGGCCGGTGCTTTCGTCGTCCCGCGCTTCAGCATCGGAAAGCCTGGTCCGTCGGCGAACAGCGGGCTGTACCTCGCCTTCATCGTGGTCGGAGGCCGCAGCGCGGTCAATCTCCAGAGTCTCTCCGGCGAGAACGTGGTCGCCCTTTGCGACGTCGACGACCGGGAGGCCGCCGAGTCCTTCGGCAAGTTTCCGAAGGCGAGGCGCTTCAGGGATTTCCGCGAGATGCTCGACAGGATGGGGAAGGAGATCGACGGCGTGGTGATCAGCACGCCGGACCACACCCACTACGCCGCGACGATGGCGTCGATGGAGCTCGGCAAGCACGTCTTCTGCGAGAAGCCGCTGACCCACAGCGTGTGGGAGGCCCGGATGCTCAAGCAGGGGGCGAGGCACTACAAGGTGGTCAGCCAGATGGGCAACCAGGGCCACGCCACCGAGGGCATCCGCTACATGAAGGAATGGTACGAGGCGGGGGCGCTCGGCCAGGTCAGCGAGGTTCACGCCTGGTTGAGCGGGCCGAACTTCGGCAGCCGCTACTTCGCCAAGGCGGAAAGCCATCCGCCGGCCGCGACACCGGTGCCTGACCATCTCGACTGGGATCTCTGGCTCGGACCGGTCGCCAGGGACATCCCCTACAACCCGATCTACGTGCCGAAGCGGTGGCGCGGCTACTACGACTTCGGCGGCGGCCTGCTCGGCGACTGGAGCTGCCACACGCTCGACGGCCCCTTCTGGGCGCTGGAACTCGGAGCGCCCAAGCGGGTCGAGGCCGTCAAGCGCGAGGGCGATGATTCACTCGTCTGCCCGGATTCGTCGGTGATCCGCTTCGATTTCCCGGCACGTGGCGACAAGGCGCCGGTGAGCCTGACGTGGTATGACGGCGGCAACCGACCCGAGAACCGCAAGGAGTGGGGTCTGGAGAAGCTCGGCGACGAAGGAATGATCATGTCCGGCGACAAGGCGAGCCTGTTGAGCGGCACCCGGCCGGACAGCCCGCGCCTGATCCCCGCGGAGTTGTGGAACGACTTCCGCCGCAACCTCCCCGAGAAGACGATTCCGCGGGTGAAGGGCGGCCACTACCGGGAATGGACCAGCGCCATCAAGGGCGACGGACCGACGCCGGGATCGAGCTTCGACTATGCCGCCGAACTGACCGAGATGGTGCTCGTCGGCGTGCTCGCGCAGCGTTTCGGCGGGGTCATCGACTACGATGCGGCGAACATGAAGATCACCAACCGCCCCGAACTCGACATCTATCTCAAGCCACCGGTTCGCGAGGGCTGGGAGTATGGGAAGGGAATCTAACGATCCTCATCGGAAGTTGCGACCGGCAGCGACTGGCGCAGCTTGAGCCCGCGGGCGTGCAGGATCCACAGCCCGGCGGGGATGATGCAGCCAGCCTGCAGGACGTGGGTGACGATCGCGTAGGACAGTCCCGTCTCGCGGCTGACATCGAACAGCCCGAGCGCGGCGAGACAGCCGATCTGGAAGGTGCCGAGAAAGCCGGGCGGCCCCGGAGCCGAGACGGCCAGCGCGACGAGGACGGTGACCATGATGCCCGCCAAAGGTCCGAGCGAGAGGCCCATCGTCCAGATGCCGACCTGATAGAACAGGGCCATTTCCAGCCACAGCACGATCGAGGCGGCGATCACGACCGCCAAGTCGCGGCCCGTGGAGATGGCCTTGAGACCCTCGAGGAAGCCATCGACGAGCTGATAGAGCGCCGCCCGGAGCTTTGCCAGGAACCGGGGGAAGAGGAAGATCGAGATCATCCGCCGGGCCAGCTTGGAGAACGAGCGGCCGAAGAAGTAGGCCATCAGCATCAGGACCAGGCCGAAGACCGCCACGCCGCCGAGGAGTTTCGCCCCGGTGCCGAGCCACTCGGGCGCGTCGTCGATCCAGCCGGCCGCCGCGGCGAGGAAGCCGATGATCACCAGCGCGTCGAGCACCCGCTCGGTGACGATGCTGGCGACCGCCGGGCCGAAGCGGACCGGTTCCCAGCGCGTCAGGATCCACGGCCGCGTCAGCTCGCCCGCCCGGAAGGGGAGCAGGAAGGTCGCGGTGAAGCCGACCACGGTGGCGTCGAACAGCGAGCGCGGCGACATCGATTTCCCACCGGCCACGAGGTTTCTCCAGCGCCAGCTCCGGATGAGGAAATTGAGGGCGACCAGCAGGACGAGCAGCGGAAGGAATTTCAGGTCCACGGCGGCGAATCCCGCCCTCACCGCCGCCCAATCGACGTGCCGCAGGACCATCGCCAGCAGCCCGACCACCACCACGATCCCCAGCCACTGCCAGGGGGATCTTCCTTTCTTGGTTTCGTCCATGCTCGGGGTGCCGCGGGTTCCCCTCGGCGGCTTTCGGTGCCCCGCCGAGCTACTTGGCGGAGTCGGTTCCCACAAGCTTGTTATCCCGGCGCGTGGTGAGAGACTTCGGGCGGTTGACGGACGTATCTCCTGAAAACGGTCCGCTCCGGACACCGTTTACCTCACAGACAAGATGAACCATCCGAAGTCCTTCCAGATCTCCCGCCGCTCCTTTCTCCGCCGCTGCTCGGCGACCGCCGCCGCGACCGGCCTCCCGCTGTGGTTTGTCGAGCGCCAGCTCGCCTGGGCCGAAAGCCCCGCCGCCGCGGTCACGTCGGCCAACGAGCGGCCGGCCATCGCGCTGATCGGCGCCGGCGGCCAGGGCAGCGGCGACGCCCGCAGTGCCCAGCGCTTCGGCGACGTGGTGGCGGTCTGCGACGTCGATACGGGCCACATCGCCCGCGCCGTCGAGCGGTTCACCAAGGACGGCAGGAAGCCGGACACCTTCAGCGACTTCCGCAAGCTGCTGGAGCGCGACGACATCGACGGCATCGTCAACGGCACGCCCGACCACTGGCACAGCCTGATCAACATCGCCGCCGCCCGCGCCGGGAAGGACATCTATTCCGAGAAGCCGCTGACCCTCACCATCGACGAGGGCCGGCACGTGGTGAAGGCGGTGCGCGACCACAAGGTGGTCCTGCAGACCGGCACCCAGCAGCGCAGCAGCCAGCGTTTCCGCCTCGCCTGCGAGCTGGTCCGCAACGGCCGCATCGGCAAGCTCAAGGAGGTCAATGTCTGGCTGCCCGCCGGTCTCCGCGAAGGTCCGTTCGAATCCAAGCCGGTTCCGGAGGGCCTCGACTGGGACTTCTGGCAAGGCCAGGCACCGGCGGTCGACTACGTCCCCGAGCGCTGCCACACGTGGTTCCGCTACTGGTATGAGTACTCGGGCGGCACGATGACCGACTGGGGCGCGCACCACATGGACATCGGCTACTGGGCGATCGGCCTGCCCGCGCCGACGGGGATCGAAAGCAAGGCGCTGAGCCAGCCGATCCCCGGCGGCTACACGACCATCGCCGACTACGAGGTGAAGTTCACCTATCCGAACGGCGTTGTCTTCAACGTCCGCTCGACCCGCGACGACAATCACTTCGGGGCCGTCGTCAACAAGGACGGCCAGCGCAACGGCATCCGCTTCGAGGGCACCGACGGGTGGATCTGGGTCAGCCGCGGCGACATCAATGCCAGCGACCGCGACCTGCTCCGCCAGCCGCTGCCGGAGGACGCCGAGCGCCTCTACGAGAGCAACGACCACATGGGCAACTTCTTCGACTGCATGAAGTCGCGAAAGGACCCGATCTGCAACGTGGAGACCGGCCACCTTTCGGCGACCGTCTGCCATCTCGGCGCCATCTCCCTGCGCACCGGCAAGAGCCTGACCTGGGAACCCGAGAAGGAAACCTTCACCGGCGAGCACGCGGGGGAAGCCAACGCCCATATCGCCCGCGAGATGCGGGAACCCTCCGCCTACGATTTCGTGGCGTAGGAGTGGCGTTTTCCGAAGCGCCATGAGCGGGGTGGGAGACCTGCGGTCTCCCTGGCTTTTCTCCAGCGGAGGCTCGAAAGCCTCCCGCCCTGCTCATGGCTCCTTGAAAGGAGCCACTCCGCCGCCACTCCCTCACCCCAGCCCCTCGATCTGCCAGCCGTCGCGGTAGTCACGGCCGACGAAGGCATTGGCCTCGGCCAGGTCGAAGGTCAGCTTCTCCGCATCCCACGCCAGGGTCGTCTGCGGGAAGCGCGAGGCGAGGCAGCCGAGGAGGATCGCTTCGGTGAGCGGACCCGCGTAGGCGAAGTCGGCCGTGGTTCTGCCGTTGCCGCGGCTGGCTTCGATGAACTGGCCCCAGTGGTTGGCACCTTCCACCCGCGGCAGCCGGAAGTCCTTGAAGTCCGCTTCGGGATAAAGCTTCGGCCGCGAGACGTGCGGGACCAGCATCACGCCCTTGGTGCCGATCAGCAGCGAACCCTGGCCGGGCATCTGGTCGCCGCCGAGCAGCGCGACGACTTCCTGCGGCGGCTTGGCCGTCCCGTCGTACCATGTCGCCTGGATCGTTTCGCCCGCGGTGTGGGGCGTGCCCTTGAAGGTATAGATGACGTGGCCGTTGAGTGCCCAGTTCCAGTCGTTCGGCGGCGGTCCCTCGGAGCGCACCGAGACCGGCGAGGCGAGCCCGAGCCCCATGAACAGCGGGTCGAAGATGTGGCAGCCCATGTCGCCCAGCGTGCCGGTGCCGAAATCGAGACGCTTGCGCCAGTTTCCGGGATGGTAGTAGCCGCCACCGATGAAGGGGCGGTCGGCGGCGACGCCGAGCCAGCCATCCCAGTCGAGGCTTTCCGGCACCGGGTCGGTCTTGTCCGGCTTGGCACCCATGTCGCCCCACGACTTGCCGGACCAGATGTGGATCTCCTCCACCTTGCCGATCGCTTCGTCCTGCATCAGCTTCGCGGCGATCTTGTAGTACGGCGTCGAGTGGATCTGGATGCCCATCTGGGTCGCCAGCTTTTTCCCGACGGCGAGGTCGGTCATGCGCCGTACTTCGCGCAGGTTGTGGGCGAGCGGCTTCTGTCCGTACACATGGAGGCCCTGCTGCATCGCCGTCACGGCGATCGACGCGTGCATGTGGTCGGGCGTCGAGACGTTCACCGTGTCGAGCTTGCCGGACTCCTTGTCCAGCAGCTCGCGCCAGTCCTGATAGAAAGTCGCTTCCGGGAATTGCTTCCGGGCCTGCTCGGCTCGCTTGAGATCGACGTCGCAGATCGCCGTGATCTCGACATTCTTGAGGTTGGCGAGCTGCTGCAGGTCCGCCCAGCCCTGTCCGCCCAGGCCGAAGGCGGCGTGGCGGGTCTTTCCGGACGCGGGGGCCGCCATCAGGTTGCTGGTGACGAAGGGAGCTCCGACCGCCGACGTGCCGAGAAGCCTGAGAACGGAGCGACGGGAAAAGCGGTTGAGCACTGGCATGGTGCGAAGGAACGGTGCCGGAAGGGGGATTCAAACGAATTTCTCCGCAAAGTGCGGCATTCCGCCACCCCGGGGTTGGAGATTCTCCTGATCTCGGCTAGGGAAACGGGGAACAACCCGATCATCGACCATGACAATCCTCTTCCGCTTCCTGCCGGTGCTTCCCGCCCTGCTCATTCACCCGCTTCAGGCCGCCGACGAGCCTGCCGAGCCGGTCGGTCCGCCACAGACTCCGGAAATCGCGGCCGCCATCGCCAAGGGCGACGCCGCCGATGTCCGCCGCCACCTCGCCGCTGATCCGGCTTGTCTGAACCCGGAGGATCCCGAAGCCCGCGCGCCGCTCGACCTGGCGATCCTGCGCAAGAACAAGGAGATCGCGCTGCTGCTGATCGAGGCCGGCGCCAACCCGAGCCGGGCCGACCGTTCGGGCAGCACCCCGCTGCACCACGCGGTCACCCGCAACCTCCCCGAGATCGTCACCGCCCTGCTGAAGGCCGGTGCCAGGCCGAACGAACTCGACAAGTCCGGCTGGACGCCGCTCCACCATGCGGCCGCCAAGAACCAGCTCGAGACCACCAAGGCGCTGCTCGAAGGTGGCGCCGATCCCACGACGCTCAGCAAACTCGGCGGCACGCCGCTTCACGAGGCGGCCACCGGCGGCAGCAAGGAACTGATCCAGCTCCTGCTCAAGACCAAGATCGATCCGTCGCTGAAATCGAAGCAGGGCGTGACGGCCCTCGACCTCGCCAAGGAATACAAGAACCAGGCGGCGATTAACGAGTTGTCGAAGTAGACGACCGTCCACCTGCCGGTGGCATGACCGTCTCGGTCATGAAGGAGACGGGCTCATAGTCTTACAGCTGTTGTATTCTCCAGCACGCCTCAGGTCCATGACCGAGACGGTCATGCCACATTGCCCTACCGATTCCCGGCTTGAAAAAGCGCCATGCGGGCTAGTCGCCGCCCTCGATCTCCGGCTGCCCCTGGATATCGACGGCGACGACCGTGTTGATCGGATCGGGCGCCGCATTTGGCAGGGTGAGGGTCTCGCCATCCACTTTCACCGCGGCGTCGGGCCTGGCGAGCAGGCTCGCCTTGAGGATCCTGTTGTTCAGGCCGGCCAGCTCGAGCTTTCCATCCTCCGGCCAGTCGAAGACGTGCAGGTAGAGGCGGGCCCCGCCGTCGATGGCCTTCATCGTGCAGCGGCCCCAGGGGGTTTTCGGGAAGGGATTCGCCTGCGTGCCGTGGATGGATTCGGCATTGGTCCTCATCCACTCGCCGATCGCTTCGAGTCGCTCGACGCTCGGAGCCGGGATCTCGCCTTCGGCGGTCGGGCCGACGTTGAGCAGGTAGTTGCCTCCCTTGCTGGCGATGTCGACGAGGTTGCGGATCAGCGTCTTGGATGACTTCCACTTGTGGTCGTGCGACGAGTAGCCCCAGGTACCGTTCATGGTCATGCACGATTCCCAGTCGACGCCCGGCAGGCCCTGCGCGGGAATCTGCTGCTCGGGCGTGCCGTAGTCGCCGCGGAACTTGGTGTCCTTGGTCAGGCCTTCCATGCCCTTGCGGCCCTTGTCGACGCGGTTGTTGACGATGATGTCCGGCTGCAGCGAGCGCACGTAGTCGTCGAGGTCCTTGCCTCTTTCGTGGGTCCAGGCGTCCTCCCATTCGCCGTCGAACCAAAGGATGCCGACATCGCCGTAGTCGGTGAGCAGCTCCTTCAGTTGCGCCTTCATGTAGGCCGTGTAGGCGTCCATGTCCGGCGACGGAGTGTCGGCGTTGCCGCGCCACGGTTTCTTCGTCCCCCAGTCCGGGTGGTGCCAGTCCATGATGGAATGATAAAGGCAGAACTTGAGCCCGTGCTTGCGGCAGGCCTCGGCGAGCGGCTTCAGCAGGTCCTTCTTGTAGGGCGTGGAAGCGATATCCCAGTCGGTCTGCTCCGAGTCCCACAGGCCGAAGCCGTCGTGGTGCTTGCTGGTGATGACGATGTACTTCATGCCGGCGTCCTTCGCCAACTTCACCCAGGCTTCCGGATCGTATTTCACCGGATTGAACTGGTCCTTGAGCGGCTCGTAGTCGGCGACCGGGATCTCGGCGTGGTTCTGGATCCACTCCGCGATGCCCTTGTATTCCTTTCCCTTCCATTCGCTGGCGGGAATCGAATAGAGGCCCCAGTGAATGAACATCCCGAAACGGGCTTCGCGGAACCACTCCATGCGGGCATCCTTCTCGGCCTCGGTTTCGGCGTGGAGCGGGACGAACGTCATCAGGATCGCGAGCGAAAGCACTGCCTTCATGGAGGAAGGAAACGCGCTCACGTGGATGAATCTAGCAATGCTGACACGGGTTGCGAGAGCCGTGGCATCGACAGATCCCGTCCGCCGGTCCGGTATCCTCGGAGGCATGAGATCCGGATGGGTGGTCTTCCTTCTCACGGGTGTCGCCGCCGGGGCGTCGATCGAGGTCAAGCCCGGCGACGATCCCGCCCAGGCGCTCGACCGGCTGCGCGAGCTGCGGGCGGCGAGTCCCGGCGAACCGGGCGAGCTGGTCTTCCTGGACGGCACCCACCGGATTTCCGCGCCGCTGGTGCTGACCCCGGCCGACTCCGGCACGAAAGAGATGCCCTTTCGGCTGGTCGCGGCGCCGGGAGCGAAGCCGGTGATCTCCGGCGGGCGCAGGATCGAGGGCTTTTCGATCGATGCCGACGGTCGCTGGCACGCGAAGGTCGAGGGCCCGTCTTTCGAGCAGTTGTGGGTCGATGGCCGTCGCGCGGTGCGGGCTCGAGAGCCGGACGAGGGATTCATCCGAATGAAGGAGGTCCGTGAGGCGAAGCTCGGCGACGATCAGGCCCGCCAGACCGTGACCCTGCCGCCGGTCGCCCTCGAACCGCTGCGGGACCTCGAGGCGGACGACTTCGCGCGCGTCCAGATGCTCGCCTACCACAAGTGGGACAACACGCGGCGTTTTCCCGACCGGATCGAGGGCGACACGCTGATCACCCACGGCAAACCGATGAAGCCGTGGAACCGGTGGGACGCGAAGACCGGGGTGATCTTCGAGAACTTTCCGGCGGCGCTCGACGAGCCCGGCGAGTGGTTCCTGTCTCGGGAAGGCGGACTGACCTGCCTGCCCCGGCAGGGCGAGGATCCCGCGACCTCGGATGTCGTCGCGCCGGTGACCGAAAGACTGTTCGTGATCCAAGGTCGCGCCGATGCTCCGGTGAAGCACGTCGCGATCGAGGGTCTGGCGTTCCGCCACGCCGGCTGGACCTGCCCGCCGGAGGGCTTCGAACCGGCGCAGGCCGCCGCGCCGATCGAAGCGGTGATCCAGATCGACCATGCGGAATCGGTAACTTTCGCCGGCTGCGAGATCGCCCACACCGGCACCTACGGGATCTGGTTCCGCGATGGCTGCCGCGGCTGCCGGGTGGGCAGGTCGTATCTGCACGACCTTGGTGCCGGCGGCGTGCGGATCGGCTCGATCCACCTAGGACGAGACACCGGTGGCAACACGGTCGAGGACTGCATCGTGCGGGACGGGGGCAAAGTCTTTCCCTGCGCGGTGGGTGTGTGGATCGGTCACAGCCCGGACAACCGGGTGGTCCACAACGAGATCAGCCACTTCGCCTACACCGGCGTCTCGGTCGGCTGGCGCTGGGGCTATGGCGAGAGCGAGGCGAAGCGCAACCGAATCGACTTCAACCACATCCATCATATCGGCGACGGCCGGCTCAGTGACATGGGTGGGATCTACACGCTGGGTCCGTCGCAGGGCACCACGCTGCGCCACAACCACATCCACGACATCGTCTCCTACACCTACGGCGGTTGGGGACTCTACAACGACGAGGGCAGCACCGGCATCCTGCTCGAGAACAACCTCGTCCATCGCACCACCACCGGCGGCTACCACCAGCACTACGGTCGGGAGAACGTGATCCGGAACAACATCTTCGCCTTCGCCCGCAAGGCCCAGCTCCAGTTCACCCGCCCCGAGGAGCACCTCTCGTTCCGGTTCACGGGAAACATCGTGCTCTGGGACGAGGGGCCGCTATGGAGCGGGGGTGCGAGGGGGCGCGGGCGGATCGAGTGCGACGATAATGTGTACTGGCGGCCCGACGGTGGCCCGATCACGTGTTTCGGCATGTCCTTCGACGAGTGGCGGGAGAAGGGTCATGACCGGCATTCGGTCGTCGCCGACCCCGGATTCGTCGATCCGGCGGGTGGCGACTTCCACTTCAAGAACGAGGCGGCGGCGAAGCGGATCGGCTTTCGTCCCTTCGATCCTGACGCAGCCGGTGTGCGGGGCGACGGGGTCTGGAAGGCCCGGGCGCGCAAAGTGCCCGGAGAGTGATTTTGCGTCCCCGGACAGCGACTACGACATCCGCTTCCACTTCGCCCCGCCTCGAAAAGACCGCCGCATCCTTCCCGGAAGCTTGAAATCACGAATCCTTACCATACAGTAAGATTATGAACGCCACCCTCACCAGCAAAGGCCAGATCACCATACCCCAGGCGATCCGCGACGAACTGGGCTTGAAGCCGGGGCAGAAGCTCGACTTCCGGCTCTCGGCCGACCGGAAGATCGAGGTGGAGGTCGTCGATGATGTGACGCTCGATACCTTGATGAACGTGCTGCCCAAGGCAAGCAAGCGGGTCAGTGTCGAGGCGATGAAGCAGGCGATACGAGAGAGGGCCGGGCATGGTCGGACTTGATACCAACGTGCTGGTCCGCCTGCTGACCCGGGACGATGCCGCGCAGCTTCGCCGTGCCGAGGCGCTGGTGCGAACCAGGTGTCGTCCGGACGATCCGGGCTGGATCAGCCTGGTCGTGCTATGCGAGCTCGTGTGGGTGCTGGAAGGCGCTTATGGATATGCCAAGGCGGACATCGCCCGCGCGCTCGAGGCTTTGCTCAGAATGCCCTCGCTCCAAGTGGAACATGAGCCGTTGGTTGCCAAGGCGATCCGGGCGTGGCGCGGGGCGTCTTTCGATTTCGCCGATGCCGTGATCGCCGTGCGCAATCGGAACGAAGGATGCGTCACCACCCACACCTTCGACCGCAAGGCGGCGAAGCAAGAGGGCTTCTCACCCGTTCCCTGAACCGGTTTCCGGAGTATCGACATTCCTGTTGATCGGCATTCCGAAAGCTTGAGGATCGACAGTAATGTCGATGATCCGGAAGCTCCGTCCCCGGTGACCGGGGACATCTCATGCCTGCTTGATCGCATCGAGGCCGACCACGGCCTGCGGATCCTCCATGCCTGCGAGTCGGGCAGCCGGGCGTGGGGCTTCGCCTCGCGGGACAGCGACTACGACATCCGCTTCCTCTTCGCGCGGCCGGAAGGCGACTACCTTTCGATTTCGCCGCCGCCCGATGCGATCGACCTGCCGCTGGAAGGCGAGCTCGATGCCGGAGGTTGGGACGTGCGCAAGGCGGCGGCCCTGCTCGGCAAGTCGAGCGGCGCGCTGATCGAGTGGCTGCATTCGCCCATCGTCTATCGCGAGACGCCCGGCTTCCTCGGTCGCTGGCGAAGTACGGCGCGGGCCGTATTTCTGCCCCGCGCCTCGGCCGACCACTACCGGGGCATGGCGAAGCAGATGTTGATGGTGAAGCTGGTCGGCGACGCGGTCCGGGCGAAGGATTACCTCTACGCGCTGCGGGCGGTCCTGGCGGCGCGCTGGGTGCTGGACGGTCGCGGCATCCCTCCGGTGCCATTCATCGACCTGTTGCCGGTGGCGATCGATGAGATCCGGGCTCTCGTGCCCGGTCTGCTGGACCACAAGGCGGCGACCGGGGAGTCGGAGCGGATGGACCGGATTACGGTGCTGGATGAGTTTCTCGAGATGTCGCTGGTGGAGATCGAGGAACGGATCTTCGCGATGCCGCAGCAGGTGGTCGATCCCGCACCGCTCGACCGGCTGGTGCGGGCGGAGATCGCAGGGCGCGGTCCGGTGCCGACCGCCGCGTCCTTCACGCTGGCCAGGGTTCGCGAAGCCGACCTGCTGCTCTTTGACACGATTGCCGGCAGCCATGCCTACGGCACGGCGGTCGAGGGCTCAGACGAGGATCGCCGGGGGATCTTTGTCGCACCACGCCGGTTCCTGATCGGGATCGAGAAGGTCGAGCAGGTTTCCGACGAGCGGAACGACGAGACCTGCTACGAGCTGGGTCGTTTCGTCGAAATGCTGCTCAAGAACAATCCGAACGCGCTCGAATTGCTCGGCATGCCGGAGGACTGCGTGCGTTTTCGTCATCCGCTGTTCGATGAGCTGCGGCCGGAGCTTTTCCTGTCCAAGCTCTGCGCCCGCACCTTCGGCGAGTATGCCATGGGGCAGATCCGCAAGGCGCGCGGGCTGAACAAGAAGATCGTCAACCCACAGCCCGAGCAGCGGCATCCGATGCTGCATTTCTGCCGCGTGCCCGAAGGTCAGGGCAGCGTGCCGGTCCTCGAGTGGCTGCGCGCGCGAGGCCTCGCTCCGGAGGATTGCGGGCTCACCGCAGTTCAGGGCGCGTCGGGGATGTTCGCGATCTACCACGACCCCTGCGGTTCCTGCCGAGGCATCGTTTCGCGGAAGGATCCGGACGCGCTGGTTTTCAGCAGTGTGCCGAAGGAAGCAGGGCCGATCGGCTGGATGTTCTACAACGAGGACGCGTTCAAGGCGCACTGCAACGCCCACCGTGAATACTGGGACTGGGTCGCGAAGCGCAACGAAGCCCGCTACGCGACGAACGCAGCCCACGGCCGCGGCTACGACTCGAAGAACCTGCTCCACACCCTGCGCCTGCTCGACATGGCCGGCGAGATCGCCCGTGAGGGAGCGATCCGCGTGCGCCGCCCCAACCGCGATTTCCTGCTGCGCGTGCGCGCCGGTGAGTTCGAATATGAGGAGCTGGTCGCGAGAGCGGAGGAGCAGCTTGAGGAGGTGCGGGAAGCGTTCGAAAGAAGCGATCTGCCCGATTGCCCGGACCGCACCAGGGCCAACGAGCTGCTGGTCGCCATGCGGGAGGAGTTCGGAAACTAGAGCCGTGGATCGACCGGTTCGCTTTCCATGGCGAGGACGGCGAGCACGCATTCGTGGATCTCGCGCAGCGGCCGGCGGGCGGTGAAGCGATCGAGGGCCTCGAGGCCCAGGGCGAATTCGCGTTCGGCCATCGAGCGCTTGTGGCCGAGGCCGCGTTGCTTGAGCCGCTTCAGGTTCTCCGGCGCGTCGTACTCGGGGCCGTAGATGATGCGGAGATACTCGCGGCCGCGGCATTTGACCGCCGGCTGGACCACGCCCCTTGGGCCGCGAGCAACGAAGTCCTTCGGCTTCACGACCATGCCCTCGCCGCCCTTCGCCGTCATCTCCTCCCACCAGACGATGGCGGCATCGACTTGGCCGGCGTCGTCGAGGGAAACGCTCCGCCAGTCGGTCGATGGGAAAAGCACGGGATCGGCCGCCTGGAGCTGCTCGGCCACCGCCATGTGCCAGGGGTGGTCGTGATCGGTGAAGGTGGCACCTTCGCCCGCCAGCACGTGGAAGGGTGCCAGGCGCAAATCGTCGAGGGTGACTACGTCCCAGCAGTAGTGTCGGTAGGCCTCACGGTAGCGGGTCAGCCGCTCCCGCCGGGGCTCGACGCGTTCGGTCAGGGCACTCAGCGTAGCCCGCGCGCCGTCATCGAGATGAGTGGAGGAAAGCGCTCTCACGAGGTGCTCCGAGAGCGTGGCGGCGTGTTGCTCGCCAGCCCTGGCAACGGCGGCGTACTGCGTTTGCAGGAGTTCGCGCGCCTTGACCGACCATGGCATCAACTCGGCGTCGAGGCACAGCCAATCGGTGTCAAGCTCGTCCCAAAGTCCGGCGGTTTCGAGGGCCGCTGCGAGGCGTTCGAGCAGGGCATGTTCGGTCGCAGTGTCGTTGAAGAAAGGTCGGCCGGTCCGTGTGTAGAGAACGCCCCGGCGTTCCGCGGGGAGACCGAAGCGCGACATCGCGACGCTCGGATCGCGGACGACCACCGCGACCGCTCGCGAGCCCATGTGTTTCTCTTCGCACACGATTTCGCCCACCCCCTGCTGACGGAAGTAGCCGAAGGCCTCCTCGGGTCGCTCAAGCCAGCCCTCGCGGTTGCTGGTGGCGCAAGGCGACATCGTCGGCGGCAGGTAGAGCAGCCAGCGGGGATCGACGGCAAAGCGGCTCATCACTTCGATCGCGGCGAGCAGGTTCTCCTCCCGCACGGTGACGGCCGGCTTGAGCGCGGTGTGCACCTGACGCTTGCCGCGCAGATCGTCGAGGTCGAGCAGGCGGTCATGGGTGAGCTGGGCATCGACTTTCTCCTCGCTCCGCAGCGGCCGGCCAGGCTCGGCGTAGGTCGCCGACGCAGGTACGGAAACGGTTTCCTGCTCGGGATAACGCAGCGCGGTCAGGGCTCCGCCGAAACAGCAGCCGGTATCGATATTCACCGTGTGGTTGAGCCAGCGCGGCTCGGCGAAGGGGGTGTGGCCGTACACTACGAGTGCCTTGCCGCGGTAGTCGCGCGCCCAGTCGAGGCGCTCGGGCAGGCCATACTCATCGCGCTCGCCGGTGGTCGCGCCGTAGAGACAGAACTCCCGCACCTTGCCCGATCCACGGCCTTGCATGTCTTCCTTCAGCCCGGCGTGAGCGACGACCAGCCGGCCGCCGTTGAAAACGTAGTGGCTCACCAACCCGTCGAGGAACTCGATGAGATCGCGGCGATCGACGGGATCAGCCTCGAGCTGGGCGATGGTGTCGGTCAGTCCGTGCGTCGGCTGGACCTTCTTTCCGTTGAGCCAGCGCAGAAACTTCACGTCGTGGTTTCCCGGCACGCAGATCGCAGTACCCGCCTTCACCGAGGCCATCGCCAGCCGCAGCACGTCCGGGGAGTTCGGACCACGATCGACAAGGTCGCCGACGAACACTAGGCGGCGGCCCTCCGGGTGGCGAGCGACGTGGTCCTCCACCGCGTATCCGAGCATTCCGAGCAAATTACGAAGTTCATCGTAGCAGCCGTGTACGTCGCCGATGATGTCGAAGGGTCCGTGCTCGTCGCGGCGGTTGTTCCACAGCGGTTCGCGCACGATGCCTTCCACGGCCTCGACCTCCTCCACGCTCCGCAGGTTCGTCAAGTGGCGGAAGCCCTCGCGTTTCAGGCTGCGGAGCCCGCGGCGGAACTGGCCGAACTGCCGGCGCAGGACATGAGGGCCGAAGTCGCGGTCGGGCCGGGCCGCGTTGCGCGCGGCGCAGGTTTTCTCATCGATGCGGAATACCACCGCCGCCGGCAGGACGTGGTGCTCGCGGGCGATGGCAACGAGCTTCACGCGGTCTTCGGGGTTGAGGTTGGTGGCATCGACCACTGTCAGGCGTCCGAGCTTCAGTCGCTGGCGGAGGATGAAGTGGAGCAACTCGAAGGCTTCTCCAGTGACCGACTGGTCGTTCTCGTCATCGGAAACTATGCCGCGGCATGTATCGGACGAGATGATCTCGGTCGGCTTGAAATGCTTGCGGGCAAAGCTCGACTTTCCCGATCCGGACGGGCCGATCAGGAGAACGAGGGACAGCTCGGGAAGACGAAGGGTCATGGGTTCAATCGATGCGGTGGAACACCGCCATCTGGCTGGGCGCGCCGTGGTCGGGATGCTCTTCGCCGAGCGGTTCGAGGGCGACTTCGTAGCCCTGTTCGGCGGCGGTGCGCTCCGCCCACTCCCGGAACTCGGCGCGGGTCCATTCGAAGCGGTGGTCGCCGTGACGAAGCGCGCCGGTTTTCATGCCTTCGAAAAGGACGTTGTATTCGCGGTTCGGCGTCGTGACGAAGACGTGGCGCGGCGCGGCGTGGGCGAAGACAACTTGCCCGAGCGCATCGAGCCGGTCGGGATCGAGGTGCTCGATGACTTCCACCAAGGCCGCCGCATCGAAACCGGCGAGCCGCGAATCGCGGTAGATGAGCGAACCGAGGATCAGCTCCGCGCGATCGCGCTTCGAGGGCGGGAGGCGGTCGAGTTTGTCGCGGGCGATTTCGAGCGCCCGGCTGGACACATCCATGCCGAGCACGCGAGGGATCGCGGTGCCCTTGAGGAGGCGGCGGACCAGTTTGCCCTCGCCGCAACCGAGGTCGGCCACTGACTGCGGCGAAAGCGCGGCAATGCGCTCGGCCACCGTTTCGAGGCGTTGTTCGTGGAGCGAGATGCGGCGTTCAACCGGTTCCTCCTCCGCATCTTCCTCATCGCTTTCCGGTGCGAGCCGCTCCAGCGCCTCGTTGGCGAGCCGACGCTGATGTTTCAGGTAGCGGTGCACGATCCATTCGCGTTCGGGATGCTCCGCAAGCCAGCCCTCGCCCTTGACGAGGAGCTTGTCGATTTCCTCGCGCCCGACCCAGTAGTGCTTGTCGCGGTCGAGCGCCGGAATGAGCACGAATAGGTGCTTGAGCGCCTGATGGAGCGGCAGTTCGGCCCGCAGCACGACCTCGCAGTAGCGGCTGTCGCCCCAGTCGGGAAAGGCCGGCTCCAGCGTGAGGCGGCGGACTTCGACGGCGTAGCCCAGCGGGGCGAAAATCCGCACCACCAGCTCCTCGTTCCCCTGTACCACCGGCAGGCCGATCTCCAGGTTCAGGGCGCTATCGACCAGTTCGGGGCGCTGCGGGCAGCGGCCGTTCATAGCGGTGCCGAACACCCGCGAAATGGCGCCCGAGAGAAACGACGACGCGGTGTAGGGCCGGTCGTTAACATACTGGCCGAGCGCCCATCCGCCCTGTCGCGCACCTTTCGAACGGACCAGTCCGACCGGATCGACTTCGACGGCAAGCACGGCCGTGCATTGGTCTTGATCCGCCTGTGGGTAGAAAACGGTGGCATTGCCGAAGGCAAGCTCGACCTCATGCACGCGCGCCGGATGCTTGTGCAGCAGGAAGCCGAGATCGGTCGCGTCGGGCGAACGGTTGGTGATTGAGAGGAGCACGGGATGATGCGGGCAATGGGTTTTGAAGAATCGACATTCCTGTCGATCGGCATTCCGAAAGCTTGAGGATCGACAGTAATGTCGATTCCCCGGAAGTCAGTTCGCCACGATGTTCACGAGGCGGCCGGGCACGACGATGACCTTGCGGATCGTCTTGCCGTCGGTGTGCTCCTTCACCTTCGGGGCGGCCTGCGCGGCGGCCTCGATGTCCTCCTTCGGGGCGTCCTTGGCGACGGTGATCTTGTCGCGCAGCTTGCCGTTGACCTGCACGACCAGCTCGATCTCCGACTCGACCAGCGCGGACTCGTCGTGCGCCGGCCAAGGCTGGCGGGCGAGCTGGGTGTCGTTTCCGATGAGCTGGTTCAGCTCCTCGGTGAGGTGTGGGGCGAAGGGGTTCAGCACGTGCAGCAGCAGCGTGAACTCCGACTTCGGCACGACCTCGGCGGCGGTGAAGGCGTTGGTGCAGACCATCATCTGCGAGATCGCGGTGTTGAAGGACATCCGCTCGATGTCCTCGGTGACCTTTTTCACGGTCTCGTGGACGACCTTGAGCAGGGCCTTGTCGGTGCAGGGGACGTCCTGGACCTTGCTCGAGACCTCCCACTCGCCGGCCTGGTTCTGCTCCATGGCCACGCGCCAGACGCGGGCGAGGAAGCGCGAGACGCCCTCGACGCCCTTCATCTGCCAAGGCTTGGTGTCGGTGAGCGGGCCCATGAACATTTCGTAGAGCCGCAGTGCGTCGGCACCGTAGTCGCGGACGATGTCGTCGGGGTTCACCACGTTGCCGCGGGACTTCGACATCTTCTGGCCGTCCTCACCGAGGATGAGGCCTTGGTTGACCAGCCGCTGGAAGGGTTCCTTGGTCGAAACGTGTCCGAGGTCGTGGAGGACCTTGTGCCAGAAGCGGGCGTAGAGGAGGTGGAGGACGGCGTGCTCGGTGCCGCCGACGTAGAGATCGATCATGCCGCGCGACTCGCCGCGAGCCGCGGCTTCCACGGCCTGCGGCGGGCCGCCGCAGCCACTCCAGTAGCTCTCCGCCTCCTTGCCGATGAAGCGGTCGGAATTACGGGGGTCGCAGTAGCGGAGGTAGTACCAGCACGAGCCGGCCCACTGGGGCATGGTGTTGGTTTCGCGTTCGAACTGGTCGGAGTAGTTGATCCACTCGGTCGCCTTGAGCAGTGGCCCGCGCGGGTCGCCGGTGGGCTTGAAGTCCTCCATCTCCGGCTGCAGCAGTGGCAGCTCGCTTTCCGGGATGGCGGCGTGCTCGCCGGTCTCCTTGTTCCAGATCAGCGGGAAGGGCTCGCCCCAGTAGCGCTGGCGGCTGAACAGCCAGTCGCGCAGCTTGTACTGGATCTTGCGGACGCCTTTTCCTTCGGCCTCCAGCCAGGCGATCATCTTCGCCTTGGCCTCGGCGGTCGGCAGGCCGTCGAGAAAGCCGGAGTTGATGGCGGTGCCGGGATCGGTGTAGCCCTGCCAGTCGGCTTCGCCATGGGGCTGGACGACCTGGAGGATGGGCAGCTCGAACTTCTTGGCGAATTCGAAGTCGCGTTCGTCGTGGGCCGGGACGGCCATGATGGCGCCGGTGCCGTAGCCCATCATGACGTAGTCGGCGATCCAGATGGGGATCTGTTCGTCGTTGACCGGATTGACCGCGTAGCCGCCGGTGGAGACGCCGGTCTTGTCCTTGTTGAGGTCGCCGCGCTCCATGTCGGACTTCGAGGCGCAGGCTTTCTGATAGGTCTCGACGGCTTCCTTCTGCTCTGCGGTGGTGATTTCCGCGACCAGCGGATGCTCGGGCGCCAGCACCATGTAGGTCGCCCCGAACAAGGTATCCGGCCGCGTGGTGAAGACTTCGATTTGGAACTTGGAATTTGGAACTTGGAACTTCACCTCCGCCCCTTCCGAGCGGCCGATCCAGTTCTTCTGCAGCAGCTTGATGCCCTCCGGCCAGTCGAGCGGGTCGAGCTCGTCGATCAGGCGCTGGGCGTATTTGGTGATGCGCAGCATCCACTGGCGCAGCGGGCGGCGTTCGACGGTTTCGCCCTTGGCGCGCCATTCCTCGACCTCCTCGTTGGCCAGCACGGTGCCCATGGAAGGCGACCAGTTCACCGGCGCCTCGTGGATGTAGGCGAGTCTAACGGCGTCGATCTGTTCGCGGGTCCAGCCTTTCGCTTCCAGCTCGGAGACGGGCCGGGCTTTCTGCGACTCTTCATCGAAGTAGCTGTGGTAGAGCTGGAGGAAGATCCACTGGGTCCAGCGGACGTATTCGGGGTCGGTGGTGGCGATCTCGCGGTCCCAGTCGTAGCCGAAGCCGAGCGATTTCAACTGGCGGCGGAAGTTCTCGATGTTGGCTTCGGTGGTGACGCGCGGGTGCTGGCCGGTCTTGATGGCGTACTGCTCGGCGGGCAGGCCGAAGGAGTCCCAGCCCATCGGGTGGAGGACGTTGAAACCCTGGCGCGCCTTGGTGCGGCCGATGATGTCGGTGGCGGTGTAGCCCTCGGGGTGTCCGACGTGGAGCCCGGCACCGGAGGGGTAGGGGAACATGTCGAGGACGTAGAACTTCGGCTTGGAGGCATCGAAGTCCGGATCGCCGGGATTGGGCGTGCGGAAGGTCTTCTCCTCGTCCCAGACCTGCTGCCAGCGGGGCTCGAACCGGTCGAAGGGGAAGGGTTTGCGGCGGTCGTCACTCATGGTTCCGGGCCGCGGAACGTGGCGAAGGGGGGGGATTTTGAAAAGGAAAACCCCGGCGGGGGGGATGCCGGATGGGGAGCGGACCGCGAGCTTCAGCTCGCTCTGGACCCGTTGATGCGAGCTGAAGCTCGTGGTCCGTCCGCTACTTCGCCGGGATGTGGACGACCGTGACGAGTTCCTCCTCGGTGGTGTTCTCCGGATCGCTTTCGTAGATCTCGAAGGGAGCGACGCGCTTGCTGGCGTCGAAGACCTTGGCACGGGCGTGCATCATGCCGGCGGCCCAGGCGTTGCCGAGGTGGCGGTAGGCGCCGGTGTGGCGGACCTGATAGGCGCGGCACGCCGGGCGGGTGCCGGCGACGAAGCCGGCCGGTGCCTCGGCCGGCGCTTCGAGGAAGGGAATGCAGACCGTGTAGGCACAGTGGTCCTTGGCGGGCGACCACTGGCGCACGGAGGAGAACGGCGGCGCGCTGGGGCCGAGGTCGGCGCTTTCCAGCCACTCGCGGAGTCGGCCGAAGTCCCGCTCCATGTGGCGGCCGATCTCGCTGATCGGGCATTCGGTGTTGATGCCGACGTAGGCGGTTTCGGGAACCTCCGTGATGCCGGGGAACTCGAGCCGGCTGGGCACCGATCCGGTTTCGATCTGGTCCTTCATCATGGCCAGCCCGCGGTCGTAATCGGCACCGATGAAGCCGGCCATCATCGACTTCATCCAGAACATGAACCACGGCAGCGTGCCGGTCATGGTCCAGGTGACCTCGGTGCCGCCGTCCCTTCCTGAGAAGCGGAAGCCGACGGTGTTGGTCGATTTCCATGGCTTCAGGAAGGTCAACGCGTAGTCGATGGCTGAACCTTCCTTCTCGTCGGTCACTTCGATGAGACCGCTGCCGCTGACCGGTCCCTCCCAGTCGTAGCGCCTGCCGTCGTCGGAAAAGGTGAGCCGCGCCTGCGGGTCGCAGATCAGCCACGGCGACCACTTCGGCCAGTTCTTGAACTCCCGGACTTCGGCGAAGACCTCGGCGGGCGAGGCGTTGATGACGGTGGACCGCGAGACGTCGAAAGTGGGCATGGTGGGGATATGAGGGAAAGGCGGCGTCGTGGGAAGTTTGGAGTGCGGAGGCTTGCCTCCGCTTTCGATCGGCCCGCGAGCCTCCGCCGCATCCGAGTGCGTCGCGGGGAAACGAAAGCGATTTCGTTGCCTGGGGGAACCTGGGGAGGAAGCATCAGCCCGAGCTGGCTCCAAAGCGGAGGCAAGCCTCCGCACTCCAAAGAAAAACCCCGCCGCGGCGTTGGCCGGGCGGGGTGGAAAGTCGAGGCGGTTCAGCTCAGGCCTTTTCGTCCGGCTTGTAGCCGGCAACCAGTTCCTTGAGCTTCTTGACCCATTTGTCGGGGTCGTCACCGAACTCACCGAGGTCGTCCGAGATCTTCTTGCCCTCGTGGTCGAGGAGCCAGACGGTCGGATAGCCGCCGGCGAGATACTTGTCCTTGAGCTTCTCGTTCTGCTCCTTCACCTCGGCCGGAAGCTCTTTCTTCCTGGGAAAATCAGCCTCCATGAGGACGAGGTTCTCCTTCGCGTAGTTCTTGAAGGTGTCGGTCGAGAACACCTTTTTCTCGAGCTTGATGCACCAGCCGCACCAGTCGGAGCCGGTGAGGTTGATGAGGATGGGCCTGCCGGTCTTCTTCGCTGTGGCCTTGGCGCCCTCCCAGTCGGTGCCCCAGCCGGCGAAGGCGAATCCGGCGGAGAGGAACAGGGCGGCAGCGGTGCGGATGGTGGTTCTCATGACAGTGTCAGGTTCTAGAGGAGGTCCTTGTTCTCAAGCGATTTCTCAAGATGGGCGAGGAACTTCTCCACCGTCGGATGCTCGGAGGCGAAGAAGCGGGTGAACTCCTCGCCGTCGGAATCGAAAAGGATCACCGTGGGGAACCCCTCGATCTCGTATTTCTCGGCGTAGGGTTCGTTCTTCTTGGCGAGCTCCTTGTCCTTCCTCGGGAAGTCGAGTTCGACGAGGATGAAGTCCTTCGAGGCCTGTTCGACGAACTCCTTCTTGGAAAAGACGTTCTTGCGCATGGCGATGCATGGCGGGCACCAGTCCGAGCCGGTGAATTCGACCAGCACGGGCTTGTCCTTTTCCTTGGCTTCCTTGAAGGCGGCTTCGAGATCGGTGCTCCAGCCTTCCGGGGCGCTGGAGAAGGCGGTGCCGACCATGGCGGCGGCACCGAGCGTCAGGGCGGCGAGGCGGGTGATTGCTTTCATCAGGGCTATGAGTCGCCGATGAGCGGAATATTTCAAGTTTCTCCGCCGGGGCGGGGTTCGCCCCGATGGACTTCATGACGTCCTGAGGGCTTGAGAATCCACGCCGGCGCTTTCCATGGTCAGCCATTCGAGATAGCCAGATGCCCGTGAAATCCGACAAGCCCATGCTGGTGGTGGCGACCCGCAACGCGCACAAGACGGCGGAGATCCGGGAGATGATCGGCGAGCGCTTCGAGGTGCTGGACGCGACGGCGTTTCCCGAACTGCCCGAGGTCGAGGAAACCGGCACGACCTTTCTCGAGAATGCGACGCTCAAGGCGGTGGCGGTGAGTCGCCTGGTCGGAGGGCTGGTGCTGTCCGACGACTCGGGTCTGGAGGTCGATGCCCTCGGCGGGAGGCCGGGTGTGTGGTCGAGCAGCTTCGGAGGCGAGGAAGGGAACCACGCGAGGAACAACGAGCGGCTGGTGCGTGAAATGGAGGGCGTCGCCGATCGGTCGGCCCGTTTCCGTTGCGTGATGGTCCTGGCGCGGGATGGCGAGGTGGTCGCGGACTTTTCCGGAGCGGTCGAGGGCCGCCTACTCGACTCGCCGTCCGGGGATGGGGGATTCGGCTACGATCCGCTGTTCGTGCCGGAGGGCCACGACAGGAGCTTCGCCGAGCTGGGAAGCGAGGTGAAGAACGGCATGAGCCACCGCGGCAGGGCGCTGCGACAGGTCGTGGCGTGGCTGGAGCGCGGGGCATGAAAAGCCGCCCGTCGGAGCAAGATACTTTGGACTTAAAAACTTTTTGAAAAAGTTAACCAACTTTGCTAAATCCCGCCTCATGAATCGTCGCTCGTGGATCGCGCTCTCGGCTTCGGCCCTCGGTTTCACCGCCTGCGGGCGCCAGATCAAGGCGCGCCAGCCCGTCTCCTACAACTTCGACTACGGTCGCACCGCCCTGCTACGAGGAGGTCTGGCCTATGCGCCGAAGGATGCGCCGTTGGCGGTCAAACGGGCGATCCAGGCCGGCAACCGGCTTCAGGACAAGCCTTACAAGTGGGGCGGCGGACATGCGGTGCTCGACGACACCGGCTTCGATTGTTCGGGCGCGACGTCCTACGTGCTGCGCCATGCCGGGCTGCTCAACGGTCAGATGCCTTCCAGCGGTTTTTTCAACTACGGCGAACGCGGCCCGGGCGAATGGATCACGATCTACGTCCGCAGGGGCCACGTTTTCATGACGATCGCCGGGCTGCGGCTCGACACCGGCTGGGGCTCGAATCGCACCGGCCCGCGCTGGCTGACCCGCACCCGTCCGGGCGAGGGCCACATCCTGCGGCACCCGCCGGGTTACTGACCGGCGTTCTTCACGCGCTCGACCGGGTCGTCCTTCCACATGAAGAGCGCCTTGACGACGTCCTTGAACTCGGGCTTCAGCGTGTGGTTCTCGCGCCCGATCTGGACCGCCGCCATGGCGACGTCCGGTTGGTCCTCGGGCAGCTTCTCCTTCGACGACGCCTCAAGGTGGTCGAGCAGCAGGTCGCGGATCTCGGTGTGGATCGCGAGCAGTTCGCGCGCGGGCGTGACCAGCGGATGACCGGGATCCGATGAGGCGAGGGCGGACTTGAGATCGCTCTCGGCTGTCTTCAGTCGGTCCTTGAGGGTCGTGCAGACTTCCTGGGTCGAATTCCTGTCCATAAGTGAGCTTGGCACGGCTCGGCGGTGGCGCAAGCGATCGGGGATTGCGAAGGGGCGGCCGGAGGGAAAGGATCGACGGCCTCCGATGGAAAGCCGCCCCAGCGCCGACGAGAGCCGTGTGATGAATTTCTCCCTCGGCGTCGCGGTGGCGTTGCTCGTGGTCAAGGTCACGGCGGCCGTGATCACCGGCTCGGCGGCGATCTACTCGGACGCCGCCGAGTCGGTGACGCACGTGCTCGCGGTCGGCTTCGCGGCCTGGGCGCTGCGGCTTTCGCACAAGCCGTCCGACGACACGCATCACTTCGGCCACGACAAGGTGGCGTTCTTTTCCGCCGCGCTCGAGGGGGCGATGATCAGCGCGGCGGGGGTGCTGATCTTCTACGAGGCGGCCCGCCAATACCGGATCGGTTCGCCGGTCGAGGCGCTTGATCTCGGCCTGTGGATGACGGCGGGCGCGGCGGCGGTGAATGCGGTGCTCGGACTGGCGCTGGTGCGGGTCGGGAAGCGCCGGCGCTCGGGACTGCTCGCGGCCAACGGCGAGCACGTGCTGGCCGACGTGTGGACCAGTGTCGGGGTGATCGCCGCGCTGTTGGTGGTGCGCTGGACCGGCCACGGCTGGTGGGATCCGCTCTTCGCCGGCATCGCGGGGGCGAAGCTGGTGTGGACGGGGGTGCGCCTGATGAAGCGCAGTTTCGGAGGGCTCATGGACGAGGCCGACCCCGAAGTGGAATCCGGGCTTCGCGAACTGCTCGACCGCGAGTGCGAAACGCGGGGGCTTTCCTACCACAACCTGCGCCACCGCCACTCCGGGCGGACCCACTGGGTCGAGCTGCATCTCGTCATGCCGGACGGTGTCTCGCTGCGGCAGGCCCACGAGTCCGCGACCGAGATCGAGGCCCGCATCGCGGCCCTGCTCGAGCCCGACGGGCGCGTGATCACCCACCTCGAGCCGCGCTCCGCCGAGCACCGCGAGGAGGATTGGGAGGCGAGGTAGGAGCGCCGGTTGTGAAACCGGCATCTTCCGAACCGCCGTAGATGCCGGTTTCATAACCGGCGCTCCTTCCGGCGCACTTTTCCTGTCACAATCCCCGTGGCTCCGGCCAATCAACCGTGAAGCCATGCAAGCCGCGACCGTCATCGAATTTCCCGTCATGGACCGAGCCCGATTCGCCGAGTTGCTCCGCGAGCACCATCGAGGCCTGCTGGCCTACGCCACCGCCCTCGCGAAATCCGAACCCACCGCCCGCGACCTGGTGCAGGACGCCTGTGTCGCGGCGTGGCAGAGTTTGTCGAAGTTCGACGTCAGCCGCGACTTCGGCACCTGGATGCGCGGGATTCTCCGCAACAAGTGGCGCGAGCACTGCCGGCGCCACTCGCGCGAGATCCCGCTCGACGAGGACACGCTTTCGCGCCTCGAGCAGCCCTTCGAGCGCTCGTCCGGCGACGCCGACCTGCTCGACCGCCTTGCCGAGTGCCGGGGAAAACTCCCGGAGCCGATGGCCGACGCCGTCCGGCTGACCTACGACGAAGGCCGTACATCCGATGACGCGGCCGAGATCCTTTCCACCACCGCCGCGGCGCTGCGCAAGCGCCTGGAGCGGGCCCGCGAGGCGCTGCGCCTCTGCCTGTCCCGCACCGTCTGAACCACCAACCAGCATTTCCAGCCATGAAACCGGAAGACCAACTGATCGACGCCCTGCTCAAGGAGCAGGCCCGCAACCGCGACGCCGACGAGCAACTGCTGGCGTCCATCGACAAGGCCCTCGACGAGGAGGGTGATGCCAGGCGGGACGGCGTCTCGAAATGGCGCCGCGCCCTGCCGCTTTCCATCGCCGCCGGCCTCGCGATCGGCGGCGCGGTGATCTACCAGCGCGTCCACGACGATTCGCCGAGGGAGGCGATCGGCATGGGACCGATGCCGGAGGAACCGAGCACCACCGGCGTGCCTGCCGTCTCGGCCCCGCCAGCCGGAGCCGATGGTCCGGGACGCCAGGAAACGGCGATGGTCGAGTTGATGGACGTGGCGGAAGCCGAGGCGGCTTCCCGAGGTTCCGAGGCGCTTCCGGCGGAGCTGATCGAGGGGACGCCGAAGCCGATTCGACTTCCCGAAAGAACGCCCGGATCCTCGGTGGTGCCCCGGCCCGCCAGGGAAGAGACCGGGCCCCAGGACGCACGGGATGACCTGATGTCCAAGGTTGATGCTCCGGCCGGGCTGCGGACCCGCAACGAGGCCCCCCCGGCGCCGCCGAATGCGACGGTGCCGATGGCGGCTCCCGCCACAGATGGGATGGAGAGGGCGAAACTTGGCGCGCTTCACCGACCGCTCGACGCGCCGGCCATCAGCCGTGAATTGAAGAAGCAGGCGCTTTACGAGGAGTCGAAGGATGAGGCGGCCGTACTCGACGATCGCGGTTTTGGACGGGCGCATGTTGTTCCTCCCGGGGATCACGACGGGATCGTCACCCCTCCGGCGGACTTCTCCCGCGAAAACTACGGCCAACTCACCGACCAGCCGTGGAAGTCGCCGTGGGACGAGGCGCTTTCAACCTTCTCCATCGACGTCGATACCGCCTCCTACACCAACGTCCGCCGGATGATCCGCGAGGGACGGCCGGTGCAGGCGGACGCGGTGCGCATCGAGGAGATGATCAATTACTTCGACTACCGCTATCCGGCTCCTGAAGGCGAGAGCCCGTTCGCCGTGGGTAGCCAACTGGCGACCTGCCCTTGGCAGCCCGAGCACCTGTTGGCACGGGTTTCGATCAAGGGTCGCGAGATCGACAAGAACGCCCGTCCGGCATCGAACCTGGTGTTCCTGATCGATGTCTCGGGCTCGATGCAGTCGCCCGACAAGCTGCCGATGCTCAAGCGGGCGATGACCACCCTGGTCAACTCGCTCGACGAGCGCGACCGCGTGGGGATCGTGGTCTATGCCGGCACCGAGGGCGTGGCGCTCTCGCCGACCGAACTGACCGAGGAGGGCAAGTCCGAGGCGCTCCGTGCGATCGGCAAGCTGGAGTCCGGCGGCTCGACCAATGGCGGCGCGGGGATTTCCCGGGCCTACCGGATGGCGCTCGAGCACATGGTGGACGGCGGCGTGAACCGCGTGATCCTCGCCACCGATGGCGACTTCAACGTCGGGACGACCGGTCAGGGTGAACTCGTCGATCTCGTGAAGGGAAATGCCGCCAAGGGCGTCAGCCTGACCGTGCTCGGCTTTGGCACCGGGAACCTGAACGACGCGATGCTCGAGGCGATCAGCAACGATGGCAACGGCAACAGCTTCTATGTCGACAGCGACATGGAGGCCCGGAGGGTCTTCGAGCAGAAGCTCACCGGCACCCTGGTGACGATCGCCAAGGACGTGAAGATCCAGGTCGAGTTCAATCCCGGGAAGGTGAAGGCCTATCGCCTGATCGGCTACGCCAACCGCGTGCTGCGCAACCAGGACTTCAACAACGACACGGTCGACGCCGGAGACATCGGAGCGGGCCACACCGTGACCGCCTTCTACGAGATCGTGCCGACGGGAGTGAAATCGCCCTTCGTCGGCGATGTGGACGAGTTGAAATACCAGCGACCGGCGGACCGGCGCGAGGTGGTCGAGAGCGACGACTGGTACACGCTCAAGCTCCGCTACAAGCATCCCGAGGGCGAGAAGAGCCGCCTGATCACCACGCCGGTGATCGGCGAACCGGTGGCCTGGGAAGAAGCCGACAGGGACTTCCGCATGGCTTCGGCGGTGGCGCTCTTCGGCATGAAGCTGCGCGGCATGGAGGAGGTCGAGGAGATCTCCTGGGACAAGGTGGAGGAAATTGCCAAGCCCGCCCTCGCCGACGACCTCGACGAGCGACGTGCGGGGTTCCTGGAGCTGGTGCGGGAGCTGGAATAGCGGAGGGCATCGCCCTCACGGGTCGCCAGTGATGTATGTAGTTCCCCCTTCAGGGGGTCTTCCGCGACGGTCCGGGCATGACGGGACGGGTTTGCTTCAACCGTTCTCCGATGTGGCGATTCCTGTGGGTCACCAGAGATGCATGGGTGAGGCGGGAAGCCCCCTGAAGGGGGGACTACATACGCCCGGCCCCGGCGTTTGTGGTTTGGCCCGGCTCGTGCTTGAGCCGGGTCAGACATGCCCGACAAGCCCATCGATCTGCCCGCGGTCTCACGGGTGGATCCCTTCCTTGGCACCACGGAGTCGGACCTCGCTCCTCCGGTGGGAATCGCCGGCAACTGGTGGCGGCCGAAGCCGCCGGTCGGCAACACCCATCCCGGCGCCACGCTGCCCTTCGGCATGGTGTCGGCCTGCGCCTATTCCGGCGCCTACGTCACCGGCTACGGCCGCTACGGCCTGTCGCTGGATGGCGGATCGCCGCCGGTCGCGTTCGAGAACCACGAAGCGCTGGGCATCGCGCATTTCCAGCAGAGTGGCACCGGCCGCATCCGCAGCTACTACAACTATCTCCTCACGACGCCGCTTGGTGCCGACGGACTCGAGGGCCGGACCCATCGGCGGCCGCTCTCTGACGAAAAGGCCTGGCCCGGCTACTATGCCGGCCGTATTTCCGACGTGGGCTTCGAGATCGGCGCCCTGCCGAAGGGGTGCCGGCATCGATATCGCTTTCCCGCCGGGGCGACCGCCCACGTGGCGGTGGATGTTTCGGCCGGCGGACTCCTGATCGAGGGGATGGAAAGCTATCCGCAAGGGGGCGAATGGCGCATCACTGAGGATGGGGCTGTCGAGGGCCACGTGCTCATGGAGGGCATCCCGATCCACTTTCACTGCGCTTCGCCGGGCGGCGAGGCCTACCTGTGGGAGGATGACGGGGAGTTGGAGGCGAGCGACTACGAGGTTTCGCTCGAGGTCCAGAAGAGGCAACCCTCCTTTGGATTCGCCTTCCGGTGCCAGGGTTCGGAGATCGAGCTGATCTTCGGCTTTTCGCTGCGAGAGACCGAACGCTGCCGGGTTGCCGTCGAATCGTCACCCGACTTTGAGGCGACAGTTCGCGGGGCGGCCGAAAGCTGGGAGGAGGTGCTCTCAAAGGTGGAAGTCGAGGGCGGAACCGACGATCAGCACGAGGTCTTCGCCACCGCCCTCTACCATTCGTTCATCAAGCCGGCCGATTTTCGCGACGAGAACCCTTTCAGCCGCCAGCCGGGTCCGTTCTTCCTCGATCTCGCGACGCTGTGGGACGCCTACAAGACGCAGCTTCCGCTGATGATGACGCTATGGCCCGGGCGCGGTGCGGACTTCGTCGAGTTCCTGTGCGAGGTCGCCCAGCGCGAAGGCGTCTTTCCGGTGAGCTATCTGATGGACAACACGCCGGATCGTTTCACCAAGCAGGCGAGCGGCTTGTGTCACGCGATTCTCGAAGATGCCAGGATCCGGGGAATCGAGGCCGACTGGGATCGTGCGCTGTCGTTGCTGTGGCGGACGAGCCAGAGCGGCAAGGGACGCAAGAGCCGCTTCGGGGAGTATGGAAGGAAGGGGGTGGTCGATCCGCTGTCGCACACGCTCGACATTTCCTACGCCCACTTCTGCATGGCGAGGATGGCGCGGGGCGTGGGGCATCAGGTGATCCACGACCGTGCGACCAAGCTCTCCGAACACTGGATCAACGCCTTCGACGACCACACCGGCCTGCTGCGGGAAGACTCGACCTACTACGAGGGCGAGAACTGGAACTACTCGTTCCGCTTGCTCCACGACATGCGCGGAAGGATCCGCCTCGCCCGCGGGGAACGGCGTTTCGTCGCCCTGCTCGACCGCTTCTTCGGGTTCGACGAGCCGGAGCACGGCGAGCGGTTGTTCCGTTTCGAGGGCCTCAACAACGAGCCCGACATGGAGGCGCCCTACGCCTACCTCTACGCGGGCCGGCACGATCGTACGGCGCATGTCGTACGTCGGGTGATGGAGTGCCAGTTCACCACCGGACGGGGTGGGCTGCCGGGAAACGACGATTCCGGCGGGCTTTCATCGTGGTTCGTCTGGAGCGCCACCGGCCTGTTTCCCGTCTGTGGCCAACCGGTGATGCTCATCGGAAGTCCGCTCTTCGGGAAGGCCACCTGGCACCTGCCGGGGGGCGATTTCACGGTGGTGGCGGAGGGCAACGGCCCGGAGCGGTTCCAGGTCCGGCGCGCGTTCCTCAACGGCGAACCCCTCGACCGCTGCTGGCTCCGGATGGAGGAGTTCCTCGGAGGCGGGGAGCTGCGGCTGGAGATGGATGCGGAGCGGCACGGGTTCGCGGCGGATTCGCGGCCGCCGTGTTTCGCCTCGTGAGCGACTGTCGAAATTGTCGGAAACGCGCGGGAACGGGTGGCACGGAATCTGCCTCCTCTCCGCTTTTACCTTTTGCTCATCATGGAATTCGACTCGTCCGCCCAGAAGATCCGCAGCGCTGTTTTCCTCGTCCGTGCCGACCCCATCATCTGCGGGCATTCGACCGAGGCGAGGAACCTGGCCGAGGCGGCGATCGCGATGGGCGTCGAGGACGTGCGGATTGTTTCCTATCCGCTGGAGACACTCGAGAACAGCTCGCTTCCGCTGAAGCCGATCGAAACGGTGAGTCCCTACTCCGAGGGGATCACGGTCGACCGCCCCGAGCCGCTCGGCGATTACAAGGTCCTCGACGGTCGTCTCACGCTCGGCATCGGCGGCCATCTTGTCGACCTGCTCCACAAGCTTCCGGGCCGCACCTTGCTGATGGATCTCTACCTCGTCCCGCATGGCATGATGGCGATGCAGGCGGTCCACAGCTTCCGGAGCGCCGGACTCGGGGCATCGGTGTTCACCGTGGGCGAAGCCGTGGGCTCTGACATCACCAACGTGGTGAACAACGCGCTCGCGGAAGGGCGGCTCGGGGCGGCCCAGATGGTGCTTTCGAACTTCCTCGAACACGATCACCCGGTGGCGGTGAGCCGCTTCACCAAGGAGCTCATCATCGAGGCTGGCGAGAAGGTCGATCGTCAACTCGGCACCCGTTTCACCGGTCAGCTCAAGCGTCGCGTGGGAATCAGCTATCCGGCGATCGACACCGATGCTTATCTCGCGCTCGACCAGGACCGTGAATGCGTGGACGATGTGCTCGCGGCGCGGGGTCTGGAGCGCGACGGCTATGTGATGTTCCTCTCGCGCATCGCGCCGGCCAAGGGTGTCGATGACCTGATCGAGGCGTGGCGGGGATGCTCGTTGCGCGGAAGGAAGAAACTCGTGATCTGCGGCAATGGACCGGCCAAGGAGGATGTCCGGGAATTGGCGGCCGGGTTCGGCGACGTGCAGGTGCTCGACGACGTCAGCGACTTCGAGAAGGGACCTCTGATGAACGGATGCTTCGCGTGGTGCCTGCCCAGCAAGCCGCGTCCGGAGTTCGTCGAGACCTTCGGCATCGCGGTGGCGGAGAAGATGCTGGCCGGTGGCCCGGGTCCGGTGATCACGACCAACACCGGCGGCATTCCCGAGGCCAGTGGAGGCCACTGCCTCGTTCATGAGGCGGGCAACGTGGACGAACTGCGTGGATGCCTCGACCGCGTGGGAAGCATGACTCTCTCGCAGCGCCGTCATCTGGCGACCGAGGCGCGGACCTTCGCGATGCGCTTCGACCGGATGAACATCCTCTCCAAGCTTCTCGAAGCGGCCGGCGAGTCGATGCGCGCGGCTTGAGGCCACGCCCCCGATTTTCATTGCAGGAGTCCCCGGGCATTGGAGAGTCCGGGGTCGGCGGCACCGGCCAGTGAACCGGAGGTCCGTCAGCCGCAAGCACCGCCCCATGACCCTGCTCGTCATCTACGTCCTCGTCGCGCTCGGGTTCTCGTTCCTTTGTTCGGTGCTGGAAGCGACGCTGCTCACGCTGAGCCCGACCACCATCGAGGCCGCCCGCCGGGGTGGCGCCCGGTGGGCGATGGCGATGGCGGCCCTCAAGGCGGACATCGATCGGCCGCTATCCGCGATTCTCACGCTCAACACGATCGCGCACACCATGGGGGCCGCTGGCGCGGGCGCGCAGTATGCCAGGGAGTTCGGCGACGGGACCGAGGCGGTCTTCGCCGGCGTCCTGACCCTCGCGATTCTCGTCTTCACGGAGATCATCCCGAAGACGCTCGGAGCGCGCTTCGCGGTGCAACTCGCGCCGGCCACGGCATGGATCCTGCCGAAGCTGCAGTGGATTCTCGCGCCGTTGGTCTGGTTGTGCCGGCAGATCACCCGGTTGGTGACCTTCGGAAAGGCCTCCGCCAAGCCGATGCACCGCGAGGAACTGCTCGCGATGGCGCGTCTCGGCGAGCAGGAGGGGGCCTTGAAGACAAGCGAGACCATGATTGTCCGCAACATCCTCCAACTCCACGAGTTCGCCGTGAGTGATATCATGACGCCGCGCCCGGTGATGTTCATGCTGCCCAAGGACCTGCCGGTCTCCGCGTTCGCCGGGGAGATCGACGGCAAACCCTTTTCCCGGATTCCGATCACCGGTGGCAGCGCGGATCATGTCGAGGGCATGGTGCTCCGCTCCGAAGTGCTGCTCGCGGTGGTGAAGGGGGAGACCGGCACCCTCGAGGACCTCAAGCGCCCCGCAAAGGCCGTGCCCAGTTCGATCCGGGTTGATGGCTTGTTCGAGACCATGCTTTCGGAAAGCCACCACCTGATGATGGTGGAGGACGAGTTCGGCACCACCGTCGGGCTTGTGACTCTCGAAGACGTCCTTGAAACCATCGTCGGCGTGGAGATCGTCGACGAGCACGACCAGGTGGCCGACCTCCAGGTGCTGGCGCGCCGTCTGTGGCAGGAGCGCGCCGGCCGGATGGGTCTGACCACGGAGGTCGATGTTGCCACCTCTTCTGGCACGAAACGTGCAGATTGATTCGGACCTGCGAAATGTTGATCGCGTCGTCCGGATTCCGGCCGTCGGGGGCTTTGCTTCGGTTTCGAAAAAAACCCTCGAAAGGTATTGACCGTGGG
>CALGOH010000220.1 GCA_937957985.1 uncultured Verrucomicrobiae bacterium
GCAACGGCATGGCCTTCCTGCTCGGGGCGGCCGGTCCGAACGCGGACGCCACCGGGCTGCTGCCGACCGTCAGCGAAAGCGGCGGCGACCTGGTCCTGGTGTTCGACTGCCTGGCGATCGCCGACCGCGGGAGCGCGGAACTGCGGGTCGAGCACAGCAGCGACCTCGGGGTCGGCGACCCGTGGGAGGCCACCGTCGACGAAGTACCGGACTCCGACGACGCCGTCGCGGACAACGGCGTGACCTTCGTGGTCGATGAAGTGGTCGTCGATCCGCTTCACCGGGTGACGGCGACCATCGACTCGGCGGAGGCCGGAGGCTCCGGCAGGCTGTTCGGACGCCTCGAAGCGACCGAGTAGGCCCGGTCAGAAAGCATCATCCCAACGCCGGCTCCGAGATCGGGGCCGGCGTTTTTCGCGTCCAGCTCCATCGTCTGGCTCCTGAACGTTCGTGTCTGCTCGGGCTCGATGCGGTCCTTGCGGCATCGGTCCGGGTCCGCCTCCGCTTGTCCCGATCGTAGGCCACCCCTCCCAGCCAGCGCAGGTGATCGATAACGGTCGGAATTCCAGCGCCCGGACATCCTGGCCGTTTGCTGGCCAGGTGGTAAATCTCAAAATATTTGACTCCACCTTGCGCGACGGATGGCTTGAGAAGCGAATCCCAAGCCCCAGAACCTCAAAGTGAAGACCCAGCCAAACCCCAACCCATCAACCCGACCCCATTTGATGGTCGTTCTCGCCTTCCTGTCCCTCGGTGCCGCATCCGCCCAAACCACGCTGTTCTTCGATGATTTCGAGAACGGCGCCAATGATGCCACTTCCGATGACACCACCGGTGGCTACAGCCAGACGCCCGATGTGGATGCCGGTGACAGTGACGGAAACACCTCGGGAGACTACAATCCGGAGCTCTGGGTTTTTGCGAACCAAGGCTTTGGCTCAGATCGGCAAGGACTCGTCGATGAGTCGCACGGCGACTTCACCGATCCCGTCGGCGAGCAGGCCTACGCCTTCCGCTACACCAATTCGGGACTCACAACCGCCGCGGGCGTGATCGGCCCGGCGCTCGCCGGAGTGACCTACACCGTGACCTTCGATGTTGTCGAAGATGGCCACAACAATGCAACCCCCTACGACGTCGGCCTCGTCACCTTCAACGGAGGCGCGAGGAACGACATGCGTCCCCTCGGGAAGAATACCACCAAGGTGCTCGCAACCGCCTCCGGCAACGCGCCTGCGGGTGGTGCCTACGCTCCGGTCAGCTTCAGCTATACGGTGGATCCGATCGCCGACGCATCGATCATTGGCCACGACCTGGCCATCCAGCTCGACGGCGCCACCACTTCGGCGATCATCGACAACGTCGAGGTCGAGGCCGACTACAGCGCCCTGGCCTACTGGGACACCAACGGCACCACCACCGGCTCCGGAGGCGCCACACCGAGCGGCACCTGGGATGCCGCCACGGCGAACTGGAACCCGCAGCCCGACGGAACGGACACCACCGCCCCCTGGATTCCGGGGCTGACTTCGGTGTTCGCCGCCGGCTCGGACGCCACCGGCACCTACTCGGTCACGGTGGACGGGACTCAGAACATTGACGGTCTTTTCGTCGAAGAAGGTTCGGTGAGTCTCGTCGATGGAACCTCGGGCGGGCTGAACATGACCGCGTCTTCGACGCTCTTCGTCGCTCCAGGAGGCAATCTGACCGTCGAGGTCCCGTTCACCGACGCCACGGGCACCGAGCTGCTCACCCGAGGTGGTGACGGCATGCTCACCCTCGACGCCGACAACAGCGGGGCGACCGGGGGGATGGAACTCAGCGGCGGCGTGACCCAGTTCGAATCGGCCGCCTCGATCAACGGCACCACCGAGAATCTGACCGTCAACCCGGGCGGCATCATGGCGTTCGGTGCTTCTTTCGGTGCCGGCAACATCCCGACCGCCCTCGCGGATCGCGTCGTGACCACTTCGGGAGGAGTCATCGCAGTGGACGGCTACGACGCCACCGACTTCGATTTCAGCACCGGCACGGGCGCCGACCTGACCAACGCCTACCTTGGAGCGATTGCGAACACCACCTACACCGGGCTCTTCACCCCGAACGGCACCACCTACCGCCTCGGCGGGGCCGGCGGCAAGCTCACGCTCACCGACACCAACGGGATGGATGAGGCCAGTCCCGATTTGGACATCGTTGGTGAGGTCGAAATCAGCGGCAACATCACGGCCGTCACGGGAACAATGACCAAGCAAAACAGCGGCACCCTCACCTTGAGCGGGGCGAACTCGTACAGCGCCAACACGACGGCCAGCGGCGGAGTTCTGCGCCTGGCCGGCAGCAACAGCGCGGCCACCGACACGACGGTCAACGCGGCCACACTCCAGCTCGCCAGTGCTTCGAATGGCGGTCTGGCGAGTGGCGGACTCACGCTCAACAACAACTCGGCGAGGCTTGAGGCGGTGGATGACGACCGCACGATCAGCAACGACGTGCTGCTCAATTCCAGTCCCAAGATCATCGGCACCCAGAGCCTTACCATCGACGGCGAGCTGACCAGCAACAACAACCGGACGCTCTACAACAACATCGATGCCGCGGGCAAGGAACTCGAGCTCGCCGGGCAGGTGAACCTGTCGAACAACGATTCCAGCCGAACCCTCACCCTTCGCAGCGACATCAATTCAGCCAACATCAGGTTCAACGTGACCGGCAACATCGTCGATGGCGGGCTCGGCGCCTGCGACGTGACCCTGCGATCGGCGTTCCGCGACAATGAGCCCTTCTATTTCTCCGGCACCAACACCTACACCGGGAAAACGGAGATCGAGAACGGCACCCTGTTCATTCAGGGAATCCAGGCGCTCTCGCCGGATACCCATGTCCGCCTGAACCATACCTCCGGCAACAACGGCAAGATCTGGCTGCTGGACGACACCGCGGGCACCATCAACCTGCCAAACACCTTCGAGATCTACACCAACAATGCCACCGGGAATCACACGATCTTCGTCGGCAACAACAACACCGCCAACGGCGGCACCAGCTCCGGCACCACCACGGGCACGACCGTGGTGATCTCCGAACTGAACTCGGTCTTCTTGAAGGGCGACACCCAGTACCAGGAGGTCAACATCCTCGGCGCCAATGACTACAGCCTGCAGATCGACGCCGTGGAGCTCAATAATCTGACCTCGAGGAACGCCGGAGACACCACGGAATCCCGCCTCAATCCGACCAGCGCGAATGTGTCGATCGGCGACATCACCATGGCCGCCGGAAACATGGGGGCCGGCGCGGATGGCGTTCCGCTTCTTGTGCTGAAGGGCACCAGCACCGGCAACGAGGTGACCGGTGTCATCTCGGATGCCTCGGACGCCCTCACCACCGGCCAGCCACTGCCGCTCTCCAAGGAAGAGTCCGGCACCTGGACGCTCAGTGGTGCCAACACCTACACCGGCACCACCACCGTGGAGAACGGAACCCTGCTGGTGAATGGCTCGCTGGATCCCGCCAGCGCGGTCGCCGTGGACGGCGGCATTCTCGGCGGCAGCGGCACCGTGGGGGGAACGGTGACCGTCGCATCGGGCGCGGGCATGGCCCCCGGCGCATCCGCCGGCACCCTTTCGATTGGCGGAGGCCTCGACATCTCGGGGCTGGCTGGCGCCGACGCCGGGTCGCTCGACTTCGAACTCGACACCATCGGTGCCAGCGACCAGATCGCCGTGACCGGATCCCTGACGATCGGTACCGACCTCCTCGGTCTCGCCGACTTCACCTTCACCGACCTGGGCGGACTTCAGAACGGCACCTACACGCTGATCAGCAGCGGCGGACTCAGCGGTTCGCTTGACCCCGCCGACGTGGACGGCACGCTCGGCCTCGCCACCATCCAGTTGCAGACCAGCGGCGACGACATCGTCCTTGCGGTCAGCGGCCTCGCCGGCGGATCGCTTTTCGAGACCTGGGTGGGTGGAAGCGGCGTTGGCCTTGGCTTTGATGAAGACAAGAACGGCGACGGCATCGACAACGGCATGGCCTTCCTGCTCGGGGCGGCGGATCCGGATGCGGACGCCACCGGGCTGCTGCCGGCCGTCAGCGAAAGCGGCGGCGACCTGATCCTGGAGTTCGACTGCCTGGCGATCGCCGACCGCGGGAGCGCGGAACTGCGGGTCGAGCACAGCAGCGACCTCGGGGTCGGCGACCCGTGGGAGGCCACCGTCGACGAAGTACCGGACTCCGACGACGCCGTCGCGGACAACGGCGTGACCTTCGTGGTCGATGAAGTGGTCGTCGATCCGCTTCACCGGGTGACGGCGACCATCGACTCGGCGGAGGCCGGAGGCTCCGGCAGGCTGTTCGGACGCCTCGAAGCGACCGAGTAAGCCCGGCCCGAAATCCATCATCCCAACGCCGGCTCCGAAATCGGGGCCGGCGTTTTTTCGCATCACGTCCTGATCCGGCACCGCCCGATCCACTGCGGGGCGCGGTTGGCACTCGAGTTCGGTCAATCCGACTTGGGTGCCGGGCCCACCGTCCCTCCCTCGACGAACTTCGCCCGGGTCAGCGTCTGCTCGCGGTCCACCTTTCCCCGTGCCACGTTCGAGGCCCAGCGCAACACCCGGCGAATCACCGGGTCGTGATCCCAGCGCACGTGAGCCACCGAGGGGCGGCACCACCTGAAGGTCGGATCCGGATCGGTGCAGATCAGGGACACGTCCGCCGGAGCCAGCATGCCGCGTTGAGCTAGATGCTCCTTGGCGGCATGGAAAAGAAACGGCTCGTCGATGATCAGCGCGGTCGGTGGGGTGACCCGGAAAAGCTCGTCCAGCACCCGGTGGAACCCGTCCGGCGTGTCGTCCCAGTCCGGCAGGTTGTAGGAGCCGGTGGGAATACCATGCGCCTCCATCTCGTCGAATTTCGCCTTTTCCACGAGACTCATTCCACCGGCCCGCTGGCTCGCCCGGACGAGCGTGACGATCCGCCGGTGGCCGAGTTCGATCAGCCGACGGATCATTTCGCGCGACGCTTTCTCATGATCCGGGCCGACCCCGGCGATCGGCAGCGACCGCCTGCGTCCGAACAAGGCGAAGGCAGGCCGCTCCCGACCAACAAACCACTCCAGCACCGGCCGCGAGGCCGAGCCGACGATCCAGGCATCGGCATTGGTCTGGCGGACCATGCGGCTGATCCGGGCGACGTCCATTCGCAGCTCCATCAAGGTCCTGGGCGGAGCGGTGACCCGGTGTCCCGACTCCTGCAAGCGGTGCACGAGATCGACCATGTAGGACTCGAGACGTGAGGGCGGGTCGTAGTCGAGGATCGCAATGCACATGACGGAAGAAGGAACTCGACCGGCCCGCTGCACGATGCGCCGGTTCCGTCCCCTGCCCTGGCTCTCCAGAATCCCCTCCCGCTCCAGTTGATCGAGCGCGCCCTGGACGGTCTTGCGGCTGACCCCCAGCTCTCCCGACAAGCGGCTGATCCCCGGCATCGTCCCGCTCCAACGACCTTCGGCAAGATCCCGCCGCAGTTGCGCCGCCACCTGACCCCCGATGCTGAGGAACTCCATATATTCAACTAGCTCATCAGTGGGCTGGTTGGCGAGCACACATTCTCTCGACCACCCGACTCCTGTTCTTCAAGGAATTCGAGATGATTCTGAATGGTGCACTCCGGCCAACGTGACTCCGGCTCGTTGGATCATCAAAACACAGAATCCGAATCAAACCCCAGCAAACCATGAAACGAAAATCCAATAGCCCACCCGCCCGGCTTCTTGGCCTGGCATCCATCCTCGCCCTCTCCACCCCGGCCTGGGCAGATCCTCTCCCGATCTCCAGTCCGGGCGGGCCGTATGCCGTCCAGTCCGCTGGCTCGATCTCCCTCGACGGTAGCGCCTCCGCGCCATCCGACACCGGCACCACCATCACCACCTATGAGTGGGACCTTGATGGCAACGACGATTTCCTGGACGCCACAGGGGCGACGCCGACGGCCATCAGCTACGCCGATTTGACCACGACCTGGGGCATGACCTCGGGACCCAACACCATCAAGCTGCGGGTGACCGACGATTCCTCGCCGACACCTCTTACGGAGACTGCGGAAGCGACGGTGTGGATCAATGGCACTATTTATGATGGCGCGAACGGAGCTTGGAACAACGACTCATGGAATGACGTCGGTCCCACCCCATGGGACGGCGGAGCCAGCTCGGCTCCGAGCGGTGCCGGACCCCTTGAGGTGGTCATCGCGGCAGGCAAGCACCCGTCCGTGCTCGTCGCGACGCCCGCCTATACGGGCAACCTGTGGGTGGAGGCCGGTGCGCAAATGGAGATCGGCCAAACCAATGTGGCAAGCTCCTTGAACGCGCTCGGCACCGGCAAGATCACGTTCAAATCCGGTTCGGACCTCACCTTGCGCTACTCCGTGAACAGCACGCACCCGCAGGACTTTGTCCTCGAAGGCGACATGACGTTTGCCATCGGCCGCTCGACCTCGGCGCACCATGAGCAGCGAACCCTCACTGGCAGCATCAGCGGCCCCGGCGTCATGACCCTCCACGACACAAATAACCAGAGGCTCTTCCTCCAGGGTGACAACTCCTCCTGGACGGGCGGCATGGTGACCGGAGGCTCCGAGTCGGAAAGCAAGAATGCGACCATTGAAGCCGACGCCACCAATTCTCTCGGCTCGGGCCCGATCACGATTGGTGATGGCAACACGCTGCGCATCGACGCCAACGATGCCACCACGGGGACCCCGGGCACGACCGTTTTGACCCTCAACGGCAACAAATCGGGGAATGAAGCTTTCAAGCTCTACATGAACGCCGATGACACCGTGGACCAGTGCTTCTATCAGGGCGTCCAACTCCCTGCGGGCTCCTACACCGGCGGCGACTTCCCGTGGCTTTCCGGAACCGGCACGCTGACCGTGGCCACCGGTTCGAGCGAAACCACCGCCCCGACCGTGACTTCGTGGGTCAACAACGTCGGCGGCGGTCCGATCTACGAGGACCAGGTGGAAGTGACCTACACCGTGAGCTTCGACGAGGACATCTCGACCACCCTCACGACTGCGGAGTTCGCCGTGGTCGGCACCGGCGGCGCATCCGGCACGGTCTCGTCCGTGACCAAGACCTCGGTCGCCCTCAACCCGGCCGTTTACACCGTGGTGGTCCAGCCGAGCGGCACCGGCACGATCCAGTTGCAGATCCCCGGCACCGCGACCATCGAGGACCTCAATGGCAACGCGCTCGTGGTCCCCGTGTCCGATCCGACGGTAATCACGATCAATGCCGGCTCTACCCCGGTCACGCCGGGCAACCGCTACTGGGACGGCGCCATCACCTCCGGCACCACCAACGGCGCCAGCGACGGCGGCACCGCCAACTGGGACAACGGCACCACCACCAACTGGGACCGCGGACCCGGCCTCAGCGCCCCTGTCGCATGGGACAATTCCAGCGGCGACACCGCCGTCTTCGGCGGGACGACCGGCACGGTCACGCTGGATGAAGACATCACGCTCGACGGCCTGACCTTCGAGGTCGTCGATGCTGGTGGCACCGGCTACTTCATTGGGGATGCGGCGGAGGACAATACGCTGACCTTCAGCGGCTCCAAGACGATCACGCTGAACGCCACGGGAACCAACAGCAATCAGGATGCGACGATCCGCGCCGGAATTGCCGGTTCGCCGACGCTGAACATCCATGGCCGGGCGAACAACAGTCAGTTCTTCGCGTTGGAGCCCACGGCCAACGTTACCATGACGCTGGGCACCCTGAACATGTTGAATACCTTTGGATCGAACAAGCAACTCCGCCTCGGTGGACCCGGTTCCGGCAATGTCGTTGATCAGATTACCTGGACGGTGACCAACCAACAATTACAGGTGCGCAAGCAGGACTCCTCGAATGGCGGAGCGGACGGAAGTGACTGGACGATCAACCAGGATATCAGCCTCGACGACGGTCGGATCTACGTCGATGAGGGGACCCTGATCCTTGGCGGAACGGACAACTTCATGTCCCACAGCGTCGAGGTGGCTGCCGGCGGCCGCATCGTGCTGCAGGGCAACTGGAGGATCCATGACGAGAACGAGGACTTCCGCGTCCTCAGCGGCGGCATCGTGGCACCGGGCGGCAGCGTCGGGACGGCGACCTTCAACTGGAACAGCAGCCGAGGCAATCCATCCGTCGGTCTGGTCGACCTCCGGACCGGCTCGACCTACGAGTGGGAAGTCGGTGCAGCCAATGCCACCGACATCATCGCTCTCACCGAGCCGGTGACTAACGGCGAGGCCGAACTCGTCGTCGCCAGCGGCACCACCCTCAAGGTCATCGACGCCGGCGGCACGCCTTCCCCGGGCGACCAGTTGACGGTGTTTACCTACGATGCGGGTGTGGTGACTCCTGACACGGCGACCCTCAACGCGAACATGACCATTGACCTCACCGGCACCTCATGGACCGGACCGGGGACTTTCGTCAATGACGGTGCGGGCACAATCTATGTGACCGGCCTGTCGTCCGGCGGCGGATCCCCAGAGATCGCCCTCGAGGAACCCGCGACGGTCGACATCGTCAGCGGCGTCGATTCACGGGACTTCGGAACGGTGACCATTGGATCCAGTTCGGACCTGACCTTCACCGTCCGCAACACCGGCACCGCCGATCTCAACCTCACCGGCACGCCCGAAGTGGACATCACCGGCGCCAACGCGGGAGATTTCTCGGTGACCGCCACACCGACCACACCGGTGACCTCCGGCGGAGGGACGACGACCTTCACGGTCCAGTTCTCGCCGACGGCCTCGGGTGCCCGGGCGGCGCAACTGTCGATCGCCAATGACGACTCCGATGAAAACCCGTTCCTCATCGACATAACCGGAACCGGCCAGACCGCGTATGAGGAATGGGCCGGCGGGCCGCTCTTCGACGTGGACACCAACGGCGACGGCATCGACAACGGCATGGCCTGGCTGCTCGGCGCGGCCGACCCGAATGCCGACGCGACGGGCCTGCTGCCGGGTGTCAGCGAAAGCGGCGGAGACCTGGTGCTCACCTTCAACTGCCTGCCGGTGGCCGCACGTGGTGGCGCGAGCC
>CALGOH010000221.1 GCA_937957985.1 uncultured Verrucomicrobiae bacterium
GAAGGCTATGACAAAAATGCCAGATTCGAACAGAGGGGTTCTGTTGGGCGCTTACCAGGCGCCGGCCGCCGCAGCCGGCGAGCAAGTGATGGAAAAGGTCGGCCGGCAAATCCAGAAGGTGCTCGGCCGTACTGTGACCATCCACTCCGACGGCATCGTCGCCTTCCCCCGGGAGGTGTGCGAGGTCGTGCTGGAGAACCACGACATCCAGGCGACCACCCGCTACCGATCGACCGGATGGTTCGGCTGGGGCGAGTCGCAGGTCGTGATGGGTGGCACCTACCGGGCCAAGGTCGGCTTCGACCTGGGCAAGGCCTCCGCGGAGGTCCAGGACGGGACGCTGCGCCTGTGGCTGCCGAAGCCCCGGGTCCTGTGCCTGGAGACCCTCAAGGTCGGCCGGGAAGGGGAGGACGTGTCGTGGTGGAATCCTCTGGAACCCGCCGAGATGGAGGCCGCCTATCGGGCGAACCGGGCGGAAGCTAAGCGACGCCTCGACGAACCTGACCTGCTCAAGGGTGCCACCGAGCGCCTCCTGCGTCGGATGCGGGATGGGCTCGACGACCTGGGTCTCGACGTTCGCGTCGAGATGCTCCCGCCGCCTCCGGCGTAGCCAAAAGAGAAGAACAGCCAGCGTCCGGGGCCACGCGCCCCGGGCGTGCGGCCTTCTTTTTTGCTGAAAGTGGCATGAGTCGATCAGCAAGTTGGCAAGAATCCTCTCACTCCAAGCTATCCCACGCCAAGCGAAGCTTACACCCAAAGCCTCCGCGGCGACTACTTGCTTCCGCCACTCAGTGGCTCTCCCGTCCATTGCTTGAAACCAGCGCGAAGCTCGGCTGCCGCTTCGGCAGCGTCTCTGGTTTCGTATGGACCACCTCGGTAGCCATCAGGAGCTATGAAATACCATCCCTGTCCATCACGGGTTTTCCAGTGCTGCAATCTCTGCCATGCTAGGCGCTCCCTTGGCTTTGGTGTCACCGGCGTCGTTCGAGAGCGGGTTGAGGGCTTCGATGTCGATCGCGTGGCGGGCTTGGGAGGTGCTGGTGCGGCTTTCTCTTCTGGCGCATCCGTGGCGTTCGATGCCAAGGTTCCGCCCTCGTCCGCATCGTCGTCATCACCTGCATCGGCGACGACAGGTTCGTCGCGATCAGTGTCATCCGCTGGATCGGGGGCACTGGCTAGCTTGGCTTCGAGGTCGTCGATCGTCGATTGCTTCTCGTCCAGATCGCGTTGGTGCTGATCCTTCAACCTGGCGATTTCCTCTTCCTTGAGACGCTCCAACTCACTACGCTGCTCGGCCAGCTTCTGGTCAGTCGAAGCCTCAAGGTCGCTGTACGCTGTCTCAAGTGCTTTCTTGGCCTCGTTTCCCTCTGTCAGGTCGGCGCGAGCCTTGGCAAGATCTGATTCCATCCGAGAGGCTGTGCTGGCCGCATCAGAGGCCTCTTGGCGTGCTTCGCTCTCTTGCTCCTTGAGATTGGGAATTTGTCCAAACTGCAGATAGGCACTTACACCGGCCAGGCCCAGTGTCAGCACACCGAGCCCGATCGCGGTGCCCTTTAGGCCTCCCGAAGTGCTTGTCGTGGTGATAGGGGGGCTCGTTGTCATTCCAATTTGTGTGCCGCCACCGCTCTCTCCAACTTTTATGTCACCACCACCTCCAAGTGGTTTGGGTTGCGGGGTTGGTTTAGGTTGAATCTCCGGTGGGTCTGATGGCGGATCGTTCTTCAGCCGGATCTCTTGTTGAGGATCATCCATGCTCATGCTTTTCGGGGGTTGTAGGATTTCGGTAGGATTCTGTTCAAATGGGAGGGGAGTGTAAAGCGATCGGATGATGCGGAGGTAGAATCAGAACTGGTGCAGAGGCTGCTTGGCTGCCATTGACTGTGTAGGTCAGTTGAGAGTTCATCTGATCCCGGTCGTTGTCTCACTCGCTCCGGGCGATCACGGCGGGGTCTTTAAACTGCATTCTCGAAGCGGACATAAGTGTCGAAATCACCGCGCAGGCCAGCGCAGAGCCGACTAGAACCAACCACTGGGCCCCATCCAAAGAACATACGCTGTCAGTGCTTTCCGCCTCCACGTCCAGCACTGAGGCAAGCATCCATGAACCGATGTGGAATAGGGTGAGGGTCGCCAGCGAGCCGATGAGGACGATCACCACGCTCTGCAAGGCGACCGAGAGAATCACCGTGGAGTGGGGGATCCCAAGGATTTGAAGCACTGCAAACTGTCTTCTCGAACGTTGCACGCTGAGATAGATGCTGGAGGCGAGAGCGCCTAGCCCGCCAGCACCTCCGGCGATCACGATGAATGCAAGAAATCGCCCGAGGGACTGATCCAGTCGAAGCACGCTTTCGATCCGATCTTCCTTGGTCGAGACCTCGATTCGGAGTTCCTGACAAAACCTCCGCAGTGGTGCGACGTCTTCGAGCCTCTGGGCGTATAGTCGAAACCCGGGATACTCGACCCGGCGGGGACGGAGAGTTCCGGTGTCTTGGTTGAACTCTATGGGTCGACGCTTGGCAGCACCGATGATCCCGGCCTGGAACGGGGTAAGAAGGATTGGTCCCTGAGCGCTCGAGGCTTGGCCGAGCCTCAAGACGAGCGAGGAATGGTATCCTTCTGAAGAAGGTAGTTTGAGGGCTTGGGCACCTCCAGTTGGCGCTTTTGGCCTGTCGCCCGGCAGGTCGGCTAGGCGGTTGTAGGGCAATGAACTGTCGGCGGATTGCAGGACAACCTGGGCTCCGGCCATCGTTGCCAGTGCGTTCGTCTCGAGCTTCAGGTCCGGGTTGAGTTTGTTGAGCAGGGGAGCGAGCTTCAATAGAGAGTCGAGAGGGACGCCCTGCTCATCCTGGTGCATTTTCAGCACCCTGGAATCCGCGCTCAGGTCGCATTCGAGTTTGAGCTTCGAGCGGCAGGCCTCGAGGAGCTCGCGGGAAGCATCTGGAGCAAGAGGCTGGGCAAACCGCACTTCAACGGAGTCGTATGTGTGGATGTGCGACTTCGAGTAAGCGGGCCATCCGAAAATCGGGACCGCCAGGCCCTCTTTGAAATCCTCAATCCGTTCAATGACTGGAAGAGGAAGGAATAACGACCTGCCGGAGGCATCCGAGGGGGCCAAGCTCTTGGCGATCTTGAGTTCGAGAGGGAACAACACCGTTTTTCCATTCTCATGGCGGCTAATTTGAAGGGAGACGACGTCTCCTTCCGAGACTTCGAGTTCTTCGCCCAGAAGCGCGGTGATCATGCAGGGAACCGGAAGAGATGGATCGTCCGGATCAAAGCCAAGTCCCCCGCCAACCGGGTCTCCGATTGCCGTCGGGAGAAAGGCCGCCTCGATGCCAGGGTCCTTGTGTCGTGCTGAGAATGCCTTGCCGTAGAGGCTGATCCGACGCACCGAGGGAACCAGAAAGGTTGTCGCCGGGTTCCCGCTGATCTGTTCCAGTTCGGAGAGGCTCAGGGCTCGGTCCTCCCGACTCACTAGTTCGCGGTTGGTGGGGTCCAGAAGCAGGCGATCCCGCATCCCCTGAATCATCCCGCTCTTGGTGCCCCAGAGCAGCGAGGTGGTCGTCAGAACCGAGCAGACGGCAAAGGAAACACCAAGGGCGAAGAGCCACTCGTTGCGCAGCTCAGCGAAAGCGAGGCGAACGATCCAAACCACTTTTGATTTCATGGGCACCCAAGGGTTCAGGACTTCGAGAGGGGACTACTCGCTGGATCCTCGAGGTTGATGATCCGGTCGGAGAAGCCCCGGGCAAGATCGTGATTGTGGGTCACCATCACGACCGATGTGCCGAACTCAGCAGCGCACTGCCTAAGGGCGGCACACACCCCCAATGCGAGGTCATGATCCACTGCTGCGGTTGGTTCGTCGGCCAGCACCAGGCGTGGGCGGTGAGCTAGGGCACGGGCAATCGCGACCCGCTGCCGCTGGCCTCCCGAGAGCTCGCGTGGCTTTCTTTTCAGAAGGTGGCCAATCTCGAGGGTTCCAGCGATCGAATCGAGGCTGGTAGAGCCATGCCGATCGCCTGAAAACGCTACGCTTGTGAGAATGTTTTCAGCAACCGATAGCGAGCCGATCAGCCCACCGGATTGAAGAATGTAGCCAAGGTATCGGCGGCGAAGTGCCTTGAGTCGGCGCTCCTCGAGTCTGTGGACGGCCGGGAACAGTTCCCCACCGCCAAAATCCAGGTCGAATGCCTCCGCTGTTTCCGGGCGGAGGATGAGGCCGATGACGTCAAGGAGCGTGCTCTTGCCGCAGCCGCTTGGACCGATGACCGAGAGAAACTCCCCGCCGTTCAGCTGTAACTCCGAGATCTGCACCCGGAATGCAGTATCCTCGGAGCCCCGCGAGACGTAGGCGTTCCGAATCGAGAGAATGGGCACGGCGTGAGGGTGCCGGTGGCTCAGAGAAGCTGTGAAAAGGGAACGGCGGCGACGTGATTGCCGGACGGTGCTCCCCGGTTCAGAGGCTTCCAAAGGTCGGGGTTCTCATTGACCTCCCGGTAGTAGGCGAGCTTCGCCTTCATCTCGGCAAGGAAGAGGTCTTGTTCCTCGCTTGTTGCATTCGCCCACCAATCCCTTGATTTCTCCATTAGATCACTACGATAGGGTAGCCCCTTGATGAATTCGGGGAGGTTGTCGCTAAGGCGATCTGTTCTGCTTCCACTGGCTGAACTGCCGACGGCCTTGAGGATCGCATCGTAGAAGTCTCCGCCGATGATCTTCGTCTCTTCGCCCTTCTGGATTATGCTCTCGGCAGTGACCAGCAGGGTGTTTAGCTCAGACCTGGTCACTAGTAGCTTCGGCTCAAGTGAGACAACCTCCGGATTGAGCAAATCTCGATCGATCACCCATCCGGTGATGTCCCGGGGAATGACAATCTCGCCGGCTTCATCCACTTCCTGCGCTACCACTCTGACGACGGCGGATTCGAGCAGTCCCCTGGCAATCTTCTCAGCCGGGTTACTTGGCGGCTCAAGGTTCGGATTCTCGACGCTACGTTGCCGGACTAGCTCTCCGAGAAGGTGATCGATCATGCCCTTGAAGGCAGATGCTTCTCTCGAATCGACGGTGAGGAACGCAGGCTCATCATTGCCGTTGGTCGCAAGGGTTTTGAACTGGGACTTCAGTTGCGCGTGGTATTTCACGTAATCGGAGTTCGAGCTGTCGAGAATTGCCAGCGACACGATCTTCACCCCCGCGTCATCGGCAATCTGGCGCACCTGGGAGGCGTTGATGTCTGTAGCACCTCCATCATTCCGTGAGGTATGGCCTGGCGCGTCCCCGATGAGCATGAGAAATCGGTTTTCGGCGCGCCAGTTGGTCTCGCTGACAGCTGCCGTCATGCCGGCAAAGACATCTTCAGGGTAACCGTCAGGCGTTTTCTTATTGACGACAATCGAATCTAGAAGTGCCGCAAACTGGGAAGGATCGAGGAGTTCGGGGGTGAAGTTCTTCTTAAGGAACTGGATGCCGCTGTAGCCCTGATTGTCTTGATAACCCCAGAGACCCAAGCGAACTCTCTCTTTGAGGTCGGGGTTGAGCTCGATCGATGAGGCGAGGTCTTGCATGGCTGCGAAGAGTCCGTCGACCCAAGGCTGCATGGAGCCGGTCATGTCGACGACGAAGACAAGGTCGAGTTCGACTCCTGCGCTCGAGGCTTCGGCGAGCGCGGTTTCAGCCCGCCTCCGGTTTTTCTTCAGGACCTCTAGATACTCAGGGCTGGTGAACTCAGTAGCACCCCGTTCCTGGCCTGCTGCGGTGACTTGAAGGAGACGCGCCTGCGTGCCGTCCATGTCGATGAATCTCGAGTCGAGAACCGGGTTGATGTAGAGATCGTCACCCAACTGGCCAGGTTCCATGCAGACGACCGGGAAAGTTTCGGGTAGTGGTGCCCCACGATCCGCCGCATCTTCGATGGTTCCGTAGAGTGAGCCGACTTCGTCTTCTCTGGAAGCTCCAGAGCCGGCGAGTTCTTCGAGCTTTGTGGGGTCTCTGAAGAAAAGGACCGGACTTCTCTTCACTGGGTCGCCATACTCGACGACAATCGAGTGCGGCCAGTCGACCGTGTCTTCCGCCTTCATCCATCCGAGTGGCTGGTCAATGGACTCACCCACCTCAATCCAATCTCCCTCGTCGGCGAATACGTAGAGCCGCTCAAAATTTTTGAGAAGCCGGTCTGCAAGAGGAGAGCCGTCCGGCTTGTCGTAGAGTTTCGAGTCCGGACGACTGAGGACTTGGCGATCGATGGCGGTCCTCTGGTCCTCCATCACCTTCTTCGCGACAACCTTTCGTGGCTTCGGGGGTGGGGGAGCCGGTGGCGGGGTGAGGAGGTTGATCAGCAGAAGGAGAAGCAACAGTGAGCAGACTCCAATAATGATCTTCTTTAGAGGAAGGCCGGCTTTCGCGGCCTTCATTCTGACGCCCTCTTCGCCATCGCATTCCGGACAGCGGAACGGGGCTCCTACATCGATCGGTATCGGTGAAGACTCGTCGGCCTTTCCACAAAGGCCGTAGTTCTGGCATCTCCACAGGGTTTCCTTGTTCTTGCCCATGGCTCGTTCAGATTCTGGATTTCATCATAGCCTCGATGTTCTTCGAGGCCTGCTTGGCGTAGCCCATCAACTCCCTCAAGGCGTCGTCGTCGCTCCCGGCATAGTGTCGCGCCAATTCCTTGACCTTCACTTCAAGTTCTTCGGGTTTGGTCCCTTCCTTGCGGAGTTTGATGGAGCGTTTGCCGTTCTCAGCATTCAGCGTGTCGAGCCATTCCCGGGTGCCGCAGGTCACCAAGGCGCCCTCAAAGCCAGCCCCAAGGTCTTTGGTAGGAACATCGTCTTCATCCGTGAGAACCAACATGTCATCCAAGCCCCCTACCTCCGTGCCGGATGACTTCGGTCTCACGCTGCCGAGCGTGATGCCAGCGAGTAAGGCCGGACCTGCAATGTCGCGAACTGGAGGCACATAGAGTGTCGGGTAGCTTTCTTCCGACCCCTCGGTGTGAATTTCCAGCATGCGTTGCTCGGCATTCCCTTCCTTGAGGCGACCCCGGTACTTCTCCCGCAACTTGGCGAGCAGATCGACGTAGCGGAGTGGGAAGAGCTGTACAAAGCTCAGAATGGTGACTTCATGCTTCCGGGAATTGCCGGTGTCGATGAACTGCACCGTATTTGAGTCCGACACTGCCGAGGAAAAGGCATCCTTTAGCTGAGTAATGAACACGTCGTCCGAATCTGCCCCGGGCATCAACACGATCACGTTGGCCTTCTTGTTTTCCTTCGAGAAGTCGGTGCCAGGTCCGGTCTTGGCGTGCTCCGATTCGCTGATCTTCAGCAAGTAGCCGGCCTTACCCATGTAATCCCGGATTTCCTTTTTCATTCGCTCGACATCTCCGCTGTAGCGTTCACGGAGCTTGTCGATGATGCTTACGGAAAGCAGACGACGGAACCCGGCCCCAGCCTCCGCGGTGGAGTCGAAGGTGGAGAGGGTGGCGTGTGACGACTGTGCGAGGATGTCCAGAAGGCCGGACATCTCCTGCGGAAGGTGTTTCAGTCCACGTCGCCCCGACATGAGACGATCGACCATGGTGTTCCGAGCTTGCCTTGCCTGCATGTCTTGGAAATCGCGGTCGCCGATAAGTGCCTGCACGTAGCGGGTCACCTCGTCTCCATTGAAGAGTCTCATCACGACATCGGTCGACTGGAGATTGGCCTCTTCGGGACGATGTTCCGCGGCGCGGGCTTCGCAATGGCTTACTTGACTGGAGAACTTGCCAATCGTTCGAGTCACGTGATCCAGGATTTCTTCAAGGCCATTTCGGACCTTGACAAGGAACTCCGAGGCAAACTCCCACGCGGCTACGCTGGTCTTAAGTCCGAAGTAGCGAATCATGCCATCTCGGCCCGCCTCGAAGATCCTCTCTT
>CALGOH010000222.1 GCA_937957985.1 uncultured Verrucomicrobiae bacterium
CTTCTATGCCTTCTGCCGGGTGGTGGACGATCTCGCCGACGACCTGACCCGGCCGCTGGCGGAGCGGGAGGAAGGCCTGTTGGCGTGGGAGGCGGGACTGGGCGAGGGCTTCGCCGATCCGGATCCGCTGCAGCGGGAGGTGATGGCGCTGATCGAGAAGCGGGGGATTCCGGTCGAGCTCATGATCGCGGTGGTCGACGGCTGCCTGGACGACCTGCGCCCGCAGCGCTTCGGGACCTGGGAGGATCTTTCCAAGTACACGTGGAAGGTGGCCTGTGCGGTCGGCCTGGTGGCGATGAGGATTTTCGGGGCGAAGGATCCGGCGACGGAGCGCTATGCGGTGGCGCTGGGCCACGCCCTGCAGCTTACCAACATCCTGCGCGACGTGGACGAGGACCTCGCCAACGGCGGGCGCATCTACCTGCCGCTGGCCGACCTGCAGCGCTTCCAGTACACCGAGAGGGACCTGGTCGGGCGGGTCCACGACGGCCGTTTCATGGCGCTGATGGCCTACCAAGCCGAGCGGGCCGAGGCGCTCTACGCCGAGGCGGCCGGGTCGCTGCCGGAGAGCGACCGGCGCTTCATGCTGGCGGCCGAAGTGATGCGGGGCATCTACCGCCAACTGCTGAAGAAAATGAAGGCGGATGGCTTCCGGGTCTTCGAGAAACGCTACCGGATTTCGAAGGCCAAAAAGGTCGCCATTTTCTCGAAACACCTTTTCAAGGCGCGGATGCGGGGTGAATAATCCGGGCCAACAATCGTTTCACAGGCTGATGAAGAACTTGTCGATCTTGTCCATTTCGCTGGCGGTGCTGGGGCTGGTGTCCTGCACCGGCTACCAGCAGCAGGGAGCGCTCATCGGAGGATTGGCCGGGGCCGGTCTGGGCGCGGCATTCGGTGACGACCACCAGGACGTCATCGCCGGCGCGGCGGTGGGTGCCGGTGTCGGCGCGGCGGGTGCGGCGGTTCACGAGGATGCGGTGCGCCGGAGGAACGCCAACCAGTACGGAGCGCCTCCGCCCCAGTCGTACGGCCAGCCCCGCAACCAGTCGCCGCCGCCCCGGTCGCAGGACTACCCGACCGCGCAACGCACGACGACCCCGGGCGAGGTGCTGAGTCCCTATCCGCCCCACAACCGGATCAATGTCGAAGGGTTCCGCAGCGGAAGTCTGGCAAAGGATCCGGAAACGGGTCAGATCTTCCGGGTGCCATAGTTCGAAGTTCCAAGGGCCAGGTTCCAAGCTTCCTTCTCAGGGAACTTGGCACTTCTCACCTGGAGCTTCGCGGTCCTAGGTTGGGCGCATGAGCTCAGAGCGCCCCGACGGTCGTCAGGCCGACCAACTCCGCCCCGTTTCCTTCGCGCCCGGTGTGGCGCCCCATGCCGATGGCTCGGTGCTGGTCTCCTTCGGCAACACCCGGGTGATCTGTGCGGCGACCGTCGAGGAGGATGTCCCGCGCTGGATGAAGTTCCAGAAGGTGTCCGGAGGATGGGTGACGGCGGAGTATTCGATGCTGCCGTATTCCACCCACGACCGGAAGGCACGGGACATCTCGCGGGGCAAGCTCGACGGTCGGTCTTCGGAGATCCAGCGGTTGATCGGCCGCTCGCTGCGGGCGGTGACCGACCTGCAGGTACTCGGGCCGCGGACGGTCTGGGTCGATTGCGACGTGCTGCAGGCCGACGGCGGCACGCGCACCGCCTCGATCACCGGCGGCTGCGTGGCGCTGGCGATCGCGCTCAACCGCCTGATGGGCGCGGGCAAGCTGAAGGATTTTCCGCTGAAGCAGCTCGTCTCGGCGATTTCGACCGGGGTGTACGAAGGCGCTCCGGTGCTCGACCTGAACTATCCGGAGGACAAGGCGGCGACGGTCGATTTCAACGTGGTGATGACCGAGCGCGGCGAGTTCGTCGAGGTGCAGGGCAGCGGCGAGGAGGCCGTCTTCACCGGTGAGCAGATGACCGCGATGCTCGACCTTGCGAAGAAGGGCACGAGCGAGCTGTTCACCCTGCAGAAGGCGGCGATCCTCGAGGCGGACCGCCCCGAGGGCCCGGCGCTGGCCGACCTGGCGGCGGCGTTTTTGCGGTAGGAGCCTTCGGCGGGTTGGCGGGCCCTTCGCCAATAGGTCCTATAGGACCTATGGTCTCCAGCACCGGTTTCTCATTACCGGATCTCCCGACCGCCAAAGTAGTCTTCCAGCGCCTCGGGCAGCTTGATCGAGCCGTCGGGCTGCTGGCATTGCTCGAGCAGGGCGACGTAGAGGCGGGGGAGCGCGGTGCCGGAGCCGTTGAGCGTGTGGCAGAAGCGGTTCCTGCCCTCCGCATCCTTGAAGCGGAGCCGCATGCGGCGGGCCTGGTAGTCGGTGAAGCACGAGCAGCTCGAGACCTCGAGATACTTCCCCTGCCCGGGTGCCCAGACCTCGATGTCGTAGGTCTTGGCCGATGAGAAACCGAGGTCGCCGGTGCACAGCTCGATGACGCGGTAGTGCAGGCCGAGCCTTTGCAGCGCGGCCTCGGCGTGGCTGGTGAGTTCTTCCAGCACGGTGAACGACGTATCGGGATGGACGACCTGGACGAGCTCGACCTTGTCGAACTGGTGCATGCGGATGATGCCGCGGTTGTCGCGGCCGGCGCTGCCCGCCTCGCGGCGGAAGCAGGGCGTGTGGGCGCAGAGCCTTTTCGGCAGGTCGGCCTCGGCGAGCAGGGTGTCGCGGTAGAGATTGGTGACCGGCACCTCGGCGGTCGGTGCGAGAAACATCTGGTCCACGCCGTCCTCGCTACGGTCCGTGCCGTACATGTCGGACTCAAACTTGGGAAGCTGGCCGGTGCCTTCCATGCACTCGCGCCGGACGATGTGCGGGACGTTGACCTCCTCGTAGCCGTGCTCGCCGGACTGGAGGTCGAGAAGGAAGGAGATCAGGGCGCGCTCGAGCCGGGCGCCCGCACCGCGGTAGACGGCGAAGCCGGAACCGGCGATGCGGGTGGCATCGTCGATGGAGATGAGTCCGAGTGACTCGGCGAGATCGAGGTGGTCCTTGGGATCGGAAATCGACGGCTTCTCCCCCCACTCGCGGACGACGGGATTGGCGGTCTCGTCCTCGCCGACCGGGCAGGCCGCGTGCGGCAGGTTGGGGATGTTGAGCAGCAGGTCGGTCTGGCGGGCGCCGGCCTGATCGGCCTCGGCGTCGAGGGACTCGATCCTTTCCTTGATGGCGCGCACCTCCGCTTCGACCGCGGAGCTGTCCTCGCCCTTGGACTTGAGCATGCCGATCTGCTTGGAGATCTGCTTGCGCTGCGACTGGAGCGCCTGCTTGTCGGTCTCGGCCCGACGGCGGGTTTCGTCGCAGGCGAGCACCTCGTCGATGAGCTTCCAGGTGTCGCCGCCGCGGAGCTTGAGGCGGTCGCGCACGGCGTCGGGATTTTCGCGGATCTCTCGGATGTCGAGCATGGTGGGGCGTTCCTGCGGAACGGGTTGATTGAGATTAGGAAATTAGGAGATTAGGAGATTAGGAGATTGGGGAATGAGGTCTCGGAGCGGAGAATATCGTGGGAACCCACGTCCCCAATTTCCGAATCATCCAATCTCCGAATATCCAAGGCGAAGCCTTACTCCCCCTTGATCTTGGCGCGCTCGCGCATGTGGCGGATCGCCTTCTCCGCCTGGTCGATCACCTGGTCGCTTTCGGCTTCGTCGGCGAAGTACTCGACGACCGAGAGCGCCCAGTCGGCGGTCTCGGTTTTGGCGAGGCCGGAGATGATGGCCAACTGCTCGCGTTGGGTCTTGGCGTTGCGGGCGAGCATCTTCCAGTATTCCTCGCTGTCCATTTCATCGCGCTTCCCCGCCCGGTCCGCGTCCATGAGGAAGCCGAAGGCGGAGTCGAAAGTCTTGCGGCGAAGGAGGTCGTCGGTTTGTGTCTCGAGAAAGGCGATCAGGTCTTCGAAGAGCGAGTCATCCGGCCAGCTCTCGATCGCCTGAAGGGCGGCGAGCGTGTCGAGGTTGTCGTCGCCCTCGAGCGCCTTGGTGACCCTCTCGAGCGCAACGTCGCCGCCGGCGTGGCCGAGCAGCCGCAGCATCGTCCGGCGGGTGTCGTCGTTCACCGTGTTGTCGGCCGCGGTCGCGAGGGAAGAACCGTATTTCTCCCGGGTGGCCGACCGATCGAGTATCGAGGCAGTGGCCTTCTCGGCGGCCCGGCGGATCTGGTCCGAGGAGGTGAACTGGATGACCTCGAGGAAGTTGTCGATTTCATCCTCCCCGGAGATGTCGGTGACGGCGGTGAGCGCGGCGGCGGCGGCCCGCTCGTTGTCGGTTTCGCGGGCGAACTTGAGCAGGTAGGGGAGGGTCGACGGGTCGGCGCGGCGGCGCAGGACCCGCTCGAGCAGGGCGATGCGGATCTCGTCCGGCAGGACCTCGGTGGTCGCGAATTCGGCGATGCGGGAATCGACGTCCGTCGAACCCTTGGCGGTGGCGATGGCAAGCGCTTTGTAGACGGTCTCGCGGGACTTGTTGCTGCCGGCGCGGACGGAGTTGAGGAGGATGTCGAGGTCGCTCGAGGTGACGGGAAGCTCCTTGGTCGCCGGGTCGGCGGCGATCGCGACGAGCTCGTTGTAGCGTTTGTTGATCTTGTTGGTGCTCATCGTGTTGAGCACGACGCCGCCGAGAATCAGGACGACGATGGCGAGCACGATGGCGATGGCGATCTTGGCGCCGCCGCCCAGTCCCTTTTTCCTGGGAGCGAGGCCGCCTCCGACGGTGGCCTGTCCGCCGGTCGGTTGGGGTGCCTGGCCGACCGGCGCGGTCGGCACCGGCTGGGCGACCATGGGCTGGCCGGAAGTGGAGGGCGCCGGGGGCGCGGGCTGTGCGCCGGGGACGACCAGCTTGGGCGCCGATGGCGTGGCGGGCTGGACCGTGGGTGCCGGGGGCGGGGCGTCCGGGGCGGTTTCCGCGGCGGACGCGTCGGCCTGCTGCGAGGTGGTGTGGATGCTCGGAGGAGCGCCCTCCGGTGGCATCAGGGGTTGGGGCGAGGTTTGCTTCACCGGCGGCGGAGGCACCGGACCGGTCTGCGACGCCGGAGCCGGCGGGCTGGCCTCGGGCTGGGGACTCGTCACCGGCTGCACCGGCTGGGGTGTCGGAACGGGCGGCACCGGCTGCGGCGGCTCGGCCTGGGCGTAGTCGGGGGCCGGTGTGACGGACGGCTGCGAGGGCTGGGGTTCGGCACCGGGTATGATGAGCCGGGGCCGCTTGGGAGCCGGCGTTTCTTCGGGCGGGTTCTCGGATTTGCCGTTGCTCATGGATTCGGTGACGGGGACGTCGAGTTCGATGAAGTTCTTGAGGGCCTCGCGAGCGTTCTCGGGGCGTTCTTCCTGGGTGCGGTTGATGTGCCACATGACCCAGTCGGCTGCCCATTGTGGGATGTCCGGCCGGAGGTCGGCAAGCGGAACGACCCGGTGCTCCAAGTGCGAGGCCATCACCTGAGGGCCGGTCTCGCCATGGAACGGTGCCTGACCCGTGAGGGTGAAGTAGTAGACGCAGCCGATCGCATACATGTCGGTCCGCGTGTCGAGTGCCGCCCGCTCGAACTGCTCGGGTGCCATGTAGAAGATCGATCCGTAGACCGAGTCGTGGTGGTCGAGGGTCTGGGAGCTGGGTTTCGGAGAAAATTTCGCGAGCCCGAAGTCGACGATCTTGGCTTGGAATTTCCCGGACGGAAGCCAGTTGATCATCACGTTCGAGGGCTTCAGGTCGCGGTGCAGGAGCCCGAGGTCCTGCGCGGCGATGAGCCCTTCCATGATCTGTTGGACGAGGTTGCGGAAATCGGGCCAGGTCAGCGGCGCCTTTTCGACCAGTTCGTCGAGCGTGTTGCCCTTGAGCAGTTCCATGACGACGAAGGGTCCGTCGTCATCGGTCCCCACATCGTAGATGGTGACGATGTGCGGATGCTGGAGAGCGGCCAGGGCACCCGTCTCCTGTTCCATCTGGCGGGCGGCCTCCTCGGTCTGGCCGTCCTCACCGGCGATGATGCGCTTGATGGCGACCTCGCGCTTGAGGCTCCGGTCGTAGGCCCGGTAGACGGTGCCGAGCCCCCCTTTTCCAAGGGTGCCGCGAATCTCGTAGCGTTCCTCCATTTGCATCGCCGGGCGGGAAGTACAACTGACGCCGCGAACGCCGGGGCGCAATGAAGAAAGGCGCGGGAATGCGTCAGGACGCGGCGCGGCGGAGCTGCTCGGAGCGCCACTGGGTCGGCGAGGTGCCGACGATGCGGGCGAAGCTGCGGTTGAACTGCGACAGCGACTGGTAGCCGACCTGGAAGGCGATCTCGGAGACGCGCAACTCGGGGCGGAGCAGTTCCTTCTTGGCCCACTCGACCCGGCAGCGGTTGACGTAGTCGGTGAGGGTGAGGCCGGTGGCGTCCTTGAACAGACGGCAGAAGTGCGACTCGCTGAGTCCGGCGACCCGCGCCACGTTGCCGAGGGGCAGCGGATTGTCGAGGTGCTGGTGGATGTACTTCCGGGCCTTGGAAATGGCGGCGGGTTCGCTGCCTTCCTCGATGATGGCGAGCGACTCGGCGTGCTGGCCGAGCTGGGCGGCGAAGCTTTCGAGGAGCTTGACCATCCCCTCGTAGCGTTCGGGCTCGACGGTGACGGTCTGGAAATAGGTCTCGCGAAGGATCTTCTCGGACTCGGCCGGGAGATTCTTGCGGCCGAGCTTTCCGAGGAAGTCCTCGAAGTCCTTTTCCTCCGGCACCCGCGAAAAGACCTGACCGGTGCGGAGGAATCCGATGACCGTGGCACCCATCTTCACCGGGACGGCGGTCGACATCATTCCCGCGAAGCAGTGGCAGGACGAGGGACCTTCCACCAGGGCTTCGTGCATCAGGCGCCGGTTGGTGTCGATGCAGGCGTTGCAGGCCGCGTCGCAGATGTTGAGATGCTCGCAGAACGGACTGCGGTTCACGCACTCCTCGTCGAGATCCCATGAGTCGGGGTCCGCACCCACAAGTCGGAGCGGGAGTCCTGTGGCTGTGCGGAAGGCTTCCTGGTAAACCCGGAAGGTATCCGATTGTTTCAGCCGTTGATGGAGAGTGGCTTCGAAGCCCTTGGCAGCATTCATCGTGACCGGTCGCGGGGCGACGCTAGCGGGATATGCGCAGGGTTTCAACACCTACGCGCATTTCTTGGGCGGGCCACCAAAAGGACGGAAATGATGGAGCTGAGGGGCATGAGAACCGCCGCCAGCAGGGGATTCATGCGCCCGGAGAGGCAGATCGCGACGGCGGCGAGGTTGTAGACCAGGGCGAAGGCGAAGGCGGCGCGGACGCCCGAGGCGCGGGCGTCGGCGGCGGAAAACAGGGCCGGGAGGAAGTCGAGGCCGGATCCCAGCGTGTAGAAGTCGGACTTCGACTCGAGCAGCGAACGGTCGACCACCGGGGTGCCGGTGACGCCGGCGGCGTCGAAGGCCAGCGAGTCGTTGGCGCCGGCACCGAGGGAGAGGGGGGGGCCGGGGGGGGGCGGGGGGGCGGCGGCGGCCTGGTGGGCGGGAGCGAGCCCGCCGCGGGCGTTCTCGGGCGGGATGTCGAGCTGGGCGGCGAGGGCCGCGACCTTTTCCGGCGTGTCGCCGGAAAGGATGTGGAGTTGGTGGCCGCGGCGCCGGAGAAGGTCGAGGGTGTCGCGGGCGGCGGGCCGGAGCGTGTCGCGGAAATGGAAGCCGGCGACACGTCGGCCATCGCGGCAGAGCGAGGTGGCGCCATCGGCTTCGTCGCCGGCCCAGCCGGCGCGGCCGAGGGTCCAACGCGCGCTGGCGCGCGGGAGATTGGAGATTGGAGATTGGAGATTGGGTGCGTGGAACGACACGCCCCGGCCGGGATGTTCCTCGATTTCCGCACGGCCATGGTCGGCGAGGAGGCGCTGGCCGCGGGCGCCGAGGGCCTCGAGCAGCGTGCGGCCGACCGGGTGCAGCGAGGCGGTCGTCAGGCGGGCGAGCGCGAGGGCGGCATCGTCGCCGAGGGCGCCGACTGTCTGCGGATCGACCAGCACCGGGCGTTCCAGCGTGAGGGTCCCGGTCTTGTCGAAGATGACGTGCCTCACCGCGCGCAGCCGTGTCCACAGGGTCGCGCTGCGGACGAAGGCGCCGTGGCGTGCGGCGCGGGAGGCGGCGAGTTCGTCGGCGAGCGGAATCGCGACACCCAGCGCGCACGGGCAGGAGACGACGAAGACCGAGATCATGACCTGCAGGGCGGTGGCGGTTTCGCCGGCCGCGAGCCAGGCGGCCAGCCCTCCGATCCCGATCACCAGCACGACCACGAGGTAGACACGCAGCACCTGCTGGAGCACGGGGGAGGCGCGTTCGCCGGAGGATCCGGTGGCCAGTCGGGCGAGCAGCGAATCGGCCCACGACTCGGTGGCCTCGAGGGTGAGCGGATTGCGGCTGAGAAGGATGGCGCCGGCCGGCACCTGGCGACCGGGGCCGGTGACCACCGGATCGGCTTCGCAATTGATCCATTCGAGCGAGATCTCGGCCTCGCCATCCTGCACGGTGGAGGCGACGGGAACGGCCTGGCCGGGCTCGATGACGAAGCGGATGCCGGGCGCGAGCGATTCGAGCGGCTCCGGCTTTTCACCGACCGTGACAGCGACCGGCAGCGGCGACGCGCGCTGGAGGCGCCGGCGGTTCTTTTCCACCGCCGCCGTCTGGAGATAGCGGCCGCCGAGCATCAGGAAGACGAAGGTGGCGACGAAGTCGAAGTAGCGGAGCCCCTCGATGCCGAGGCCCCAGCCGGCGATCGACCCGGCGTAGGCGAGGACCAGGCCGAGGGCGATGGGCAGGTCGATGTGCAGCGACCTCGCCCGCAGCGCGCGCCACGCCCGGTCGACGAAGTACGAGCCGCCGACCAGCATCGAAAGCGTGGCGGAAATGAAGGCGATGAGCCGGAACAGCCCGGCGAACTCGAAGTCGTCGGGCATGCCGAGGTAGTGCGGCAGGGTGAAGCCCATCGCGTTGAGCGCGAACGCGCCGCAGAGGCCCAGGCGGGCGACCAGGCGGCGCCCCTCGGCATCGCCCGAGCCCGCCGCGGCCGGAGATGCCACGTAGCCGAACTGCGTGAGTTCCTCGCAGAAGGCCTTGAGATCGCAGCGCCCGGGCTGCCACTCGAGGTGAAGCCGTCCGGTGGCCGGGTGGGCGGCGGCGCGGATCGCGCCCGGGTGTTTTTCGAAGAGCTTCTCCACCAGCCACACGCAGCCGACGCAGGAAATGCCCTCGAGCGCGCAGTCCAGCGAGGCCGCACCGTCGGTCGCCCGGCTTTCGGCATCGGCCGCGCGGGGTTCGATCCACGAGAAATCATGATTCTCGAACGGCCGGCTGCGGACCGGTGCGGTGGCGAGTCCCTGCTTGAGATCGTAGAAGCGCTCGAAGCCGGCGTCCTCGATCATCCCGGCGACGAACTCGCAGCCCTTGCAGCAGTATTTCTCCTCCGGGTCGGAGGAGGAAAACGCGGTGCCGCAGTGTTCGCAGACGGACATGGACGGGAGGCTGCGCCGCCAATGACGAATGAAAAATGACAAATGCCAAAACTTCGAGGGGGAGAGGGACGGTGAAATGATGTATTGACGGCTACCTTGCGTAACAATATACCGGATCGAGTTGTGAGCGGATCGGGAGAGCTATCGGAATGGTTGGCGAACTGGACGGTCCAGATGCGCAAGGGCCTGCTGGACTTCTGCATCCTGCGGGCGTTGGAGGGGGGCGAGCACTACGGTTACGCGCTGGTGAAGATGCTGGTGGCGGTGCCGGGGGTGGGGGTTTCGGAAGGCTCGATCTACCCGCTGCTGTCGCGGCTCAAGCGCCAGGGTCTGGTCTCGACCCGACTTGAGGAGTCCACCGAGGGGCCCGCACGGAAGTACTATCGGCTGACCGCTTCGGGACGCTCGGTGGTCGCCGAGATGAATCGATATTTCCAGTCCATGACCGAGGGCGTGGGCGGACTGGGTCGTGGGGATTTCACCTGAACTTCAAAGCGGCCGCACACGGGGGCCACCAAACCAAACCACAGATCGGAATCATGAAGCGTTGGACGAAGCAGGCTGAGGAGAGGCTGGAGGAATATCTGGCCGGCCGCGTGCGGCGGGAAGGACTTGATGGCGACGATGCCCGGGAATTGCGGGAGGATCTCCGCGCGCATGTCCAGGAGGAGGCGGAACACCGGGAGAGAGAATTGATCGACGGTGCGGAGCTGGACGCGGTGCTGGCCGGGTTGGACGACGGATCGAAAGCGGAGATCGCCGGACCCCGGCCGATCAAGCGGTTCCGCCGGGGTCTGGCGTGGACATTCGGCGTGGTCTTTCCGGCGGCGGTGGTGGTCTTCGAAGCGCTCAGCGGTTTCTGCGGCGGCGTGTTCTTCGATCCTCTGCCGACCGTCTGGCACGGCTTGCTTGCGCTGCTGGTGCCGGCCGGAAATGCCTGGCTGCTGAGCTATGGGCGGCGGGCCGACTCACGGCTCCAGGGATGGACTTCGGGAATCGGCCTGGTGGTGTCGGCCTTCTACGTGCTGCTGTTCCTGCCGCTGCTGCCGGCATCGGTGCTGGCGGTGTTGTTCATGGGGATGGGCCTGCTTTCCCTGACGCCGATCTTCGCCTGGATCGCGACCTGGAGGATCTCCCGCCACAACCGCGGGGAGGTGGCACGTCCGTGGAGCTTCCGTCAGGGAAGGAAGTGGGGCATGCTGGCGGCGCTCGGAGCCATTCTCATCCTCGAGGGTCCGGGTATCTGGACCAGGGTCCTGCTGGATCGGGCGGTGGCCGACCCTTCCGGCAGCGGTACGGCGATGGCGATGTTGCGCGCCGTCCATTCGGAGCGCGCGTTGCTGAAAGCCTGCTACGAGGGAAACCGCGGCACCGCGATGGCCACCGACATCGCGGGATGGCTCGGCAAGGGCTGGGGGATTACGGCGGGGCTGTTCGGGGCGCGAAGCTTCGAGACGCAGGACTCCGAGGCGGTGCGGGAGGTGTTCTTCCGCGTGACCGGCAAGCCGTTCAACTCGCTCAAGCCGCCGCGAGGTTCGGCAGGCGGAATCTTCGGCGGAAGTCGCCGGGCGGTGCTCGATGACTGGGAGTTCGACGATCATCTGGGCGGTGATGACGTGGCGGTGCGGCTGCGCGGGCTCGATCTTGCGGAATCGCGTTTCGACGGCCACGTCGATGGCACCTCGGCGATCGGCTACGGTGAATGGACGATGGTTTTCGACAACCACACGAGCCAGCCGAAGGAGGCTCGGTGCCAGGTGCGTCTGCCGCGGGACGGTCGGGTGTCGCGGCTCACGCTTTGGGTCAACGGCGAGCCGCGCGAGGCGGCCTTCAACTCGGTGGCGAAGGTCAAGGCGGCCTATCGGGAAGTCGCGGTGCAGCAGCGGCGGGATCCGGTGCTGGTCACGATGGCCGGACCCGACACGGTGATGGTGCAGTGCTTTCCCGTCCCGGCACACGGCGAAATGAAGATCCGCTTCGGGGTGACCGCCCCCTGTGAAGATGGAGCATGGGAACTGCCGAGGATCGTCGAGCGGAACTTCGGCATCGGGTCCGGGTTGGAGCACGCCTTGTGGATGCAGGCGGACCGCTCCTTCACGATGCCCGGTCTGCCCGAATCGAGGGCGGATGGCAAAGGCTACTCCAGCCAGTCGGGCCTGCCGATCCAGACGGTGCTCGGTGGTCCGGTCGTGGTGGAGTTGGAGGAGCTTGGCGACACTCCGGGACCGGTGTGGTGCCGGGATCGGTTCACGACCGGCGACGGGAAGATCCTTTGCCGAACGGCGAAGCCCGGCCGGAAGGCGCCGGTGGACCGGGTGGTGGTGGTGATCGATGGTTCCGAAACGATGGCCGAAGCGGGGAAGTGGATCCGCTCCGTCTTTTCCAACAAAACGCCCGACGTCCTGATCGCGACGGACGGAGTCACGGAGTTCGATGCCGGCTATCGCTACTCCGGCGGGCGCGACAACGAAGCCGCGCTGCGCAAGGCGATCGGGCTGGCCCGTGATGCGGAGAACGGCGCGGTGGTCTGGCTCCACGGACCGCAACCGGTCAGGCTGACGGAAGCCGAGGCGCTGCGGCAGATGCTCGAGCGTGGAACGCGGCAGCCGGAGATCCACGAGTTCGAGGTGGTTCCCGGGCCAAACCGTCTGGCGGATGAGCTGGGCAGAGGCGGGCTGCTGCAGCGCGGCCCTCGCCTGTTGGAGCCGGCCCGGGACTTGAAGGCCTTTCTTGATGCATTGACGGAGGGACGCCCGAGCATGGACTGGAGCTGGGAGCGCCAGACTTCCACCGACGGCATCGAAGGCCGCGAGGTTTGGGATCAACTGGCCCGGCACTGGGCGATGGAGCACGCAGAGTCGGGCGCCGACGACGCGCCGAAGATCGCGGCGGCCTACCAGCTCGTGACTCCGGTGTCCGGCGCCGTGGTGCTGGAGACGATGGAGCAGTTCGAGCGCCACGGGCTCAAGCCCGTGGAAGGCGACGCCTCGTCGATCCCGGCGATTCCCGAACCTTCCACCAGCCTGCTCCTGCTGATCGGCATGATGACCGCGCTCCTGCGGCGGAGGCGTTGAAGCTGAATCACCGCGTCACCCCGCGCTGGGAGCTTTCGAGGAAGGCGATGAGGTGCTTCACGTGCGGGTTGTTCGCCGGGGTGTCCGCCTTGAGCGATGAGACGGCCATGCCGAGGTTGGCGTCCTTTTTCAGGAACAGGCGCTTGTAGGCGGCGCGCAGGGCCTTGAGGTCGTCCTCGGTGAAGCCGCGACGGCTGAGGCCGATCTGGTTGATCGCGCGGGTGCTGGCCGGGTTGCCCTCGACCACGGTGTAGGGGGCGACGTCCTGGTTCACGCGGGAGCAGCCGCCGATCATCGCGTGGCAGCCGATGCGGCAGAACTGGTGGACCGCCGTGAGGCCGGAGACGATCGCGTGGTCCTCGACGGTCACGTGGCCCGCGAGCGTGCCGTTGTTCGAGAGAATGATGTGGTCGCCGAGCTGGCACTCGTGGGCGATGTGGGCGTAGCAGAGGAAGAGGTTGTCGTTGCCGATCCTCGTCGGCGTGTGGTCGAAAGTGCCGCGGTGCACGGTGGTGTTCTCGCGGAAGACGTTGCGGTCGCCGATGACCAGCGAGGTCGGCTCGCCGGCGTATTTCAGGTCCTGGGTCTTCCCGCCGATGGCGGCGAAGGGGAAGAACTGGTTGTCGCGGCCGATGGTGCTGTGGCCCTCGATGACGACGTGGGAGTGCAGCACGCACCCGTCGCCGAGGGTGACGTGGTCGCCGATCACGCAGTAAGGGCCGATCTGGACGTTGTCGCCGAGTTCGGCCTTGGAGGAAACGATCGCCGTGGGGTGGATCACGCGGCGGAGTGTGGCGGACCGACGCGCGGGGGTCTAGCGGCTTTCGGGGGATCGGATTTCCGGAGTATCGACATTCCTGTCGATCAGCTCTAGGAGAACACCATGACGAATGTCCCGCCCGTTCCCGCCCAAGCCCCCGCCCAGACCTCCGGCCTCGCCATCGGCAGCATGGTTTGCGGGATTCTGGGGTTTTTCACGGCTGGATTGTCCGGCATCGCCGCGGTGGTGCTCGGTCACCTCGGGCTGTCGAGGATCAAGAAGTCCAACGGTGCCCTGACCGGCGGAGGGTTCGCGGTGACCGGCCTGGTCACCGGCTACATGAGCGCCTTGATTCTGCCCATCGCGGTGATTGCGGGCCTGGTGACGCCGCTGATCCTGCGCAGCCAGGAAAAGGCGGCGAGCGCGCAGATGACCAGCAACATGAGGCAGATGGGAGTGATGTTCATGGATTTTGAAGTGGCATACGGGATCTTTCCCGCCGACGCCTCGGCGGCTGCGGTGGCAACCGACACCGGGGTGAATGCCTCAAGCCTTTCTGGGCCGGATGTGCTGGACCAACTGGAGGCCCGCGGTGCGGACATCGAGTCGCTCTTGACGGTCCGTTCCTCGGCCGAGGGTGACTGGATCTATTTCCCCGGACGCAAGACGTCCGGTGCGGACTCCAGTTTGCCGGTTCTCGTCTCACCCGCACTTCGCGGACAGGCGATGGTCCTGAGGCTGGATGGTTCGGTGGACCGGATCGGGGAACCCGAGCTGGGGAAACTCCGGATGTTACCGGACGCCGTCGAGATTCCCGCACCGCGCCGGTAGCCTTTTGGAGTATCGAGGTGTCGGTGGCCTCGGCAAAAGCTCAGCTATGAACGCTGTTCCTCCGCTCCCCGGGCGCCCGTCCTACCAGACCTCGGGTATCGCGATCAGTAGCTTGATCTGTGGAATCCTTGGCTTTTGCACAGTCGGTGTTGGCGGGCTCGTGGCGGTATTTCTGGGACACCATGCGCTCTCGCGGATCAAGAAGTCAGGGGGAGCGCTGAGGGGTGAAGGTTTTGCGGTCGGCGGCCTGATCTCGGGGTATTTGACCTGCTGCATCGGGATCGTTGCCGTGATTTCGGGAGCATTGGTCACCGCGGGCGGTATGTATGGGACCGCACGAGAGAGGAATCAGGTGAACGGGAACCTGAGACAACTGGGAATCGCTCTTATCGAGTTCGATCAGGAGTTCGGAAGTTTTCCCTCGGACGACACCGCTGCCTTGGTGGCGAAGGAGAAGGGAGTGGATCCCGATGAGTTGAAAGGCCCGCTGGTGCTGAATCAGTTGAAGGCCTGGGGCCATCATCCCGTTGAGGAGTCTCTCACCGTGGGTGACGGGTTCGAAGGCGACTGGATCTACTTGTCCGGGCAAACAACTTCCGGTGACCCGAATCGGGCACTTCTTGTTTCACCAGCGATCCGGGGTAAAGCCGTGGTGCTGGCGGTTGACTGTTCCATTCGGCAGATTGCCGAGCCGGAGTTGGGCAACCTCCGCGGCTCCCCTCAGGCCGTCGAAATCCCGGCGCCGCGGAGATAGCGATTTGGAGTGCGGAGGCTTGCCTCCGCTTTCGCGCTGGAGTTGATGGCTTTTCGGTGAACGACCGGAGTGGCCCGGTCGGCCCGATTGATGTCGCGTGTTTCCGGGGCGGTTCGAAAAGCGGTGGCAAGCCACCGCACTCCAAAGTCAGACGCTCAACCCGAGCTGGCCGAAGGCGACTTCGCGCTCCTCGAGCAGCTCCTTGTTCGAAGCGGCGATCTTCTCCTTCGCGTAGTCGTTGAGCTTGATCCCCTCGACCACGCGCCAGTTGCCGATGGCATCGACCTTGATCGGCATCGAGGTGATGATGCCGGCCGGCGTGTCGTATTCGCCCTTGGAAATGACGCACACGCTGTGGAAGTCGCCACGGGTCGGGTTCACGAGGTCGCGCACGGTATCGACCACCGCGTTGGCGGCCGAGGCGGCCGAGGAGGCACCACGGGCGGCGATGATCGCGGCGCCGCGCTTGCCGACGGTCGGCACGAAGGTGTCCTTGAGCCAGGCCTCGTCCGGGATCGCCTCGGTCGCCTTGCGACGGGCGATCTTAGCATTGAAGAAATCGGGGAACATCGTCGGGCTGTGGTTGCCCCACACGCAGAGCTCGCTGACCTCGCTGACCGGGACCCCGGCCTTCTGGGCGAGCTGGGTCTTGGCGCGGTTCTCGTCGAGGCGGGTCATCGCGAAGAACTGCTCGTCCGGGATGTCCGGCGCGCTCTTCATCGCGATCAGGCAGTTGGTGTTGCACGGGTTTCCGACCACCAGCGTGCGGCAGGTGGGCTTGGCGTTGTCGTTGATCGCCTTGCCCTGGCCGATGAAGATCTTGCCGTTGATGCCGAGCAGGTCGGCCCGCTCCATGCCCTGTTTGCGCGGCACCGAGCCGACCAGCAATGCCCAGTCGCAATCCGTAAATCCGGTATTGAGATCGGCGGTGGCGACAACCTCGGTGAGCAGCGGGAAGGCGCAGTCATCGAGTTCCATTACGACGCCCTTGAGTGCGTCGAGTGCGGGCTCGATTTCGATCAGGTTCAGTGCGACCGGCTGGTCGGGTCCGAACATCTGGCCCGAGGCGATGCGGAAGAGAAGGGCGTAGCCGATGTTGCCGGCGGCGCCGGTCACGGCGACTCGAATGGGAGCTTTCATGGTGATGGATGGTGGATGGGAGATGGTGGATCGAAGATCCCGCAGGAGGCTTCCCGGTGAATGGCCCGAAGGGTCATGAGAACGAAGCCCGGGGCAACGCCCCGGGTGTGGGATCGGGAGAACGAATGCGGCCCGCAGGGCCGAGAGACCGGTTCTTGCGACCTTTCAGGCCGCGGGGATCTGCGGTGCGGAAACTCCCGGGGCCGTTGGCCCCGGGCTTTGTTCTGACGACCCTTCGGGCCGTTGATGGCGACCGCAGGTTGAGGAAGTCCCACGGAGTCGAGCCCGATCGCGGAGTCGCGCGTCTCGGGGCCGCTGATCAGAATCTGGAATCCCGGATCTCTCAATTTCCCAAGCTCCCAATATCCAACTCAAGCCTCCTTGAGCTGCTTCATGATCAGGTCGGTGATCTGCTGGACGAGGGCTTCGTCGGGCTCGCCGCCGGAGGATGTCGTCTCGGCATGGCAGGAGCAGGCGGCGGGCTGGGGTGCGGTGTTGACCGTGGTCACCCCGATGTCGCACAGCTCGCACTCCTTGAGTTCCTCGAGGCGGTGGTCGGGCATGCCGAGCTTGCGGCGAAGCTGGATGAGTTCCTTGAGCTTGTCGGGACCGTACTGCTTGGGTCCGCCGATCTGCATGGTGATGGTGACCGTCTGGCAGAAGGCGTCGGTGTTCTCCATCTTCCAGTAGGCGTCCTCGACGTCCTTGCCCCAGCAGATCACGCCGTGGTTCTGCATCAGGATCGACTGGTGCTTCTTGGCCAGCGCACCGACCTCGGCGGCGTTCTCCGGCGTGCCGGGGGTCTGGTAGCTGGCGAAGCCGATCTCGCCGAGGAAGACCTCTGGCTCGGGGATGAGGCAGGACGGCGGGGTGACGCCTGCTACTGCAAACGCCGTAGCATACACAGGGTGGGCATGGACGCAGGACTTCGCGTTCGGCTCGTTTTTCATGATGCCGAGGTGGGTGTTCACCTCGGAGGTGCGCGGGCGGGTGCCGGCCACCTGGTTGCCGTCGAGGTCGACCATACACAGGTCGTCGGGCGTCATGAAGCCCTTCGAGATCAGGGTCGGCGTGCAGAGAACGAGGTTGTCGCCCACGCGGACGGTGATGTTGCCGCCGTTTCCATCGACGTAGCCCTTGCTCCAGATCCGCTTCCCGATCTGGCAGATGCGTTCCTTCAGCGCCTGGATCTCGGGGGAATAGAAGAACTTCTCGATCTCGCCCGCGGTCTACGGGTCTCCGCCAGGTTTCCGGTTGTAATCGTCGTCGGGCAGCGCCGGCTCGTGGATGCGGGGCGTGCCGGAGGTGCTGGCCGGCGCACTCCGGCCGGGAGTGATCTTCTGCTGGCGCAGGAGATCGCGGGCCATCGGGGTCAGGCGGCCGCTCTCGGCGACGGCCGAGAGGTCGCCGCCTTTGGCGATGAGGGCTTCGATGTCTCGGGCGGTGTAGAGTTTGCTCATGGCGGGAATCAATCGATGGGTTCGAAAACGTAGCGATCCATCAGCGCGACGGTGATCGCATCGAGCGGGATGGGATGGTCGAAGGGTTGGGTCGCCTCGGTGCCCTCGACGTAGAGCACGGCGTCGCCGACGCCCGCGCCGAGCTGGTCGAGCACCACCGGCGTCCAGCCGGGGCCGACGCCGTCGGGGTTCTTCCCGGAAAGCTCGTCGGGCCCCATGGCGCCGAGCACCTTCCAGCGCGCGCCGCGGAATTGCGGGGCCGCCTGGCTGAGGGTCACGGTGCCGATGACGCGTCCGGGTTTCATACGTCGTCGATGAGTCCGAGGATCTGGTTGCGGATCGGGGACGAGTCGTCGTGAACCGTGCCCTGTGTCCACGAACCGTCGGTGGTGATGAAGACCCGCGAATGGCGCCCGGCTCCGAAGGTGTCGATCGCGGCGATCGGCGAGCCGTTCGACTTCCCGTGTTCGTCGATCGGGGTGCACAGCACGATGCGCTGACCCTTCAGCGAAGGGTGGGCGATCGTGGCCGTGCAGTGGCCGTCGACTCGGGCGAGGATCATGATGGTAGATGGTGGATGGTGGATCTCGGGTTGTGGGGCTCGGGCTCCGCGGTGCGCGGCGGGAGCCACGCGGTCCTTTGATCTTTGGGTCGGCTTTCTGGGTTGGGTTCGAAGCGAAAATCTATCATCCACCATCCACCATCGCCGGCGAAGCCGGCTCAGACGATGTTCAATTGATCGACCAGCGTGCAGCGGCGGAAGCGGGTGAACGTTTTCGGCGTGGTGATGCCCTCGCCGGTGGTGGTGGCGATCGAGAAGCTGATGTAGCCCTCGCCGCCCATGCCGAGGCCGGCGACGCAGGGGCCGTTCTTGACGTAGAGGGTGGTGTCCATCTCGCGGCCCATCATGGTCAGGTTGGCGACGTTCATGGAATGGACCATGGCCGAGTGGCGGTAGTTGTGCTCGCTCTCCCTGGCGATGCGCACGGCATCGGGGAAGCAGCCGGCGCGGACGATGGGCAGCAGCGGCATCATCTGTTCCTCGACGACGAACAGGTCGTCGGCCTCGGTCTCGGCGATGAGCATCTCGGTCTTCGGGTCGATGCTGAGGCCGGCGATGGCGGCGAGCTTGGCGGGATCGGCGCCGACGTAGGCGCGGTTGAGCACGGCGTGCGAGCATCCGCCGCCGCCGTCCTTGATGTCGAAGACCTCCTTCTTGATCGCCTCGGCCTGGGCCTTGGTGAGGATCACCGCGCCCTGGCGCTTCAGCGCGTCGAGCGTTTTGGCATAACTGTCGCCGACGGCGATGATCTGCTTCTCGCCGATGCACAGCAGGTTGTTGTCGAAGCCGCCGCCGAAGATGATGTCCCTGGCGACCTTGTCGAAATCGAGCGCGTGGCAGTCATCGACCACGACCGGCGGGTTGCCGGGGCCGGCGCAGATGGCGCGCTTGCCGGTCTTCATCGCGGCATCGACCACGGCCGGGCCGCCGGTGATGCAGAGCAGCGCGACCTCTGGGGCGGCGCACAGTTCGTTGAAGGAATCGAGCGTCGGCTTCTCGACCGTGCAGATGAGGTTGCGGATGCCAAGCTCGGCGGCGATGGCCTCGTTGAACTCGTGGATGGCGGTCGCCGCGCAGGCGGCGCCGCCGGGGTGCGGGTTGACCACCACCGCGTTGCCGGCGGCGACCATGTTGACGATGTTGCCGGCGATGGTCGGGATCGAGTGCGTGACCGGGGTGATGGCGCCGATCACGCCCCACGGCGCGGATTCCTCCATGGTGATGCCGGCGTCGCCGCTCATCCCGTGGGGGACGAGGAACTCGGTGCCGAGCACGTTGCGGATGCCGTGCAGCTTGCCGATCTTGTGGTCGAGGCGGCCGATCTTGGTTTCCTCGAACTCGATCTTTCCCCAGCGCTCGGCGTTGTCGAAGCACATCGTCTTGACGATCTCGACGACCTTCGCGCGCCCGGCCCAGCCGGACTGCCTGAGCTGCTCGAAGCCGCCCTGCGCGGCCTTGGCGGCATCGGCGGCGGAATCGAACACGCCGTGGCGTCCGGGCTTCGACCGGATGTTCGGGGCGCTGACGGGTGTTGCGGTGCCCGCCTGGATCTTGCTCAGGACCTCGGTGACCACGTCACGGATCGCGGCTTCGCTCAACTGGACCATGGGAATCTAACGGTTAGCTGTTCTTCGCTTCGTAGGTTTTGTGGCCGAGGATGTTGACCGTATCGACGATGCCGACGATGGCGGCGTCGACCGGCACGGACCTGAGTCCGTCGGCCTGGCGGGCGGAGCTGCCCTGCGCGAACATCACCAGCTCGCCCTCGCCGGCACCGAGGGTGTCGATGGCGACGATGGTGTTGCTGCCCGGCTTGAACGCGCCCGGGTTGTCGGGGTCGGCCAGCATCGGGCGCACCATGAGGAGCTTCCGCCCCTTCATGGTGTCGTCCTTCTTGGTCGAGACGACCGATCCGATGACTTTGCCGAGGTACATCGCCGGGGATTATTTGGCGGTCTTCTTGGCCGCGGGTTGGCTGCGGGGGACGATCGTCTCGGTGTCCTCGTGCGGACGGGCGATGACGTGGGCGCTGATGACCTCGCCGAAGCGTCCGGCGGTTTCGGCGCCGCTCTCGATGGCGGCTTTCACGGCGGCGACGTCGCCGGTGATCACGGCGGAGACCATCGCGCTGCCGACGCCCTTCATGGGACCGGTGAGTTCGACGTTCGCCGCCTTGAGCATGGCGTCCGTGCCCTGGACGAGTGCGGTGAGACCCTTGGTCTCGAGGATTCCGATTGCTTGTTTGGCCATGGTGGTTGGTGGTTGGTGTTGAGTTTGGGAAAGTTCAGTTGGCCTGGAGGAAGCGCGCGACCTCGCGGGCGATGACGAGTTCCTCGTTGGCGGGGATGACGTGGACCTTCACGCGGGCGTCGGAGGCGCTGATCTCGGCTTCGGTGCCGCGGCAGGCTTCGTTCTTCCCGGGATCGATGATGACGCCGAATTCTTCGAGTCCGGCGCAGACCTGGGCGCGGAGCTGGGGCGAGTTTTCGCCGATGCCGGCGGTGAAGGTGATGGCTTCGAGGCCACCCATCTTGAAAACGAAGGAGCCGGCCCAATGGCGGATGCTGTCGATCAGGTGGTCGCGGGCGAGTTGGGCGTCCGGATTTCCGGCGGCGGCCGCCTCGCGGATGTCGCGGGCGTCGTTGCTGATGCCCGAAAGCCCGAGCAGGCCGCTCTCCTTGGTGAGCTGGCGTTCGGCTTCGGCGACGTCGATGCCGAGCATCTTGCAGGCGTAGGGGACGGCCATCGAGTCGAGGTCGCCGACGCGGTTGTTCTGCGGCAGGCCGCTCTGCGGGCTGAAGCCCATGCTCGAGCCGATCGCGACGCCGTCGCGGATGCCGGCGACCGAGCTGCTGCCGCCGAGGTGGCAGGAAACGAGTCGAAGCGGTGCGCCCTCGAACTCACCGGGACCATTCACATAAAGTCCGCGGGCGCGGCTGGCGACGTCCTCACGGCCCATGAGTTCGGCAGTGCGCTCGGCGACGAACTTGTGGCTGGCGCCGTGGAATCCGTAGCGGCGGATGCCGAGATCGCGCCAGGTCTTCGGGATCGCATACTCCGCCGCGGCGGGAGCGACCCACTGGAAAAAGGCGGTCTCGAAGAGCGCCACGCGCCGGGCCTTCGGCAGGCGGCGTTCGAAACAACGGATCCCTTCGGCGTAGGCGGGGTTGTGGGCGGGCGCGACCTCCTTGAAGCCGTCGAGGGCCTCGAGGACGCGCGCGTCCGCCTCCACACAACCGCTCAGGTCCTTGCCGAGGACCGTCTTGAAGCCGACCGCGTCGAGGTCCTCGTCGCTGACGAGGTGACCGTCGTCGGCCAGCCGCCCGAGCATCTCGTCGATGCACGGGGTGTATTCCGTCACCCGCTCGAAGCCGCCCTGGGCCAGCAACGACTCGCCGGCACCGTCCATGTCGAACAGGCGGTACTTGAACGAGGTCGAGCCGAGGTTGGCGACGAGGATCTTCATCGGTGGCGGGATCTTCGGGGTGGTTCCTTCGTTGGAGAGATGGCTGGCGTCTGGGAGGATTTCGGTAGGATGGATGGGATGGGAAGGATGGAGAGGATATGGATTTTGTTTTCGGAGCGGCTGCGCCGTTTCCGGTTACCAATCCCTATCTTCCATCCTCTTCATCCTGATTCATCTTCTACATCATGCGAAAACTCCCGGCGGCTCGCCTGCTCACCCGATGAAGGGACCGAGCTTCGACAGGTCGTCGTGCGGGCGGGGGATCACCTGGACGGCGATCACCTCGCCGATCTGGCCGGCGGCTTCGGCACCGGCTTCGACGGCGGCCTTCACGGCGGCGACGTTGCCGGTGAAGAACCCGGTCACCAGACCGCTGCCGATCTTCTCCCAGCCGGTCATCTTGACGTCGGCGGACTTCAGTGCGGCGTCGCTCGCCTCCATCAGCGCGACGAAGCCCTTGCACTCGATCATTCCAATTGCTTCTTGAGCCATGATTCTTGGTGGTTGGAGTTAGGATTGGAAAAACGTCAGCAGGTCCTCGTGGGGACGTGCCATGACATGGGAGGCGACGAGTTCGCCGACACGGTCGGCGGCTTCGGCCCCGGCTTCGACGGCGGCCTTCACGCTGCCGACGTCGCCCTTGACCAGCACGGTCAGGTAGGCGCCGCCGATGGAGACCTGCTTGACGAGGCTGACCGAGGCGGCCTTGGCCATCGCGTCGGCGGCCTCGATCGAGCCGGTCAGGCCCCGGGTTTCAACTAATCCGATGGATTCGCTCATGTGTTTGTTGGTTTGGTTGTGTGGGAGGGGTTACTTGATGAGCTCGCAGGGGGTGTCCGGGCCGAGACCGCAGGCATTCGCCTCGTCGGTGTCGATGTGGACCTCGAGTTTGAACGAGGGGTCCACGCGGACGAAGATCTTGTCGAAGGTCACGCCGACGCCGCCGCCGACGCGGAGCTTCATGAAGGACTTGTTCTCGACGCCGTAGAAGGCGGCGTCCTCCGGGGCCATGTGGACGTGCGGTGCGGCGCGGATGACGCCCTCGGGCATTTCGAGGAAGCCGGCCGGGCCCATCAGCATGCAGCCCGGCGTGCCGGCGATGTCGCCGGAGTTCCGGACCGGGATCTTGAAGCCGAGCGAAATCGCGTCGGTGTAGGCCAGTTCGACCTGGTTGAGATTCCGGCACGGGCCGAGAATGCGGAGGTTGGAGATCACGCGGCTGCGCGGACCGATCAGGGTGACCGTCTCCTCGGCGGCGAACTGGTCCTTCTGATAGAGCCACTTCATCGGCGTCAGCGTGCGGCCCTTGCCGAACAGCGTCTCGACGGCCTCGGGGGTGAGGTGGCAGTGGCGCGCGCTGGAGTTGACGATCAGCGGATTGGGCCCCTCGGCCTTCGGTTTGCCGCCCATCTGGCGGCGCAGGCTTTCGCGGACCAGACGTTCGATCTGGGCTCGGGATGCGGCGCTGGAAAGTGGGTTTGCCATGGATAAATCTGCGCTTCCGGGGGTAAAAATGTGGATTTCGCAGAAAAACACAACAAAAATCTGGCAAAAATCCAAAAAACCCACAAAGTCGGGCAAGGATGCTGGCCACCGAGCGACAGAACCAGATTCTCGCCCTGATCGAGGAACGAGGCACGGTGCGGACGGTGGACTTGGCGCAGGAGTTTGCGGTGACCGACGAGACGATCCGGCGCGACCTGCAGTCGCTGGCCGACGAGCGGCGGATCGCCCGCATCCACGGCGGCGCGACGAGCCTGAGCGGCCGCCCCAAGCTGCGCAGCTTCACCGAGCGGCGCATCCGGCAGGTCGAGGCCAAGCAGGCCATCGCCCGCGCGGCCCTGGAGCGGATCGAGCCGGGGCGGACCTACGCCTTCGACAGCAGCACCACGGCCTTCGAGTTGATCGACATCCTGCCCGACCTGCCGTTCCGGGTGGTGACCAACGCCTACGCGGTGCTGGACCGGTTGGTCGGGACCGAGAACATCGAGCTGGTCTCGACCGGCGGCCGCTACCATCCGAAGACGCAGACCTTCGTCGGTGGCGACAGCATCGACACGCTCAAGCGCCACAACGTGCAGACCGCCTTCATTTCGTGCATCGGGCTCGACCTGAGGCGCGGGGCGAGCGAGGGATTCGAGGAGCAGGTGGCGTTCAAGGAGCGGCTGGTGCGCTACGCCGAGGAGGTGATCCTGCTGGTCGACTCGACCAAGCTCGGCGAGCGATCGGAGTATTTCTTCGCCGACATCGAGGCTTTCCGGACGGTGATCACGGATGCGGGCGCGGATCCGGTGTTCGTGGATAGCCTGCGGCAGCGGGGCATCGAGGTGGTGGTGGCGGTGTGAAGGGGGCCAGGAGGAGGACCGCGCGAGCCCACTCGCGCTTTTCCGGTCCCGAAGTTCGATTTTTTTGAATGTCGGGTGTTCTGAATTGCGATTGGGGTGAATATAGGCACTTTGCCGGGGGAAAAACCCATGAGAGTCACACGTTCGGGCGGTTGGAGGACCGTCACCATCCTGCTTGCGCTTCTTGCCTCACCGTGGATTCACGCCGCGCCTTACGACGGTGAGGAGTTCACCTACCGGCAGCCGGACGGAGAGACCTTCAAGGTTCGACTGTACGGCGACGAGTTTTTTGCCTATCAGCAGACCGAGGACGGCTACCTGGTGGTCCGCGATCCGGAGAACGGATTCTTCTGCTACGCCAAGGTGACACCGGACGGCACCAGGCTCGTGTCGACCGGCGTGAAGGTGGGCGGGCAGAAGCCTCCGGGGCTCAAGCCCCGGCAGCGGCTGGCCGCCGGCAAGGCCATGGGCCTGAGTCTGCAGAATCGCAACCTGCTCCGGGTGGATCAAAAGGGGCGGCCCAATCCCGGGAAGAAGCTGATCGAGAAGGAGAGCGGGGAGATTCTCAGCGTCGAGGGCGACGGAGCAGCTCCCGCGCCGGACGGTGGGGAGCCTCCCATCGCCCCCGCGCCGCCATCGTCCCCGACGGTGGATCACCGCGTCGGGTTGGTGCTGCTGGCGTCATTTCCCGACCGGCCGCAGGACGTGACCAAGGAGGTGGCGGACATCGACGACTACTGCAACGCCGAGACCTACACCGTCGGCGGCAACGCCACCTCGGTGTACGGCTACTTCAAGATCCAGTCCAACGGCAAGCTGTCGTACAAGAACACGGTGACCGCCTGGTTCACGGCGGCCAACAACCGGGACTACTACACCGACAACTCGGTCGGCTACGGCACCCGGGCGCGGGAGCTGATCCGGGAGGGTCTCGCCGTGCTGGCCGCCGAGGGATTCGATTTCACGCAGTGCGACGGCAACAACGATGGCCGGCTCGACGGCGTGAACATTTTCTATGCGGGAAACCGGGTCAATGCGTGGTCCGAGGGACTCTGGCCGCACCAGTCGAGTTCCTCGTGGAGCGGACTCTCCGGCAGCGGATTGAGCACGACTTCCTACTACTACCAGATCACCGACATGCCCTCCAACCTGACCATCGGCACCTTCTGCCATGAGAACGGGCACATGATCTGCGATTTCCCGGATCTCTATTCCTACGATGGAAACGCCGCGAACCTCGGATCCTATTCGCTGATGGCGAGCAGCGGCTCGACCCACCCGCGTCATGTCGATCCCTACCTGAAGATCCACGCGGGATGGGCCGACGTGGTCGATCTCAACAGCTCGAGCCAACTGCGGGGCGCGGTGCAGCAGGACCGCAACTTCTTCTACCGCTACCGGAATCCCGCCCGGTCGCAGGAATACTTTCTTTTCGAGGTGCGGGGCAACGCGGGCTACGAAGGACCGTGGGGCGGGGCGGGCTCGACGAATCCGGCCAACGGATTGGTGGTCTACCATGCGCTGGAAACGGGCAGCAACACGTACTCCTCGATTAACACCGCGGATGATCCCGCCGACTTCAGCCAGCCCTACGAGCTGATGGTGGTGGAGTCCAACCCGAGCACCAGCGCGGTTCCCTGGTACAAGGATCCCTCGCCGGGGTCGAACGACGCCTACACCGCGAGCGGGGTCAGCAGCGTTTCCGACAGCACCTCGCCGGCGCTCAGGTTCTGGGCCTCCGGCGGCCGGACGACGGCCTCGGGAGCGAACATCCACACCATCAGCGGGCCGGGCGGCAACATGACCTTCGCCGCCGGCGCGCGTTCGCCGCCCGTGACGCCCTCGACCGCGGTCACGGTCACCCAGTTGAACCCCGCCGTCGATTCCGGGCAGAACGCCGCCAGCCAGACCTTCGCGGTCTTCAATGAAGCGGGCGGGACCTTGAGCTACAGCATCTCGGACAATGCGGGCTGGCTGTCCTGCTCGCCCTCCTCGGGCAGCGCGACGACCGAGGCCGACACCATCACCGTCACCTACGCTACGGCCGCGTTGGCCCCCGGAAACCATTCGGCCACCATCACCGTCGATGGCGGCGCCGCGGGCACCGAGGTCATTCCGGTCACGCTCACCGTCAGCGCCGCGGCCACGCTCACCGCCTCGCCCGGTTCCTTTTCGCTGGCCGGGATCTCGGGGCTTCCGGGCCCGTCCGCCTCGTTCAATATCGGCAATACCGGTGGCGGAACGGCGGCCTACACGCTTTCCAAGACCCATTCGTGGCTGTCGCTCGACCGCACCGCCGGCACGGTGGCCACCGAGCAGGACCTGGTGACGCTCTCGCTCGACGCGGCGGGGCTTTCTCCCGGGGTTTACAACGACACGATCGTCATCACCTCCGCCTCCGCGACCAATTCACCGCTCACCATCCCGGTCACCTTCACCGTGGACGACGTGGACATGGTCCTCACCGCACCGAACGGCGGCGAAACGTGGTATGTCGATGCCACCCATGAGATCACCTGGGCATCGACGCTGGGGGGGAACGTCAGGATCGAACTGCTCAAGGGGGGAGTGCTGGATTCCACCATCGCCGTCAGCACGGTCAACGACGGCTCCTTCAGTTGG